>JABDCI010000010.1:0-38109 GCA_013288215.1 Verrucomicrobiota bacterium | reverse complement strand
CCTTTTCGGAAAGCAGGGATTTTTGATTAAGAAGGTTCAAGACGCCTGTTTTGCTGCGTCTTTTTTCTCGGTGGTTTTGGCTCCTTGGGCAGCCGTTTTTTTAGCAGTTGTTTTTTTGGCGGGCTTTGGTTTCGCCTCGGCCTTCCCTTGGGCCGGCTCGGACACAGCTTCCGCAGGCACAGCCTGATCCACGAATTCGAGGAACGCCTTCGTTCCCGCATCGCCGATACGCTGGCCCAGACGGATGACGCGGGTGTAGCCGCCATTGCGCTGAGCGCTCCGAGGTGCGACTTCTGAGAAAAGCTTGCGCACGGCCTTCTCCTGGCGCAGGAGGGAAAGCGCCAAACGCCGATGGTGCAGAGTTCCCTTCTTGCCCAGCGTCACCATTTTGTCTGCGATGGAACGCGCCGCCTTTGCCTTTTGCAAAGTCGTCTGCACGCGTCCGCTCTCAATGAGACTGCACACAAGATTCGCGAGCATCAGATGTCGATGCTGCGTCTTGCGTCCGAGTTTTAAAGTTTTTACACGATGTCGCATAGTAACCTCCATCGGGACACCCCCATCGGGAGCGTCTTTTGGATTGTAGATTAGGCTTTTCCGGCTCCGGAGAAGTCTTCCTTGAAGTTTTCCAGCAGTCCGGATTCAAATTTCATGCCCAGGGAAAGTCCCAACGACTGCAGCTTTTCCTTGATTTCATTAAGCGATTTTTTGCCGAAGTTGCGGTATTTGAGCATTTCCTGCTCCGTTTTTTGCGCTAACTGGCCGACGGTGATGATATTCGCGTTGTTCAGGCAGTTCGCGGCACGGACCGAAAGCTCGATCTCGTTGACGCTCATGTTGAGCAGTTTGCGCAGACGCGCCTGCTCTTCGTTGACCTCCTGCTTGGCCTCCTCAAACTCAACGGTGTCCTTGTCATAATTGACGAACACGTCGAGGTGGTGGCGTGTGATCGCCGAAGCATGCAAAAGAGCCTCGTCGGGCGTCACTCGTCCATCGGTCCAGATTTCCATCACCAACTTGTCATAATCGGTGCGCTGGCCCACGCGGGTATTCTCCACGGCAAAACGAACCTTCTTCACCGGCGAAAAAATCGAGTCAATCGGAATAATGCCGATGGGCTGGTCTTTCTTCTTGTTCTCTTCGGAGGGACAAAAACCACGGCCCACTCGGATCTCCAGCTCGGCCTCAAATTTCATTTTTTTGTCGAGCGTGCAGATCAAGTGATCCGGATTGACGACCTCGAGGTTCTGATCTGCCTTAATATCGCCGGCCGTGACGGCACCTTCCTTGTTGACGCTCAAAAGCACGCTGCGGGGGCCGCGGTCATGCATTTTCAAGAGCACCTTCTTTAAATTTAAGACAATGTCGGTTACATCTTCAACAACACCGGGTATCGACGTGAACTCATGTGCCGCCCCTTCGATCTTCACCGCCGTGATCGCGGCTCCCTCGATGGAAGAGAGCAACGTGCGACGAAGCGAGTTGCCGAGCGTATGTCCATACCCCCCCTCGAAAGGTTCGGCAGTGAACTTCGCATACGTGTTGGTTGCGCTGTTATCCTCGCGAATAAGACGCGAAGGCATTTCGAAACGACCTAACTGAATAGCCATAGTTGCTTTCTAACGATTTTAATCTAGTCCCGAAAAGGTTCGGAACTCATATATTCGTTGTTGCGTCCAAATGTTCCTAAAAAGCCGGCGTCTGGACGTCGAACGCCAGCTCTTGAAATTCGATTACCGAGAGTAAAGCTCTACGACGAGGCGCTCGTTCACGATGGGGGCAATTTCCTCACGTGTTGGGATGCGCTTCACTTCGCCCTTCAAGCCTTCTTTGTTTACCACCAGCCAATCCGGGACGACAAGCATCTGACTTGTCTCCAAATTCTTCTGCACGATCGCCTTGGTCTTTGCGGAGTCGCGCACTTCCACAACGTCGCCCGCCTTCACGTTGTAAGAGGGAGACGATACCTTGCGGCCGTTCACCTTCAAGTGTCCATGAACCACGAGCTGGCGGGCAAAAGCGCGAGAGGTGGCAAAACCGAGACGGAACGCAATATTGTCCAGACGGGTTTCGAGAAGCTGGAGAAGTGTTTCACCGGTGACACCGCGTTTGCGGAGCGCCTTGCTGAACACATGCCGAAATTGCTTTTCGAACAAACCGTACATGTAACGAAGTTTTTGCTTTTCGGAAAGCGCGAGACCGTATTCCGAGAGTTTGCGGCGTGACTTCGGGCCATGCATGCCCGGAGGATAGTTCTTCCGTTCAAAATATTTGGAAGGTCCAAACAGCTGCGCGTTGTGACGGCGGCTGACTTTCTGACGAGGTCCTGTATAGCGTCCCATATGAATTAAACTCTCCGAGGTTTGCGAGGACGGCAGCCGTTGTGCGGCATCGGGGTCACATCGCGAATTGCTGTCACTTCGAGGCCGATCGCCTGCAGAGCGCGAACTGCCGACTCGCGTCCCAGACCGGGACCACTGACGAGAATTTCCACTTCTTTGAGACCGTGCGCCATCGCCTGGCGGCCGCAATCTTGTGCAGCCATCTGGGCGGCATAGGCGGTGCTTTTGCGCGACCCCTTAAAGCCCGCTTTGCCCGAGGTCGACCATGCGATCACATTGCCGCGCGGATCGGTAATCGTCACATTGGTATTGTTGAAAGTCGCAAGGACACGCGCGATGCCGACTGTAATATTTTTGGCACCCTTGGCCTTCACGATCTTGGCCTTGGGCTCTTCTGCAAGAGGATCCAGAGGGTTCGTCACCACAGGGGCTGCCGGAGTGGGAGCAGCCGCGCCCTCCACACTAGGAACCTTGGTTTTTTTTGCCTTGGGAGCCTTTTCAGCGCCAGCTTTTGCCGGAGTTTTCTCGGAGGCTTTTTTGGATTTTTCTTCAGCCATAAAATAAGGGGAGGTTAGAAATCAGATTATACTTTTCCGGCCTTGGCATCTTTGTTGCGGATGACGCCGACGGTCTTGCGGGGGCCTTTGCGCGTGCGCGCATTGGTGCCTGTGCGCTGACCACGCACGGGAAGTCCGCGCTTATGCCGGATGCCGCGGTAAGAACCGATTGCCATCAGGCGGCGGATATTCTGCTGGATTTCACGACGAAGGTCGCCTTCCACCACATATTTGTTCTCAGCGATGATCTGGCCAATGCGGTTCAATTGCTCGGGCGTCAGTTGATTGGCCCGCAAATTGACATCCACTTCGGCCTTCGTGAGAATTTCACGGGCGCGCGCCGGACCGATCCCATAGATGTACGGGAGCGAGGCTTCGATACGTTTGTTTTCGGGGAGGTCGACTCCAAGTAGGCGTGGCATAGAAATTAACCCTGACGTTGTTTGTGACGCGGATCCGTGCAAATCACCCGGATCACTCCTTTTCGGCGAACGACTTTGCAGCGTTCGCACAACCTTTTGACGGAGGCTCTTACTTTCATAAAATTATTTCTGTCTGAATGTGATGCGGCCCTTGGAAAGATCGTAAGGCGACATCTCGAGCATCACTTTGTCGCCCGGAAGAATGCGGATAAAATGCAATCTCATCTTTCCGGAGATATGTGCCAAAACTTTGTGACCATTCGGCAGTGCGACACGGAACATGGTGTTGGGGAGCAGCTCCACCACCGTGCCTTCCACTCGAATCGGTTCTTCGTTTCCCACGTTATTCCAGTTGTGACGACTCGGTGTCGTCGGGTTTCCAATCTCATCTCCTTCGCAACGACACCCCCTCGGGTATCGTCAATATTTCCGGTTCTTTTTCCGTGATCAGAACTGTGTGCTCAAAATGCGCGGAAGGCTTTCCGTCCGCAGTCACCACAGTCCAGCCGTCGGCCAGAACCTTCACCCGGCTGTCCCCCAGATTGACCATCGGCTCGATCGCCAATGTCATCCCAGGCTTCAGTTTGGGTCCGTTGCCGGGCGGCCCGTAGTTAGGAATTTGAGGTTCCTCGTGAAGAGTCCTCCCCACCCCGTGCCCGACAAACTCACGCACGACGGAAAATCCGTTCCCCTGAACAAAAGATTCCACCGCGTGTGAAACATCAGATAATCGATTACCAGACCTAGCCTTGTCAATAGCCAAATGAAGCGATTGCTCCGTCACGTCGAGAAGTTTGCGAACTTCCGGCGCGATCTCGCCCACCGCCACCGTGGTGGCTGTGTCCCCCACCCACCCCCCGTAAATCACGCCAAGATCCAGGCTGACGACGTCTCCATATTGGATATGCCGGTTGCGGGGGGTCCCATGCACCACCTCCTCGTTCACGGAGATGCAGGTGTAGCCAGGATAGCCTTTATAGCCCAGGAAAGGGCTTCGCGCACCCGCCTCTTGAATTCTTCGGCCAGCATAATCATCAATTTCCTTAATAGTACGTCCAGGCTCTATAAAATCTGCTACGGCTTTTAACAACGTCGCGGCGAGCACGCAGCTCTTGCGCATTTCGGCGATTTCCTGGGCGTTTTTCAACGGGATACTCATGACATGATGACCGTGCCGAACAACCGCGTATCTAAGAAAAAACCATTTCCTCGCTCGAAATTCTCCCCGTCTAGATGCGGCCCTTCATGCGTCCCTTTTTCAGGAAGCCCTCGTAGTTTCGCGTGATGAGGTGGGTTTCGATCTGACGCAGCGTATCGAGCAGCACACCCACGACGATCAATAAACTCGTGCCGCCAAAAAAGCTTGTCGTGGTCTGGTCCAGATTCAAAAAGTTGTGCAAGAGACTCGGCAAGATGGCGACCACGATCAGGAAAATGGCGCCGGCAAAAGTGATGCGTGTCATCGTGTAATCCAGAAAATCCGCGGTCGGTTTTCCGGGACGAACTCCCGGCACGTAACCGCCATGCTTTTTTAGATCATCGGCAATCTGAACCGGATTGAACATCGTCGCCACCCAAAAAAAACTGAATGCAAAGACCAGAACTGAGTAGACAAAAATATAAACCCAGGTGCCCGAATTGAGCTGTTGCAGAACGCGGTTGAGCCAATCCAGCTTGAACCAGCCAAAAAAGAATGCCGGCAACATCAGGATCGCCTGCGCGAAAATAATCGGCATCACACCCGAATAGTTCGCCTTAAGAGGCATATAGGTCTGACCGCCCGCATACACTTTGCGTCCCACCATGCGCTGAGCATATTGAACCGTGATTCGCCGCTGCGCCTGGGTAATGAGAATGACCGCCCCAATCACGCCCACGAACATCGTGATAAAAAGCACGCCATGAAAAAGATTGTACGTCGCAGGCTGTCCTGGCGGGGGAAAGAAAAGACGAACCGCATTCGTCACCGCAGCGGGAAAACGGGCCAGGATATTGGTCGCAATCAGCATGGAAATGCCGTTTCCAATGCCGCGCTCCGAGATCTGTTCGCCAAGCCACATCATGAGGACGGTTCCGCACGTCAGCGTGATCATCGTCGTCAGTTCAAACCCGAGGCCGGGATTTACCACCGGTGATACAGCAAGTTGCTTGAAACCCATCACCCGGCGCAGGGTATCAGGGTGTTCGAATCCCTTTGACATGAAAAAGCTTTGGAACAGGGCAATGACCACGGTGAAGAAACGCGTGTATTGCGTGACTTTCTGCCGGCCGCCTTCCTCGCGGGCAATCTTGGAAAGCTGCGGGACCACCGCCGTCAAAAGCTGCATGATGATCGAGGCGCTAATGTAGGGCATCACCGTCAAGGAGAAGATCGCAAAGTGTTCGATCGCCCCGCCGCTAAAAATATTCAAGAGCGCCATAAAACTGCCGCCCTGCGTTTTTTCCATGTTCCGAAAGATGTCCGCCAGGACGTTCGTGTCCACGCCTGGAACTGAAATGGCCGCGCCGAAACGCGTGAGCACAATAATCCAAAGCGTGAAAACCAGGCGCTTTTTAAGCTCTGGAATTTTGAATGCGTTGGCGAAGGCGCTAATCATGGAATGGACAACCTACAAGCAACCAGGCTCCTGCTGCAAGAAACATCGCGGCGGAAGGAGGCAGCACCCATTACTTGCGGACTATTGCAAGCACCTTCTCCGCAATCTGCTCTGCCTTGCCGCCGGCTGATTCAATTTTGGCTTTGGCAGAAGCGCTGAAGAGATGCGCATGGATGGTGAGTTTCTTCTTGAGCTCGCCAGAACCGAGGATCTTCACCGAATCGAAACGGCCATTGATAAGCCCTTTCTCGATCAGAGATTCGATCTTCACGCTCGCGCCGTCAGAAAAATCATTGAGGTCCGAAAGGTTGACAACCGCCACCTTGCGCTTAAAGCGGGCGTTATTGAATCCGCGCTTCGGCAAGCGGCGGTAGAGCGGAGTCTGACCGCCTTCGAATCCATGACGAATCGAGCTTCCCGAACGGGCCGTCTGGCCCTTGCCGCCACGACAGCTCGTCTTGCCGTGACCCGAAGCTTCGCCACAACCAAGGCGTTTGGTCCGGTGCTTTGCGCCTTTGGCAGGTTTAAGTTGATGCAGTCTCATAAAAGTTGAAAGTTAAAATGGAGTCCACCTTGAGGCGGGATGATACAAGAGAGAAAACGGAAGGATCAGGCGGCTGCCGCAGTGCCCCCTTCATGGATCTTGAGTCCGCGACGCTGCATGATCTCCTCACGGCGGCGAAGCTGGCGCAATCCCTGAAGAGTTGCCTTCACCACATTGGCCATGTTGCCAGAACCAAGCGATTTCGAAAGCACGTCGCGAATGCCCGCAGCTTCGACGACGGCGCGCACGCCGCCACCGGCGATCAAACCCGTTCCGGGGCTGGCGGGCTTCAACATCACGCGTCCGCCACCAAAACGGCCTTCCACCTCGTGAGGAATCGTGGCTGCTTGCAAACAAATTTTTATCATACTGCGGCGCGCCATTTCAGTTCCCTTCTTAATCGCGTCCGCCACTTCGTTGGCTTTTCCAAAACCGTAACCCACCTGCCCCTTTTGGTCGCCGACCACGATCAGGGCGCTGAAGCTAAACCGGCGTCCACCTTTCACAACCTTGGCGCAACGATTTACAAACACGACTTTTTCCATCAAATCGCTCTTGGGCCTCTCGGAACGATCCATCCGTGGCCCGCGCTCGCGGCGGCGCGTGGGTGAGCTGTGCTGCTGCTGCTGCGGTTCCGTGGAAGCCGGGACGACTTCGGCCGGCGCCGCGGGTTTCACTTCGTTTTCATTTGTAATATTGGTTGCCACAGATACTCCTCTAATCAAAATACCAGTCCGGCTTCACGAGCCGCATCCGCCAGGGCTTTCACTTTGCCGTGATAACGGGAACCGCCACGGTCAAAAACGACGGTTTTAATGTTTTTCGCGATCGCCCGCTCCGCTGCAATCTTTCCAACTTTCGCTGCGGCAGCCACGTTCGCTTGGTTTTTCTTACTCTGACGCAAATTTTCTTCCACCGTGGAAACGGCAGCGAGGGTCACGCCCTGAATATCGTCCACGAATTGAACGTGGATATTCCGTCCGGAGAAACAGACGCTCATGCGGGGACGAGCAGCCGTTCCGTTAATCTTCGTGCGAACCCGCCAATGGCGTCGCTCACGCAATTCTTGTTTGGTGTTTGCCATACTTCAACGTTATTGAACGGTTTTGCCTTCCTTGCGGCGCACATGCTCGCCGGCGTAGCGAATACCTTTGCCTTTGTAGGGCTCAGGGGGGTAAAAGCGCCGAATCGAAGCGGCGACTTCGCCCACCTTTTGTTTGTCGGCGCCATCGATCTGAATCTGGGTGTTCTCAGCCACCTGGATCTTGATGTCCGCTGGAATCGGGAAGAGAATCGGGTGTGAAAATCCGAGGCTTAGGTTGAGGTTTTTGCCCTGTACAACAGCTTTAAAACCAACGCCCTGAATCTCAAGCTTCTTCTGGAAGCCTTCGCTCACGCCAAACACCATGTTGTTCACGAGACTGCGCGCCAGACCGTGCTTGGCTTTCGCGTCGCGAGCTTCGTCGGTCGAAGAGAGTGACAGACGGTTTCCTTCCAGCTTCGCCTGCACCTTCTCGGGCAGTTCCCAATCTAATTTGCCTTTGGGACCCTCGACCTTCACTCGGCGGCCTTCCACAGCCACTTTCACTTTGGCCGGGATCTCAATTGCTTTTCTTCCAATGCGCGACATACAAAAATCCAGTCTAATGGCTCGAAGGCTTTACCATACCTGGCAAAGAACCTCGCCTCCCTTGTTTTTCTTGCGGGCTTCCTGGCCCGTCATAATTCCTTCCGATGTGGAAAGGATGCAAATGCCCATGCCGCCAAGCACGCGAGGAATTTCGCGGACGCCTACGTATTGGCGACGGCCGGGCGTGCTGATGCGTTTCAATCCAGTGACAGCGCGATTGCCGCGTTCGCCCCTCAGTGCGATCTGGAGGTTCGTCTTGCCCCCCTCCTTCTGCACCTTGAAATCTTCGATGTAGCCCTCACGCTTCAAAACGCGGGCGATATCGCTCTTCACGCGCGAGTGCGGGATTCGGACCTCCGAATGGCCGGTAAGCTGCGCATTGCGCAAGCGTGTCAACATGTCTGCAATGGGATCATTCGTTGTGCTCATAATTACCAACTGGCTTTCGTCACCCCTGGAATCTTGCCGGCCAGCGCGAGTTCGCGGAAGCAAAGGCGGCACATATCAAAACGTCGCATGAATGCGCGCGCACGGCCACAATTTTTACAACGGGTGTAGCGGCGCACCTTGAACCTCGGCGTGCGCAGCTGTTTGTTCATCAAGCAAAGTTTTGCCATATTTCTTAAGCTTTCTTTTCCGCCGCGAACGGCATTCCGAGGAGGCGAAGCAGTTCCTTGGTCTGTTCCACATTGCGGCCAGTCGTCACAAACGTGACGTCCATGCCGAGCTTGCGCTTGATCTTGTCCAATTCGATTTCAGGGAAAATGGTCTGATCGTCCACACCGAATGTGTACGAGCCGCGCCCGTCAAAGGAGCGCAGCGGCACGCCGCGGAAGTCTCGCACGCGAGGCAACGCCGTGTTGAAAAAGCGCTCCAAAAACTCGTACATCTTCTTTCCACGAAGCGTGACTTTGCAGCCGATTTCCTGGTTCTTTCGCAGCTTGAAATTTGAAATGCTCTTCTTGGCCTTCGTGATGATGGGTTTCTGGCCGGTCACAATCGTCATCTCGCGCAACGCGTCATCCACCGCCTGACGGTCGCCCGATGATCCCACGCTGGTGTTTAAAACCACTTTCAGCATGCGCGGAATCTGCATGGGGTTCTTATATCGCCCATTCTTCAATAGATCGGGGACAATCTTCTCTCGATATGTTTTCAAAAGTTCACTCATGGCACACGCTCATTAACTTTGCTTGGCGGCTTTTACAGTCTTCGGCGCACCCTTGCGCTTGTCGAAAAGTTCGGCCAGCATCACGTTGGAAATATGCAAGGTGGCTTCGCGTTCCTGAAATCCTCCCTGGGGACGATCCTGGCTCTTGCGAAGCGCCTTCTTCATCATGCGCACGCCCTCCACCACCACGCGCTCCTTTTTCGGATCCACGGAAAGGATCTTGCCGCGCTTGCCGCGGTCATTTCCGTTCAGCACCACAACCAAATCATTTTTTTTCACATGCAGTTTCATCAAATCACCTCGGGAGCGAGCGAAACAATCTTCATGAAGTTCTTCTCGCGCAATTCGCGCGCGACCGGTCCAAAAATACGCGTGCCGATGGGATTCATCTGCTTATCGATGATCACAATGGCATTACGATCAAAACGCAGGACAGAACCATCCGACCGGCGGATCGGCTGACGGGTGCGCACCACCACAGCATCCACGACGGCGCTTTTCTTAACCGTGCCATCCGGATCAGCCTCCTTCACGTTTGCTTTCACCACGTCGCCCACTCGCGCGAAAAGTGTCGGGCGTCCGAGAACGCCGATCACCGAAGCCTTCCGGGCTCCTGTGTTGTCAGCAACATCAACGATGGATCGTACCTGCAGCATAAAATTAAATTCCTTTTCTTAAGCAACCACGACCTTGCCATCTTTAGTCTCGGCTCCGAGCGAACGCTGTTCGGCGCCCCGCTCCATCACTTCCACAAGACGCCAGCGCTTCAAGCGGCTCATCGGGCGCGTCTCCACAATGCGGACACGGTCGCCGATTTTCGCTTCGTTCTTTTCGTCATGGGCATAAAAACGGGAAGAGAGGGTCATCACTTTGTCATATTGGGCGTGGCGCACACGGCGGTCCACACGGACGACAATCGTCTTTTTCATCTTGTCGGAAACGACATGGCCGATCCGCTCTTTGCGCTTTTCGTGCGTGGCGGGCGCTTGGGTTTGGGATTCACTCATAATCGGGCTCAGGCTGTTTTTCGTTTCGATTGGTTGATCAAAGTTTCAATGCGCGCCAGGCTGCGGCGCAACTCTCGGAGACGGCTTGGCTTTTCCAATTGGCCTGCGGTCTGGCGGAGACGCAGGTTGAAAAGTTCCTGGCGAAAGTCATGTCCCTTCGCTTGAAGCTCCGGCATGGTCAAAGATTTAAGTTCCTTCAGTTTCATATCGTCAGGCAGCAAGATGATGACGTCCGATAAAGCGCGTGCGGATCGGCAGCTTGGCCGCCGCGAGCGCGAACGATTCGCGGGCCGTGTTCTCGGGAACGCCATCCATTTCAAAGAGCACATTGCCAGGGCGCACCACGGCGACCCAGGTGTCGGGAGCACCTTTCCCCTTGCCCATTCGGGTTTCAAGAGGCTTCTTAGAAACGGATTTGTGCGGGAAAATGCGAATCCACACCTTGCCCTTGCGCTTCATGTTGCGGGTCAGCGCGACACGCGCGGCCTCAATCTGCGTCGTCGTGATCCATGCGCGTTCAAGCGCCTGCAGCCCGAACGTGCCGAAATCGATCTTTGCGGCGCGTGTGGCCATCCCTGCACGGCTTCCGCGGTGCATGCGGCGATACTTCACTCTGGCTGGCATCATGGGCATAAGCGTAACTCCAAATCTTTAAAATCAAGCAGCCGCAGGGGCTTTGCGGGCATCCAATCTTTGCCCCTTGTAAATCCAAACTTTCACTCCGATTTTGCCGTAGACCGTGCTGGCCTCCGCAAATCCGTAATCAATGTCCGCGCGCAACGTCTGCAGGGGCACCTTCCCCTCCTTGTATCCCTCGGTACGGGCAAGCTCGGCGCCTCCAAGGCGTCCGGCGCAACGGATCTTAATTCCTTCCGCTCCAAAATTCATGGTGGTCTGCACAGCCTTCTTCATCGCCCGACGAAAGCTGATGCGGCGTTCCATCTGAAGCGCCACATTCTCAGCGACAAGCTGGGCATTCGTCTCAGGCTGCTTCACTTCCTGGATTTCCACGTAAATCTCCTTCACCGTCGTGAGCCTGCTAATATCTTCCTTCAGTTTCTCAATTTCAGTGCCTTTGCGGCCAATGACGATTCCCGGCCGGGCCGTGAAGACTGTCACACGAATGCGTTGAGCGGCCCGCTCGATATCGATGCGGGGCACTGCGGCCTGCTCAAGTTTCTTCTTGAGGTAATCGCGAATCTTCAAGTCTTCGTGCAAAAAGAGACGATATTCACGCTTCGGGGCATACCACTTCGAACGCCAGTCTTTATTGACGGCGACTCGAAGTCCAATTGGATTACATTTTTGGCCCATAGATCGGAGGAAAAAGGATCGAGATTATACGTTGGTTTTCACTCGTCACTCAAGATGATTTTGATATGACTTGTTCTTTTGCGAATCAAAGTGGAACTGCCGCGTGCCCGGGACGAACCTCGTTTGATGGTCGTTCCCTCGCCCACCACGGCTTCTTTCACCTTTAAAGATTCGCGCGAAAGATGGTTGTTGTTCTCGGCGTTGGCAATCGCGGATTTGAGCGTCTTGGAAACCAAGCGCGCTGCCTTCAAAGGCATGAACTGCACGAGATCCAGAGCCCGCGTGGCGGGCAAACCCTGAATTTCACGGGTCACCTCCATCACTTTGCGAGGCGAAATCCGCACATGTCGTGTAATAGCTTGAACTTTCATAAAATTTATTTTTTTGGGTCCTTCGTCAGCATCCTATGTCTTTCGCAGGCTCGCCAGGTCGCCCTCGCGAATCGGCTTTTCGGCATCCATCTGCTCGATCAGCGCAAGCGAAATCTTTTCGCGCACTTCCACAAGCCTTGCCACCGCCATCACCGTTTTTCCTCGCACAATCACAAACGGCATCCCCACTCGAGCGCCCTGATTGCGCCCCACCACCAGCGCGGCGACACCCAGGTCCAGCCTCACTCCCGCCACCTTGATGTTCTCAAGAGCGGTTGGCTCCGGCTCTGGCGCGAACACTTTCGGCTCCTCGGAGCCGGTCAACAGCTTTTGGCTTTGCCGGATCTCGCCTTCCAGTTGCGCACGCTTGGACGGATCCACTTTCTCCGCCGTACGAAACGCTTCCTGGCTCACAAAAACCAGCTGCCGCAGCTGCCGTCTTAATCCCTGCATCTCACGATCCGCATCGCTTAGGATTTTCAACGCATTCTGCAAAAAGCTTCTCCATTCCTCCGACGCACGAACCTCCTCGTCATCAGCAATCAAACCTGTCCGCGGATTTCCGAGCCGCACCTGCATGCGGGCGAGTTCGTTTGTCAGAGAGGTCATCTCCCTCTGGCGCACCAAGTCAACCCTGTGAAGCTCCGCGTTTTCCTTCCGCAGCTCCTCCAGAGCAACTCTCATCTCCTGCTTCTCAACATCCGCCGCAAAGGCGGAAGCTAACAAAGAACAAAAAATCCAAATCCACCATCCACCCTTCATCCCCAAACAGCGCCCTCTCCTCATGGGAAAAGGTAACCCCGAGGCTTTCGGGATTATTTTGCCGCCGCCTTCTCCGTATGAGCGCCGTGCTTCTTGAACGTGCGCGTTGGAGAAAACTCTCCCAAACGATGTCCCACCATGTTTTCCGTCACGAACACCGTGTTAAAAATCTTGCCGTTATGCACGAGAAAGGTGTGCCCCACAAATTCCGGCAGCACCATGGATCGGCGCGACCAGGTCTTGATCGGTTTTTTGCCGCCCGTGGCGGTCATCTTCATCACCTTGGTTACAAGATGATCATCTGCAAAAGGTCCTTTTTTCAGTGAACGAGCCATAGATAGTAAAATGAATTTTTTTTATTTCTTGCGCCGTTGGAGGATCAGCTTGTCTGAAGGCTTGTGCTTGCGGCGGGTCTTCAACCCCTTGGCGAGCTGGCCCCAAGGCGAAACAGGATGATGCCATCCGCCGCCGCCCTTGCTCTTGCCCTGACCTCCCCCCATGGGATGGTCGATCGGGTTCATCACCATGCCGCGCACGCGCGGACGCCATCCGAGATGACGCGATTTTCCGGCCTTGCCGTAGGCGATTTTCTCATGATCCAGGTTTCCGACCTGCCCCAGGGTCGCATAGCAATCCAAATGAATGAGACGAATTTCGCCGGAGGGCAGCTTCACGTTGCCGTAATCGCCTTCTTTCGCCATCAATGTCGCCGTCATGCCCGCACTGCGTACGAGCTGACCGCCGCGGCCCTTCGCAACTTCGATGTTATGCAGGGGCATTCCCATCGGAATTTGACGCAACGGAAGCGCGTTGCCAATTTCAGGAACCACGTTGTTGCCCGCCAACACTTCGCGTCCCACTTCCAGCCCGATCGGGGCCAGGATGTAACGCTTTTCTCCATCCGCGTATTCGAGCAGGGCAATACGGGCTGAGCGGTTCGGATCGTATTCGATGCCGACGACTTTCGCCTTCACATCGCGCTTGTCGCGCTTGAAATCAATAACCCGATAACGCTGCTTGTGGCCGCCCCCACGATGCCGCATCGTAAGACGTCCATAGCTGTTGCGCCCCCCCGTCTTGCGAATCGGTTCAGTGAGGCTTTTCTCAGGTTGGTCCTTCGTCACCTCGTCAAACGTCGACGAAGCCTTGAAGCGGATGCTCGAAGTGTAAGGTCTGTAAGTGCGGATACCCATGGCTGCAATGATTTAAAAGATTAGACTCCGAGGTCGATCTTATCCCCTTCCTTGAGCATCACGATCGCCTTCTTCCAGTTCGACGTGCGCCCGCGCTGCTTGGTGTTCTGCCGACGGGGTTTTCCGTCACAGTTCATCGTGTTCACGCGGAGCACCTTGACATTGAAGATTTTTTCCACGGCTTTGCGGATCTGAATCTTGTTCGCGTCCGGTTTTACCGAAAAGACGTAGCTGTTGTTCTGAGCCTGAAGCACCGAACTTTTTTCGGTCAGGCGAACGCGTTGAATAATAGAAAATGGATCGTTCATGACTGGCCTTCCTTCGAAGCATTGCGAGCCGCCAATTGCTCCAGCGCGCTGCGCGTCAGGACAATTTTGTCGCAATTTAAAATCAGATAGGTGTTCACCTCGTTGGCCGGGGAGGACTTAAGCCACGCGATGTTGCGCGACGCACGGCGAAGATTTTCCGAAGGGGCATCGTGGATCAAAAGCGCCTTTCCTTCCACCTTGAGCCCTCTCAGAAGATCGACAAATTCCTTCGTCTTCGGCGATTTCACGTCCAGAGTTTCCACCACAACCACATCGCCATTTTGCAAACGCGAAGAAAGCGCCTGCTCAAACGCGAGTTTCTTCACCTGCTTGGGAATATCCTTCGAATAATCGCGGGGTCGCGGTCCAAATACCACGCCACCTTTACGCCAAATGGGCGAACGCACCAGACCCGCACGAGCGCGGCCAGTGCCTTTTTGCCTCCATGGCTTCTTGCCGGAGCCTGCGACTTCAGCGACGGTTTTCGTGTTCGCACTGCCCGAGCGCTGCGCGGCACGATACGCGGTCACCGCGTCATGGATCACCTGAGGGCTGACGTCTTTGAAATCGTCGCGAAGCTTGAATTCCTGTTCGCCCTTTGCTTTTCCATCCTGACTATAAACTTTGATCTTCATCATGACACCTTCGCTTTCGGTGCAGGTGCTTTCTTCGCCGGGCGAATCACCAGGTAGGACCCGTTCGAACCGGGGACCGAGCCGCGGATCATGAGCAGATTCTCATTCTCGCGGATTTGGATGACCGGCAAATTTTGTGTCGTGATGCGCTTGTCGCCCATGTGTCCTGCCATGCGCGCATTCTTCCAGATGCGTCCAGGCCAAGCGCGCATTCCGATAGCGCCAGGACGACGATGCGACTTGGAGCCGTGCGCCGCGCCGCCGCCTGCAAAACGCCAGCGGCGAACCACACCCTGAAATCCTTTGCCCTTCGAAATGCCGATCACGTCGACGAACTGTCCCACGGTGAAGCGTGTCACGTTGACAACGTCCCCCACATTTAAATCTTCGCTCTTGGCGAGGAATTCGCGAATGAAACCCTTGGGCGCCGTGTTGGCTTTTTTAAAGTGGCCTTTTTGGGCATTCGGCGTGTTCTTCTCCTTGCGCTCTTCAAAACCAAGCTGGTAGGAGGCGTATTTCTCCTTCTCCAGGGTCTTTTTTTGGAGAACCGTGCATGGTCCAGCCGCAACGACGGTCACGGGGTGAAGAACCCCCTTCTCGTCATAGAGCTGGGTCATGCCCAACTTCTTTCCTAAAATTCCTACGCTCATGTTCAGATTTTGATTTGAATGTCGACGCCCGCAGGCAAGTTGAGTTTCTTCAGTTCATCGACCGTCTTTGCTGTGGGATCGATGATGTCCAGAAGGCGCTTATGCGTCCGAATTTCGAACTGCTCCATCGACTTTTTGTCCGCGTGCGGCGAACGGTTGACCGTAAAACGCTCAATACGGGTCGGCAATGGAATGGGACCGGCTACTTTGGCGCCACTGCGCTTCGCGGTTTCCACAATTTCCGCAACCGAGGTGTCGAGGATGCGGTAATCGAAGCCCTTCAGTCTGATTCTGATACGTTGATGGTCCATGAATGAAAAGGAAAATGGTTTTCTGTTTACTTCTTCGCGGTTTCCAAAATTTTGGCAAGAATCTGCTCGGGCACGCGTTCGAAATGCGACGGTTCCATCGAATAGTCGGCTCGCCCCTTACTGAGCGAACGAATGTCCGTTGCATAACCGAACATCTCTTCGAGCGGCACTTCCGCATGTGCCACACAAAGCCCATCCGCATTCTCGATGTTCATGATGCGGCCGCGACGGCGGTTTAAATCGCCAATGAGATCTCCCTGATACTCCTCCGGCGCGCGCAATTCGACTTTCATAATCGGTTCGAGAATAATGCAGGAGGCCTTCCTCATCGCTTCTTTGAACGCAAAAATACCCGCCATCTTGAATGCCAGTTCGTTGGAATCCACTTCGTGATAGGTTCCGTCAAGAATTTCAACCTTCACGTCCACGACGGGATAACCCGCCACGATACCGCCCGTGAGCGCTTCCTCAATGCCATCCTTGATCGCAGGAATATATTCGCGGGGAATATTTCCGCCCACCACCTTGTTCTCAATCACATGGCCGCCGCCTTTTTCCAAAGGCTCGACGCTGACAATGCAATGGCCGTATTGACCGCGGCCGCCCGACTGGCGGATGAATTTGCCTTCGCCTTCGGCTGGTTTCGTAAGTGTTTCGCGATAAGCGATCTGCGGCTTGCCGGCATTTGTTTCGACCTTAAATTCGCGCAGCATGCGATCGCGGATAATTTCAAGGTGAAGCTCACCCATCCCTTGGATGATCATCTGACCCGTTTCCTCGTCCGTCTTCATGCGGAAGGTCGGATCCTCCTCAGCCAGGCGCTGCAGGGCCTCGCCCATCTTTTCGCGGTCCGCTTTCGTCTTTGGCTCCACCGCCATTGAAATGACGGGCTCGGGGAACGACGGGGGCTCGAGTAAAATGGACAGGTCTTCGTCGCAAAGCGTATCACCCGTAATGATGTTCTTGACGCCCACAAGCGCGGCGATATCACCTGAATAAACAGCATCCACCTCTTCGCGTTTGTCAGCCTGGATCATCATGAGGCGGCTCACACGCTCGCGCTTGTTCGTGCGTGGATTATAAATCGTATCGCTCTTCGACAGCTTGCCGGAATAAACACGGAAGAAAACGAGCTTGCCCACGTAGGCATCGGTCCAAAGCTTGAACGCCAGTGAACAAAATTTCTCGTGATCGTTGGCCGGCACTTCGATCTTTTGTTCTTCGTTGTCCGGATCCTGGCCGACGGCAGGCGGAATCTCGAGTGGAGACGGGAGAAAATCGACAACAGCATCAACGAGGTTTTGCACCGCGCGCTTCTTAAACGCAGAACCGCAAAGCACAGGAACGATCTGGAGTTTGCAAACAAGGCGGCGAATGGCCTGCTTCAACAGGATGTTGGAAACAGGTTTATCCTCAAGGAAAAGATTGCCGACTTCTTCATCTTTGTCAGCCACTGCTTCAACAAGATCCTGGCGCGCTTTCTTTGCGGCTGCCCCAAGTTCCACAGGAACATCGGTGATCTGATAGACCATTCCGTTGTTCTTTTCGTTCTCTTCGTCATCCGGCCAGACATAGGCCTTCTGATTGATCACGTCCACGACGCCACGGAACGTCTCTGCCTGCCCAATAGGGAGCATGACCGGCCATGCATTCGCACGAAGCTTGGTGCGAAGATCGTTGAGCGCCTTTTCGAAATTCGCGCCCATGCGGTCCATTTTATTCACGAACGCAATGCGGGGAACGCTGTACTTGGTAGCTTGGCGCCACACTGTTTCGGACTGAGGCTGCACGCCGGCGACGCCGCAAAACACAGCGACCGCGCCATCGAGCACGCGAAGCGAACGCTCCACTTCCGCCGTAAAGTCCACATGCCCCGGAGTGTCGATAATATTGACGCGATGCTTGATCCCGCTGTGAAGCTTGTCGATTCCTGGCTCGGATTTCTGAGTCCAGAAACAAGTGGTGGCAGCTGAGGTGATCGTGATGCCACGCTCGCGTTCCTGCTCCATCCAGTCAGTGACCGTGTTGCCATCATCGACGTCACCAATCTTATGGATCAAGCCGGTATAAAAAAGAATGCGCTCCGTGGTCGTCGTCTTGCCAGCATCAATGTGAGCGGCAATGCCAATATTGCGGGTGCGCTCCAATGTGAACAAACGTTTTGGATCGTTCGGATTCATGGCGACAGAAGATGGTTCGGTTGCGGTAGCGGGAGGCATAGTCAAAACAGTTGAGAAAGAACAAGGAATCTCTCGTTGTAATTTAGAACAACATTACCACCTCAAATGTGCGAAGGCTTTGTTGGCTTGCGCCATCTTGTGAACGTCATCGCGCTTTTTCACCGCGGCGCCCTGACCGTTATATGCGTCAAAAATTTCATCGGCGAGCGCGCGAGGCATGGAAACGCCCTTGCGGCCGTCTGCCAGTCGCACGAACCACCGCATCGCGAGCGCAAGCTGGCGTTCGGGCGTGACTTCAACCGGCACTTGGTAAGTGGCGCCGCCCACTCGTCGAGACTTCACCTCCACACGCGGCCGCACGTTTTCAAGCGCCTTATTCAAAACCTCCAAGGGATCGCCTTTGTTCGCCTTCTCGCTCAGAAGGCCGAACGCATGATACACAATCCGTTGGGCCGTAGACTTTTTTCCACAAATCATGATCGTGTTGATCAGGCGGCTGACGACAGGGCTCGCATAACGGCTGTCGGGCGTTACGGGGCGTCGTTCTGCTTGGCGGCGGCGAGACATAGTTCAAAATTCCAATAAAAAGGTTCCTATTACTTCTTCGCCTCAGCGGCGGCTTTTGCACCACCCGCCTTGGGCTTCTTTGATCCATATTTGGAACGGCTCCGACGACGGCCATCCACTCCAAGCGTATCGAGCGTTCCACGCACGACGTGGTAACGGACACCGGGAAGATCCTTCACACGACCGCCACGCACCAACACAATCGAGTGTTCCTGCAAATTGTGTCCCACGCCTCCAATGTAACCCCACACTTCCGAACCGTTCGTCAGACGGACACGCGCCACTTTGCGCAGGGCCGAATTCGGTTTTTTGGGCGTCATCGTCTTCACTTGAAGACAAACACCACGTCGCTGAGGGCAATTCGACAGAGCAGGTGATTTCGACTTGTATTTCACCTTCTGGCGGCCTTTGCGAACGAGTTGATTAATGGTTGGCATGGTAGTTCCGAAAAAAGAGTGAAGAGTTTAACGTTCACACCTATTCGGCGCAAGCGGTTTTTCCACTTTTCCGCGCTCAGAACACTGTCAAATGACGTCTCTTCACCGTCACTTTCCTGACGCGATCCCGCTCTACCCGGCACGAAACATGCTCTACCGGACGCTCAAACGGGAGGAACTTATATGTTTAGCGTATGGGGCAAAGAGGTCAATGAAAAACAGAGAAAAATGAATCAAAAGAGCTCCAAGTTTCAGAAAAAAGAGGTTGTTCGCTGAAGATTCTACGACTGGGTTTGACGCTGACGTTAAAACAAACAACCCCTTGAGTTCACACTCAAGGGGTTGTCCTGAATTTCATGTTGTTGACGGTTAACCCGCGATCTGCAACTCCGGTTCCGGAGCTTTCTCTTCGGGGCTCGGCTCGGCAAGCAGTTTCAATTTGATCGCACGGTAAAGCGGGAATCCAGTTCCGGCAGGAATCAGATGGCCCATGATCACGTTTTCCTTGAATCCGCGAAGATGATCCACACGGCCCAGGGTTGCGGCTTCCGTCAGGACACGCGTGGTGTCCTGGAACGAGGCAGCTGAGATGAAACTTTCGGTTTCCAACGATGCCTTGGTCACGCCTAGGAGCACCGGCTGTCCTTCCGAAGGCTTTCCGCCCGAGGAGGAAACGCGGTCGTTTTCCTCAAGGAACGTGACGCGGTCCACATGATCGCCCCACAACATTCCGGTGTCGCCGGGGTCGGTGACGCGAATTTTGCGCATCATTTGCCGAAGAATGATCTCGATATGTTTGTCATTAATTTCGACGCCTTGCAGACGGTAGACCTCCTGGACTTCGTTCAGGAGATATTGCTGCAATTCAGCAGGCCCTTTCACGTCGAGCAATTCGTGCGGATCCACAGGGCCGTCGGTCAACTGCTGGCCCTGCTTCACGAGGTCGCCCTTGAATACCACGATATGCTTGTTCATCGGGATCAAGTGCTCCTCCTCGGAACCCGTCTTCTGATCCTTGATCACAAGACGGCGCTTGCCTCGGACGTTCGCCGCAAATTCCACAAAACCGTCAATGCGCGCGATATCGCACGCGTCCTTTGGACGGCGCGCTTCAAAGAGTTCGGCCACTCGTGGCAGACCCCCGGTGATGTCCTTGGTCTTCGCCATCTTGCGAGGTGTCTTTGCCAGCGTCGCACCGGCAGGAATCTTTTCCTTCGCCTCGACAACAACGTGGGCGCCGGCAGGAATGCTGTAGCTCGCCTCCACCTCGCGTTTGTCATTGAGCAGCACGATCTGCGGATGCAAATCCTCTTTGTGCTCGATGATGACGGTGCCAATCCGGCCTGTGGTTTCATCCATCTCGCGGCGCATCGTAACGCCCTCGATGATGTCGTGGAACTCCACGATGCCCGCCTTCTCTGAGAGAATCGGAACATTGTACGGATCCCACTTCACAAAACTTTCACCTTTCTTGACGGTGCCACCATCCTCGATGGCGATCGTGGAACCGATCACGAGGTTGTAGCGCTCAAGTTCGCGCCCATCCTTGTTATGGACGGCGATCGAACCCGTCTTATTCAGCACGATAAAACCGCCTTCGATCGATTGTACGACGCGCAGGTCGTGATAGCGCGCGATACCATCATTCTTGGCTTTGATCTGAGGTTGTTTGAAGACTTGGCTCGCCGTTCCACCGATGTGGAATGTACGCATGGTGAGCTGGGTGCCGGGCTCGCCGATCGACTGGGCGGCCATGATGCCAACCGCGGTGCCGAGTTCGACATGCCTGCTGGTCGAGAGGTCTCGTCCGTAGCACGCGCCGCAGACGCCACGCTTGGTTTCGCATGTCAGCGCCGAGCGGATCTTCAGGCGTTCCACGCCGATTTTATCGAGCGCATCGGCCATTACTTCCGTAATCGTTTCACCCGCCTTGACAATCTTCTTTTTGGCGACAGGGTCGCTAATGTCGTCACAGGAAACGCGCCCGATGATGCGATCCTGAAGACGGACGATTTCGTCGTCACCTTCGTAAATGGAGGCGACCCAAATGCCGTTGACCGTGCCGCAATCCTTCTCGTTCACGATGACATCGTGCGACACATCGCAGAGCTTGCGCGTGAGGTACCCTGAGTCCGCAGTCTTGAGCGCGGTGTCGGCGAGACCTTTGCGGGCACCGTGCGTGGAGATGAAATATTCCAACACTGAAAGACCTTCGCGGAAGTTCGACAGAATAGGACGCTCGATGATTTCGCCCGAGGGCTTGGCCATCAAACCACGGATGCCTGCAAGCTGGCGAACCTGCTGCTTATTGCCGCGGGCGCCCGAATCCACCATCAGGTAGACAGGATTGTATTCCTTCTTGCCCTGATTATGCTGCAGCGTGCGGAACATCACGCTCGAGATGTTGTCGGTCGCGTGAGTCCACGCGTCGACGATCTTATTGTAGCGCTCGCCGCTGGTGATGACACCGTTGCGGTATTGCTTCTCCACTTCGGCGATGCCCTTGCGCGCATCATTGATCTCCGCCGATTTTTCCGTCGGAATGATCATGTCGTCGATGCCGATCGAGACACCGGCGCGAGTCGCTTCCGTAAATCCGAGTTCCTTCAACCGGTCAAGCATGTCGACCGTGCGATCCTGTCCGACGAGCTGGTAGCAGCGCCAGATCAGTTCACCCAGGTTCTTTTTGTTCACCGGCGCGTTGTAGAAACCAAGTTCCGGCGGCCAGATGCTGTTGAACACAACGCGGCCGATCGTGGTCTCGATCGTCTTGTTGTCCTTCTTGCCGTAAAACGTGTCGCGGCCGAAATCCGGGTTGCGGATGATGATGCTTTCATGCGTTGAAACACCGGCCTCGCGGGCGTAAAAAGCCTCGTCCACATCCGTGAACAAACGCACCTTGCGTTTTTCGGCGTGCAAATTGCGCGGATGCTGCGTGAGATAGTAGCAGCCTAATGTGATGTCCTGCGACGGGGTGGTGATCGGCTTGCCGCTCGAAGGAGCGAAGATGTTGTTGGTCGCGAGCATGAACAGACGGGCTTCCAATTGAGCTTCGGTCGAAAGCGGAACGTGCACGGCCATCTGGTCTCCGTCGAAGTCAGCGTTGTACGCCGTGCAGACGAGCGGATGAATGCGGATGGCTTCTCCTTCGATAAGCACAGGCTCGAAAGCCTGGATCGAGAGACGGTGAAGCGTCGGCGCGCGGTTGAGCAGCACAGGATGCCCGCGAGTAACTTCCTCAAGGATATCCCATACTTCGCTGGCCTGACGTTCGATCATCTTCTTGGCACTGCGGATCGTGTGAACGAGGCCGAGCTCCTTCAGTCGTCGAATAATGAAAGGTTCAAACAGCACGAGCGCCATTTTCTTCGGCAGACCGCACTGGCTGAGTTTCAGTTCGGGACCGATGACGATGACAGAGCGGCCGGAATAGTCCACGCGCTTGCCGAGCAGGTTCTGACGGAAACGTCCGCCCTTGCCTTTAAGCATGTCGGAGAGCGACTTCAAAGGACGGTTGCCGGCACCCGTGACGGGACGGCCGTGACGGCCATTGTCAAAAAGAGCGTCCACCGCCTCCTGAAGCATGCGCTTTTCGTTGCGGATGATCACCTCGGGTGTCTTCAAGCTCAAGAGGCTCTTGAGACGGTTGTTGCGGTTGATCACGCGGCGATAGAGATCGTTCAAGTCCGATGTGGCGAAACGTCCGCCTTCCAGCGGAACGAGAGGACGCAAGTCAGGCGGGATCACGGGCAGCACGGTGAAAACGAGCCATTCGGGACGGGATTGCGAGTCGATGAAGCCCTGGAAGAGCTTGATGCGCATCGAAAGCTTCTTGCGGATCTGCTTGCTCTTTGTCGCCTCGATCATTTTTTCGACTTTTTTGATCTGCTCCGGCAAATCCATCTGAGCCATGAGCTGCTGGATCGCATCAGCGCCGATGCCAGCCTTGAAATCATCGCCATATTGTTCGCGGGCTTCGCGATATTCGATTTCGTTAAGAAGCTGCTTGTGCGTGAGAGGGGTCTTGCCGGGTTCGATGACAATGTGATCTTCGTAATAGATCACGCGCTCGAGCTGACGGGAGGTCACATCGAGGAGCATCGCGAGACGGCTCGGCATGCATTTGAAGAACCAGATGTGGGTCACGGGCACGGCCAATTCGATGTGGCCCATGCGTTCGCGGCGAACCCGCGACAGAGTCACTTCGACACCGCAACGGTCGCAGATCACTCCCTTATGCTTGATGCGCTTGTATTTTCCGCAATTACATTCCCAATCCCGGATCGGGCCGAAAATACGCTCGCAAAAAAGACCGCCTTTTTCAGGTTTGAACGTGCGGTAATTGATCGTTTCAGGATTCTTGATTTCACCGCGGCTCCATGAGCGGATGATTTCAGGAGAAGCTACTCGGATGCTGATCGAGGTCGCCACTCGGCCATGATCAAGACCCAATACCTGCCTTACTCCTTCGGAGGCTACAAACGTGCTCTCTGCTTCGTTATTCATCGGTGTTTTCTCCATCGTTGTGGACACGAACGTCCAATCCGAGACACTGCATTTCTTTCATCAAAACATTGAATGATTCGGGAACACCCGCCTGCAGCGAGTTGTCACCCTTCACAATCGATTCGTAAGTGCGCGTGCGGCCAGCCACGTCGTCGCTCTTGACTGTCAACAATTCCTGCAAGGCATTTGCGCAACCGTAAGCTTCCATGGCCCATACTTCCATTTCGCCGAAGCGCTGGCCGCCATATTGAGCTTTGCCACCCAAAGGCTGCTGCGTGACGAGAGAGTACGGTCCCACGGCCCGGGCATGGATTTTGTCCGCCACGAGGTGGCCCAGCTTCATCATGTAGATGTAGCCCACCACGATCTCTTGGTCGAACTCCTCGCCGGTGCGTCCGTCGTGAAGCTTCACTTTGCCGTGTTCCGGCAACTTGGCTTCCTTCAGATATTTGCGGATTTGTTCTTCCTTGATGCCGTCAAAAACCGGCGTTGCCACCGTGAATCCGAGCAAGCGCGCCGCCCATCCCAAATGGGTTTCAAGCACTTGGCCGACGTTCATACGCGAAGGCACACCCAGGGGGTTCAACACGATGTCTACCGGCGTGCCATCCGCCAGGAATGGCATGTCTTCCTCGGGAACAATCTTGGCGATGACGCCTTTGTTCCCGTGACGCCCGGCCATCTTGTCGCCGACGCTGAGCTTACGCTTGCTAGCGATGTAAACCTTCACTTGCTTGATGATGCCAGGATCGACTTCGTCGCCACTTTCGAGGCGATCGATGTTCTGCTGGTGCTCCATCTCGAGATCCAAGAACTTTTTCTCATACATCGAAATAATTTCACGGATTTTGATCCGGATCGGGCTTGGATCGATTTCGATGTGATCGTACACCGCCGCGAGCTTGCGCAGCAGCGTTTTGGTAATCTTGCGGTTGGCGGGGATAATGATCTCGCCGGTCTGGGCGTTCACCACGTCGAGCGGGATCTTCTCGCCGAGAAGAATATTGCTGAGCGCTTCCGTCAGCTCCTCGCGAAGTTCCGACATGCGCTTGGCATATTCTTCTTTGAGCGCCTTCACCTGGCGGCGGCTCTCGGTCGGAGTAAGCTTGGTGCGATTAATTTCTCTGCGACCGGAAACCTTCACATCCATCACAATGCCGTAGGTTCCGCTCGGAACGGTCAACGACGTGTCTTTGACGTCGGCCGCCTTCTCGCCAAAGATGGCGCGCAAGAGGCGCTCTTCGGGAGCCAGTTCGGTCTCACTCTTAGGCGTGATCTTGCCGACAAGGATGTCGCCGGGTTTCACTTCCGCGCCAATGCGAATCACTCCGTCTGCTCCGAGGTTCTTCAGCGCTTCCTCACCCACGTTCGGAATGTCGCGCGTGATTTCTTCAGGCCCGAGCTTTGTGTCACGGGCGCCGATTTCAAACTCATCGATGTGAATGCTTGTATAAACATCCTCCTTCACCAGTTTTTCGCTGATGAGGATCGCATCTTCAAAGTTATAGCCATTCCACGGCATGAACGCCACGAGCACATTGCGGCCGAGCGCGAGTTCGCCACCATCGGTGCACGGACCATCCGCAAGGACCTGGCCTTTCTTCACCGAATCGCCCTTTTGAACAATGGGACGCTGGTTGAGACAGGTGCCTGCGTTCGAACGCATGAATTTGCGCAGGTCGTAAACGTAAATGCCTTCTTCGGGATCGGTCTTCAGCTTCTTCTTCGAATCGACCAGTTTGCCGTCCTTGGTGACAATGATTTGCTGGCCGGAAACAGAAGCGACCTTGCCGCTTCCTTCGGAGAGCACGAGAATCTTCGAATCGCGTGCCACGCGGCTTTCCAACCCCGTGCCCACAATCGGAGCTTCCGGTTTCAAGAGCGGCACGCCCTGGCGCTGCATGTTCGATCCCATGAGCGCGCGATTGGCATCGTCGTGCTCGAGAAACGGAATCAATCCAGCAGCCACAGAAACGAGCTGCTTCGGCGAGACATCCATGTAATCCACGCGGGCCGGCTCGACTTCGAGGAAGTCGCCCTTATAGCGAACGCTCACCTTTGGCCCGACAAGACGGTGATGGCTATCCACCACGGCGTTTGCCTGGGCGACGATGAATTTCTCCTCCTGGTCTGCGGTCAAATATTCAACCTTCTCGAGAACCTTCCCGTCATCCACCTTGCGATAGGGGGTTTCGATAAATCCAAATTCGTTGATGCGCGCAAACGTGCTCAACGAGGAAATAAGACCGATGTTGGGACCTTCTGGCGTCTCGATCGGACAAATGCGTCCATAATGGCTCGGATGCACATCGCGCACTTCGAATCCGGCGCGATCGCGGCTCAAGCCTCCCGGCCCAAGGGCGCTCAAACGGCGCTTGTGGGTCAGCTCGGAGAGCGGGTTCGTCTGATCCATGAATTGCGAGAGCTGGCTGCGGCCAAAGAAATCGCGTACCACCGCGGAAAGCGCCTTTGGATTGACCAGTTTCTGGGGCGTCATCGATTCGATGTTCGTGTCGAACAGCGTCATACGTTCCTTCACCAGGCGCTCCGTACGGTCGAGACCGACGCGGCACTGGTTGGCAAGCAATTCGCCTACGGTACGCACACGTCGGCTCCCAAGGTGATCAATGTCATCCACCGAACCCTCGCCCTTGCGCAAGCTGATGAGATATTTCATCGACGCGATCAGATCCTCCGTCGTAATCACACGCTGAGCGGGTTCGTCGGTGCCATGGTCCGGCTTGCGATCCGCAAAAAGCTTCTGATTGATCTTGTAGCGCCCGACTCGGCCCAAATCGTAACGCTTCGGATCGAAGAACGTACGCTTAATGAGGGCGCGCGCATTCGCGACTGTTGGGGGATCGCCAGGACGAAGACGGCGGTAAATATCTTTCAGCGCTTCTTCCTCATTGTGGGCTGGATCCTTCTTGAGCGACTTGATCACCACGCCATCGTCCGTGGAAGTGTCGACCACCTTTACCTTGTCAATCTTGAGGTCAAGCAGCTGGCGGACAATCAACTTGGAGAGAGGTTCAAAGGCGCGGACGACAACCACGTTCTTTTCCGGATCGTTGACATCCTCGATCAGCACCTTGTTGGTGAGAGCTTCCTCATCCATCTCTTTTCGAAGCTTGATTTCGGTGATCGCGTAGAAAAGTTTGATGATATCGATATCTTTTTCGAATCCAATCGTGCGCAGAAATGTCGTTGCCAAAAATTTGCGGCGGCGGCGGCGGCGGTCCAGGTAGATATAGAGCAAATCGTTGGTGTCAAACTGCACTTCCAACCACGAGCCGCGGTCCGGGATGATACGAAACGAATAGAGAGACTTGCCATTGGGATGGATGGTCTCTTCGAAGCAGATGCCCGGTGAGCGATGGAGCTGGCTGACAATCACGCGCTCGGCGCCATTCACAACAAACGTGCCTTGAGCTGTCATCAGCGGAATTTCGCCCATGTACACTTTTTCTTCCTTGGTCTGTTTGTGACCCTCGTGGTCTTCGGTCAGACGGAATGTGACATGGAGCGGCGCGGCATAAGTGATGCCTTCGCGGATGCATTCGAGCCAGGACTGCTTGGTTTCACCGATTTCGTAACGGACAAAACTCAAAACCGTCTTGCCATCGTAACTTTCAATCGGAAAAACTTCGGCAAAAACGGCCTGAAGGCCGACATTGCGACGCTTGTCGGTTGGCACCTCGAATTGCAGGAAGTCCATGTAGGACATGTTCTGCATTTCAATTAGGTTCGGAGGATCGATGACCTCAACAACTTTGCCAAAATAGGTGCGTTCCATTGTGTTCTTCCGTTCTGGTTTCTTCAAATCACTGCATTCCTAACATTTGCCTTCAAATCTTCACGCAATCGTCATTCCTGTGAGGGAACAGCCGCGAGCACGGGCCGACTCCGCGTAAGAGCCGGCCCGTGAAAAGTAGGATCTTACTTGATCTCAACTTTGGCGCCGGCAGCTTCGAGTTTCTTCTTGATCTCTTCGGCTTCTTCCTTCGTGACGCCTTCCTTCACGGTCTTGGGAGCTCCTTCCACAACGTCCTTAGCTTCCTTGAGACCGAGCGTGGTCACGCCGCGAACTTCCTTGATGACAGCGATTTTATTTCCGCCCGCTTCCTTCAGAATCACGTCAAACGAGGTTTTCGCTTCCGCAGCAGGAGCCGCTGCGCCGCCGCCAGAGGCAGCCGCCACAGCCGCAACGGGAGCAGCCGCACTCACACCCCATGCGGATTCGAGTTCTTTCACCAAACCGGCCATTTGCAGGACGGTGAGTGAGCTCAGTTGATCGATTAATGCTTTATTGTCTGACATATGTTATCCTCGGTGTCATCGGGTCCCGCAGCCGCAGAATCATTTCACCCCAAAAGCCTTCGGGGACGATGAGTTACCTGTTATTTGTTTCTTTCGTTCCTCCGTCTTGTTCGACGGAAATTTTTCTTAATTAAGCCGCTTTTTCAGCTTTTGCCTTGATCACCTGCGCAAACTGCGAAGCAGGGGCGTTGAGCAAGCGTACCAGCGTGGCAGCTGGCGAGTTGAAGAGCCCCAAGAGCTGGGCCTGCAACACCTCCCGAGGCGGCAGATCGGCGATGGTCTCGATATCCGTCGCACTCAGCACGGCCTTGTCGAGGATGCCGCCCTTTAGCTTCGGCTTTTTAAATTCCTTGATGAAAGTTTTGAGGATGCCGGCTGCAGCGGCCACATCCTTCTCTCCATAAACCACCGCCGTCGGCCCCTGCAGCGCGCCGTTCAAATCCGGCATATTAAGGTCCTTCAGCGTGCGACGCATCATGCTGTTCTTCACCACCAGAGCGCGCGCATTCGCTTTCGAGAGGCGCCCGCGCAATTCCGTAAAGCCCTGGACCGACAAACCGGTGAAGTCGGTTAAAATCACAAAAGGCACACCCGTGAGACGGGTCTTGATCTCATTCGCAATCGATGTCTTTTCAGCACGCATAAAATGGGTTCGTATAAGACGGTTTAAGCCGCCAAAAATTCACGGGTATCGATCCTTACGCCAGGACTCATTGTGGTGGATAGAGTGCAGGTCGTCAAATAAGTGCCTTTTGCGCTCGCTGGGCGGGCTTTCAGCACCGCTTCGATGACGGCACGCGCATTGTCCTTGATTTGTCCGGCTTCGAACGAAGCCTTTGCAATCGACACATGCAAATTGGCGCTCTTGTCCATCTTGAACTCAACGCGGCCGGCCTTGAATTCGTTGACAGCCTTGGCGAGATCCTCCGTCACCGTGCCCGTTTTCGGATTGGGCATGAGGCCCTTCGGACCGAGTTCCTTGCCGAGCTTGCGAACTTCCTGCATCGTATCAGGCGTTGCGATCGCAATATCAAAATCGAACCAGCCCCCCTTGATCTTCGTGATGATATCCTTGTAACCCACATGTTCGGCGCCGGCCGCCTTGGCGGCCTCGGCTTGGGTTCCCTCGGCAAATACCAGGATGCGCACCTTCTTGCCGGAGCCATGAGGCAAGGGGACCGTACCGCGAACCATCTGGTCCGATTGCTTGGGATCGACGCTCAATTTGAACGCGAGATCGACCGACTCGTCGAATTTTGTGCGGGGAAATTTTTTCAGTACATCGACAGCCTGCGTCAACGGATACGCCTTCTTGCCCTCGACCAATTTCAAAGCTTCTTTAAAACGTTTGCTTGCCATAACTCTTCCTCTCAATCAACCACTTCAATGCCCATCGAGCGCGCTGTGCCCGCGATCGTGCGGTAGGCGGCTTCCGGGCTGTTGCAATTCATGTCCTTTACCTTCTTCTGGACGATTTCCATAATCTGCTTGCGCGTCACTTTTCCCACTTTGTTTCGATTGGGCTGGCCGCTGGCGGTCGCAATATTGGCCGCCTTTTTCAAAAGAATCGGCGCAGGAGGAGACTTCGTGATGAACGTAAACGTCTTATCCTTGTAGACGGTGATCACCACCGGAAGCACTTCACCGACCTGCTTTTGCGTCGCCGCGTTGAATTCTTTGCAAAATCCCATGATGTTCACACCATGCTGACCCAAAGCGGGACCGACAGGAGGGGCGGGGTTCGCCTGTCCTGCAGGGATCTGCAACCGAATGATTCCTGTAACTTCTTTAGCCATAAAAATATGTTTCACGGGGACCGCAAAGTCCCTCACTTATCAAGGCTTACGCCTTCTCCACTTGCCAGAATTCCAATTCCACTGGTGTCGAGCGACCGAAAATCGAGACGGAAACCTTCAACTTGCCCTTTTCCTGATCCACCTCTTCCACGACACCCGTCATTCCCTTGAAAGGTCCGTCGTTAACATTGAGCGTCTCGCCCCGTTCAAAATTGACCTTTGGAACCACTTTGTCCTCGCGGTCGTGAATCTGCGACATGATGCTTTCCACTTCCTCCTTGCGTAGGGGGATCGGACGGTCTCCTCCCACAAAGCCGATGATGCCAGGAGTTTCACGGATGAAATACCAGGAGCGGTCGATCAATTGATTCTTCTCGTCGAGAAGATCCATATTAATGATGATGTAGCCTGGGTAGAATTTCCGCGTCGTTGTCGCACGCTTGCCGCGTTTCACTTCCTCGACACGTTCCGTGGGAATCAGAACTTGATGGATCAGGTCGGTGACTTCCTCGCGCACCTTTCGCTTTTCGATGCTGTCCATGACCTTCTGCTCCTGTCCGGGCAGACAATGAAGCACATACCATTGGGTTGATGTTGCGGCCGTCGACATAATTATGATTTTGTAAGAACCAACGAGAGCAGCCTGCTGATCACAAAGTCGGCTCCAAAAATAAATCCCCCAAGCACCGACATGGTCACCACAATGATCACAGTCGACTCCTTGAGTTCGTCATACGAAGGACGGGTGCATTTGCTGAACTCCTGCCATACTTCGTTGAAGAAGTTTTGTGTTTTTTGAATTGCCGCTTTCATATCATCGCTGCGTCTTCTAACTTTCTTTCATCTAAATGGCACGGCAGGAGGGACTCGAACCCCCAACCGACGGTTTTGGAGACCGCTACTCTACCAATTGAGCTACTGCCGTGAATGCTTACTTTTTCTCCCGGTGCACTATGTGCTTGCCGCAGAATTTGCAGAACTTTTTCAGCTCAACGCGCTCGCTTCCCTGCTCCTTCTTATTACGCGTGGAGATGTAGTTCAGGCGCTTGCATTCCGTGCAAGCAAGTTGGATGAATTCGCGTGCCATAAGCTCTCTTAGGCAATGATGTCAGTCACACGGCCCGCGCCGACGGTCTTGCCGCCTTCACGAATCGCGAACCGAATCGTCTTTTCCATGGCGATCGGGGTGATCAATTCAACCTCGATCGTTACGTTATCACCGGGCATTACCATCTCGACGCCCTGCGCGAGTTTGACAATGCCCGTTACATCTGTGGTGCGGAAATAGAACTGGGGCCGATACCCGTTGAAAAACGGCGTGTGACGGCCGCCTTCCTCCTTGCTCAGGACGTACACTTCCGCCTTGAACTTGGTATGGGGGGTAATGCTTCCGGGCTTGGCAAGCACCTGACCGCGTTCCACTTCTTCTTTCTTCGTACCGCGAAGGAGGGCGCCGATATTGTCGCCAGCAATCCCTTCGTCGAGTTCTTTGCGGAACATTTCGACACCGGTCACGACGGTTTTCACCGTGGGCTTGATGCCGACGATTTCAATTTCTTCGCCCACCTTGACCTTGCCGCGCTCCACACGCCCCGTCACCACGGTTCCACGACCTTCGATCGAGAACACATCTTCAACAGGCATGAGAAACGGCTGGTCCACGGCGCGCTCAGGAGTCGGGATATAGGAATCCACCGCTTCCATGAGCTCAAGGATGCACTTGGCGTCGGCATGATTCGGATCACCCGCGGCGAGCGCTTTCGTTGCGCTGCCTTTGACGATCGGAATCTTGTCTCCAGGAAATTCATACTCGGTCAACAACTCGCGGACTTCCATCTCGACGAGGTCCAGAAGCTCTTTATCGTCCACCATGTCGCATTTGTTCATGAACACCACGAGCGCGGGAACGCCTACCTGACGAGCCAGAAGAATATGTTCGCGGGTTTGAGGCATGGGACCGTCCGCAGCGCTCACCACCAGAATTGCGCCATCCATTTGAGCCGCACCGGTGATCATGTTCTTGACGTAATCAGCATGGCCGGGACAGTCGACATGCGCATAGTGACGCTTGTCCGTCTGATACTCCACATGCGACGTGTTGATCGTAATCCCACGCTCCTTCTCTTCAGGCGCATTGTCGATTTGGTCGTAAGCCTTCGCTTCCGCAAAGCCTTTCTTGGCCAAAATCGTCGTGATTGCCGCCGTCAGAGTGGTCTTGCCATGGTCCACATGACCAATTGTTCCAACGTTAACGTGAGGTTTGTTACGTACGAACTTATCTTTGCCAGCCATAAGGTTTTTCTTTTAGGTTTATTCTTAAGTGACCGCCGTGCGAATCCGTCGCCCGACCATCACGAAGTTCAAAAATCGTTTTCTCTTCTCTTCCAACCCGCTTCCAAGTGGAGCCCACGACCAGGATCGAACTGGTGACCTCGTCCTTACCAAGGACGTGCTCTACCAACTGAGCTACGTGGGCGTGTTTTTCTGCACGCTTTCGCGATCTTTCGACCGCTCCACCAGGATTCCCGGTAATCTTCACCCTTCCCCACCGCACCAATCACGGTAAAAAGTAAAAATGGAAAAAACCCCCTGCCCCGTTTCACCTGCACACACAAACAAAACGGGCACGGCGCTTCCCCAAGTAGTGAAGATTCCATAAAGGAATAGAGCAATGCGCCAAGGCCCGTCAATAGTCTTTTTATCTTTTTACAATCTTTTTTGGTTTCAGTTCGACATCCGATATCCCGGGAAATGGGGCGAGAGATCTGTTTCCACACGTTGGAAGCCGTCCCCATAAAGCAGCTTTCCATCGTTTTTGGGAGCCAGTGACCCCGTTTAGGGCTCATCCTTTCACCTGAAGTCTGTCTCCCAAAGGTGTTCCCTTCTCGCTCAGACCTGCTATATTGGGCCTGCAGCATGTTCTTTGATGGCAATTCCGCCATCTCGAGCGTGACGTTTTCTACCTCTGACAGTGTCGCTGAAACCGACACGGGCAATTTGGGGGGCGACCGGCATCGACTTGAGAGAGGAGATTGGGATTGCAGGCCGGGGATTCTCGTTGGCCCCGCAAAAAACGAGAAAAAAAATAGAAGCTAACGATCAGTTGGCTCTCGCGGCCTAATATCCGCGAGCGTGTGCGGTTTGACACCTGCTAATTCCGCACGCGCATGCAGCAGGTTAGTCGGAACGCGGAGCAACCGCGCGGACCGATGAACCTTTTTCGTGGCTGCTAGGCGCGCGCCAGGTGGTGGACTGCTATTGGCGCAGCCGAAACATTTCAGTCCGCTAAGCCTGTAGATGTTCCAGTTGATTTTCCCAAGGACAGGGGTTCAATTCCCCTCGCCTCCACCATTTTGAGATGACCCACTCCAACTGGACTCATACTTGACTTATTTTCTTGTCTGGACGGATGAGCTATCAGCCTAAGCTTACCATCCCCCCAAAAATTGCTTCATGAAACGGGCGTATGCCGGCCACATCGGGTCAAGATCGGCTTTTTACCATTTGTGGGGATCATGATTTCCCCGAAATCCAATGGCGGTTGGCTTTCCAGAGACAAAATCGAAGACCCTCGACATGAATCAACTGTTGACTCTCTTGGGACAGATTCGCCAGAAGCTCATCAGCCCCAGGTCCATCAAGCCAAATCACACCTCCTCTTGGCTTTTCATGGGAAAATGCAACAGAGCTCCAATCTCCATAGCTTGTCAAATTACAAAGAAAAGTTTTCTGTGAATAATACTCAAGAAATACAATATAATCGGATTGGAAATTACAAAGGATCTCAGTGTCCTCAGAAAAGGATTGGGAAATAATCTTACCTAAAGCAGGAATAAGCATGCGCGGCTCAGGAGTTGTCCCATCCAATACATACAGCTGCTCGGGAAGTTTTCTGCTTTCTACATACCCAAAACGTCCCAGTTCAATAAAGATGCCAAGCACAACGAAAATTCCAACGGTCCAACGCAAGTTCGTGGGCTTAGAGCAAATCCCCTGAAGGAGCAGATCGACGCCAATTCCTCCCAACATCGCAACAGGAGCTAAGAAATAGAAGCTTGCATATCCATGGATAAAGGAAGCATTTCGAAAAGCGAGCACATAGAAGAGATTCACTAAAAAAATCAACGCGATGGAGCCATATAAATTCTCAAGACGAGGCAAGGAAGCTTTCTTGCGATAAAGGCCAATGGCTCCAAGAAGAGCAAGAAGCCAGGCGATCGGAGAAATGAGAGTGAAAGCAAATGCATACATCTGATGAAACCATGTCTGCCACGTAAAGAGCGCATCGTGGATTCCGATGCGGAAATAAGACGCTTCCAACATATCTGTCCACGCGCTGTCTTCAACGGCTGTTACTTGGAGAAGAAAAACTAAAATCGAAACAAAAGCGCAAAGTAAGAGCACGATCGCCAATCGTTGATCCCTTTTTCCAAAAAAAAACCAAAGACTAAAGGCAAACACAAAAAAACACCCCAACCACGACATCCACATTGCCAAAACGAAACAAATGATGGAACCCATCCAATATCCTTGTCGGTTTGTTTGCTGCCAATATTGCACATTTAAAATTGCCGCCAAAATCCACATCAACGTACATGGCTCGAAATTGACCATGCTTCCGTAATGCAATTCCATCGGCGTGATTGCAAAAATCCAGGCGCTGAAAGCTGCTGCCCGCCTCCCCCAACTCTTTCGCATCATCAACCAAAGCAGGATGACGCTCAAAAGCGAGCATGCGATGGGCAAGATGCGAGCGACCCATTCTTTCTCACCCAAAAAAAAGAACAGGGCTGTGATGACAAGAGGCAGGAACGACGGATGATGCACATAATAACCGTCTGACGGAATTGGCAGAGGGCCCGCATAAAAGGCTGCTGGCACAGCCCGAGTTTTTACAATTCCTGCTCGAAGAAAATTGTGGGCGGCTTGCGACCAAACAACCCCATTATAATCATTATTTATGATCCACGGATCTTTGATATTCCGGCTTAACATGAGTGCCAAGCAAGCAAGTGCCAGAAGCAAACCGATCGAAAAACATTTCGAATGGAAACGTTCCATTAAACTTTTGGGACATTTCTTTGGCATGGATGTTCAAAACTGAGTGCCATCAGCCTCTCGTATGAGCAACTAATGGTCAATTATTATGAATGATTTAACGCACCTTCAATGGAAGGACAAGATCCCATCCGAATACCATGGATCGTAATCCAAACATGGCCTTTGCTGGCCTCGTCTGAATATATGAGAAACGGCTTTCCAGAGTGTCGCCTTGAGGTCTCCTGCTCACGGCAGCTACTTATGAATCCGACCCTGTCGCTTGTCCTGGCAACAAGTCGATTCTAACGGTCTTTACGCTCCGGATGACTAGGAGGTTGGAAATGCTGCTTTTAATCTGAGAGCAAGAGACGGATCCTCGGCCTGCAATGTTCTCAAAATTGATTGAGCCGAAGTTACATTGCCGTCTTGGATATCAAGCAGGGCACGGTTAAACAAAATCTGGTCCTGGGACGGCGAAGATTGCTGAGAGGAAGCACCAGGTGCTTGTTGAGTTTGAGCCACAGATGCAGAGGCCGTTTGCTTTGTATTCTCCGCCCCAGCTTTCGCCTGAGGAGACGAAGCTTGCGAGATAGGCTGGCTGGCTGTCATGAGAGACACAGGAGAAACCCCAATCGAACTGATGGTCATGGATTAAGTTCACCCTATTTTTAGGCCAATGCAATAATTATTTTTTTAATAGTACTTTTCTTAATTAAAATCTGATTCCGAGAAGTCACTGACATGCCTTTGGCACGGGCTTGAGACAGCTGGAAGATATCCCAGTCGGCACGATGGAAACCTGACTTAAAAACAGAAGGGGCCAAACACCTTTACGATCAGGCCCTCTTTTGCTCTTGAAGATCAAGCTTGGTAACCGTACATATGTACGGCATGAATTCAATAACCTCTCGCCAGCAGGAGATTCTCGAATTTATCAAGCAACGTCGGAACGAAGGGCAGCCTCCTTCCGCCCGCGAGATCGCGGAACATTTCGGGTTCCGTTCCCCAGGAACCGTCGCCGATCATATCGCCGCCCTTCGCCGCAAAGGCCTCTTAAAAAACTCGTTTGGCCAGGCTCGATCGGCGGAAGCGGTATCTCCCTTTCCTCTTCAACGCCGACCCTTGGTGGATATTCCCCTTTATGGCGTGATTCCTGCCGGCTTCGCGCGGGATCAAGTTCAGGAAGCCCAAGGCTGCATTTCGGTCGATGTCGAAACTTTGGGAATTCGCCCCACCGCGCGAACCTTTGCCCTTGAAATACGCGGCGATTCCATGATTGGCCGCCATATTCTCAATGGCGATTTTGCGATCCTGGAGCACGGCGTCACACCCTGTTCCGGCGACGTCGTGGCCGCATTGATCGATCAAGAAAGCACGCTCAAAACCTACGTCCTCCAAAAAGGCAAATCCTATCTGCGCGCGGAAAACCCGAAATATCCGAAACTTATCCCTGCGAACGAACTCGTCGTGCAAGGTGTGATGGTGGGATTAATTCGAAAGATGAAACATGAATAAACGCCACATACGAAAAGTTTGTCCTTCTCCCTTTCGCTTTCCGTCGCTCTGTGGTTGATCCGGTTCTGCAGACCATGGATCGGCTCGTTTTGACGAGGAGAAAAAATTATTGTAGATCCGAAATAGATCATGACGGTCGTCTGCATCCTCAAAATAAAAAGCGATCCAGCTTGTTATTTTCAGATAGATGACTCTATCATGACCACGTCTTCTTCCTTCTATGGGATTATCTTTTTGCGGAAAAATTTACCGTCGTGGCATGGAGGTTTTGGTTCTGCTCGCGACTTCATTTCTTCTCACCGGCTGTCTAAGCCTCCTTCCTTACAAAAAGTTCTGGTAAGCGGCTATTTGTAGATTTCAAAAAATTTCCTCTCGCGAATCTTGGTGAATGCATGCCGCACGGTGTCACGCGTCGCACAGGTTCCATCCCGATACAGTTCGATGCGGTGGGCCAGATGTTCGGCCAAATTCCTTTGAATGAATGCATGGCCTTGTGTCTGGGCGATCTCGCGCCACACTCGCGTCCCAGTCGCCGGATCATGCAATTCCGCGTCAATCGGCCAATCGCTTGTAAGAAGATTGGACTGTGCGCTGCTTGCCCAATATTGCGCCGGCTCGGGCAGGCATGCAGCCTTCATCCGTCGGATTGAATCCCAGGTGGGAGTAAAGAAAATGGCATCCAAAAGCCGCGAGAAAAACAAAGAACAATCCTTCTTAGCAGCTTTGGCCGAAGCTGGCATCCAAATCACCAAGGGCATCACCTTCCTTCATGAGCTTCTACCACCTGGCAGATAACGGCGCCGAAGAAAAGAGAGAAAGGCTGCCGTTCTCCGCTTTTGACTTGGCGAAGTCGTCCTGCCGAACTAGTGGTTATGCGTGGCCGCGCGCGAATTTCATTACCGCTGGGAGTGGCGTCTACGCTCGCCGCCCGAAACTCTCTGGCCGCTCATAGCCGACACTAACCGCTTCAACCGGGACACCGAGGTTCCTTCTGTCGAGCGCCTCACCCGTTCCCATCCCTCTTCGCCTGGCCAGCCCTTACGACTCAGGCTGATGGGCCTTTCGATCGAGTGGGAGGAGGAGCCCTTTGAATGGATCCGGCCAGCACGGTTTGGAGTTGTCAGAAAATATAAGACCGGCCCCGTCCAAGAATTGCGAACACTCACCACGTTCGAGCGGGAAGCAAATGGAACAAAACTGGTTTACGAGATTTGGGCGCGGCCACGTAACGCCATCGGCATGCTCGTCATCCCCCTTCAGATCGGCGTGATCAGCCGCCGCAGGTTTGAATCCACCATCCATGCCTACGACCGCTACGCGTCCGCCGGCAAAAAACCGCCCGCTTTGTTTCATAAACCGGTTCTCGCCTCCGGCTCGGCCCAGCGTCTTGCCTCCATCCGCGAAGAGCTTCTTTCCCGCGGTCAAGCCGACGATCTCGTTTCGCGTCTGATCGATGCGGTATGCCATGCGGATGACCTCACAGCGGCGCAGCTGCGTCCGTACGCCCTCGCGCAAGAGTGGCGCATGCCTCGAAAGAAAACGCTCGAACTCTTTCTTCATGCCGTGCGCGCGGGACTTCTCGATTTTCGTTGGAACGTGCTTTGTCCCCTCTGTCGGGGAGCCAATGAAACTCCTTCCAGACTGGCGGACCTTAAATCGCAGGTGCATTGCGATAGCTGCCACATCGACTATACCGCCAATTTTGACCGTTCCGTGGAATTGACGTTCCGCCCTAATCCCTCCATCCGCATTCTCGATGTGAAGGAGTTTTGTATCGGGGGTCCCCAGGTCACGCCTCACATTGTGGCCCAACAGTTCCTTTCATCGCACGCAGAGCGGCTGCTTTCCCTTCCGCTTGAAGAAGGACACTACCGACTTCGTACTTCCGCCAAAGCAGGAGGTCAATTTCTGAACGCTTCCGAACAAGGCCCTTC
>JABDCI010000009.1 GCA_013288215.1 Verrucomicrobiota bacterium | reverse complement strand
GATTCAACCTCTGATTTGAACAAGCAGCAGAATAATCCTTTTCGGGAACAGCAGCAGGACACTTTTCTGCCCGAGGAAGAACTCGTCACCCAGAACGACTCGACAACAAATCCCAATGAATTTTGGGCCTAATCTTATGATTCCTATTATTCCAGCCGTCTCTCTCGGTTCAGTCGCAGCCTCCCACCTCATACCAAAAGGTTTGGCACCCACTCAGACCCCTCCAAACACTTTGTTTGCGAACCATTTGAATGGAGCGATTCAGCAGCAAGGGACAACTTCCGCTTCCGATCTTACGAAAATCCAATCGCTTTTGGCACTGCAGAGGACACAGAAAACATTATCCCCCGATCAGCAGCTCGCGTTGAGCCAGATGCTCTTCAATAAAACCGTTCAGGTGAGGGATTCGAGTGGCAATTCCGTTGTGGGTGCGGTTTCCGGATTACAGCCGACAGCCCAGGGCATGACTTTGACGATCAATGGAAAAAATTATCCGATCTCTTCCATCCAAGCCGTTCTGAACGGGGTCTCAATAAAATAACTTCAACCTCTCTTTTTTATGACAACAACACCTGTCTCTGCATCGCTTTATACATCGCCAGCCGATCCTAATATTCAGGCGAAAAACATGAGTACGAAGGATTTTATGAACCTGCTGATCACCCAGCTTCAGAATCAGGATCCCCTGAGTCCCACGGACCAAGGCAGCATGATGACCCAGATGACGCAGATCGCCTCCATCCAGTCCATGACGCAGATGCAACAGGGAATGACCCAGCTCGGCGTGGATCAGCAAATGACACTTGGACAGCAATTGATCAACAAAAACATCCAGCTTCAGGACAGTCAGGGAAATACCGTTACAGGTGCCGTAGGCCAAGTAAAATTAGCCACCGGCACGGATAGCAGCGGAAGTCCGACGAGCACCGTGGAACTCCAAGTCAATGGAGTTTTGTATCCGATCACGGATCTGCAGTCGGTTTTGCCTGATACAACCACACCCGCCAACCCAACGCCGCCCACTCCATAATTTCAAACAGAGGAGTCTCATATGCCCGCACTTAACACCGCAGTCGCCGGACTTCGATCCCTTCAGCAGGAGATTGATACCATCGCAAATAACATCGCCAACGTCGATACGGTGGCATTTAAAGCGTCCCGAACGACGTTTTCTGATTCTTTCTACCAGACGCTGCGGGCCTCTTCAGATCAGGAGCCAATTGGCGTTCAAATCGGTTCCGGCGTCCAAACGCAAACCATCAACACGGTCCAGTCCCAAGGATCTTTCCAGCAAACCGGCAATACCACGGACCTGGCAATCTCCGGGGGAGGATTTTTCGCGCTGCAGGACAGCAGCGGAAATGAAGTGTTTTCGCGAGCGGGCAACTTCACCCTCAATCAGACGGGCGACTTAATCAATTCTCTCGGTATGCATGTGCGTGGCATCATGGGTAACGCGTCGAGCGATACCGGGGATGCGACGGATCCCGGAACGGCGAGTCCGGCTTCGCTTACGGATGTCGTCATTCCCAGTTCCTTTGTATCGCAGGCTGCTGCAGTGGCGGCTTCGGCAACCGTCACAGTGGGTTCCTCTGTCCTTCCGAATGTCGGGGATCACCTCGTGGTGGGCAGCGTCACATTTACCTTCATTGCCAACGGAGGAACTCCCGCGGCCAATACCGGAACTTCCGGCCAGATTGCCTTAGGAACGAATGCATCCACCACGGCGACTGCCATTGCAACGGCGATTAACAACCATACCGCCCTGGAAGCCGCAAGCGGAGTGTCCGCAAGCACCAGCGGCAACGTGATCACGCTTACGGCAAACACGACTGGGACCGGAGGCAACCTCATCCCCGTGACCACCACATCTGCGGCCACCTCGCTCGCCGTACCCGCAGGAGGTACGCTGAGCGGAGGTGTCGCCTTAGGAAGTTTGAGAACCGAAAGTGTGACAAGTTACAACATCGGCCTGGACGGAAAGATCTCACTCTTCGGGTCTGCGGGCACGACCCGCATCATCGCCTATATTCCCATCGCAAAATTCTCCAATCCGGAAGCGATGACGCAAATTGGAAACAATCTCTACTCTTTTTCGAGCGCCGCAGGGTCCTTTTCGGGGAGCACCTCCTTCTCCGAAACGGCGGACATGCGCAAAGCAGGAACCAATGGTTTTGGCCAGGTTCAGAGCGGCGCGCTGGAACTCTCCAACGTGGACCTTTCGCAGGAATTTTCCGAAATGATTGTGACTCAGCGCGGATTTGAAGCGAACGCCAAAGTGATCACCACAAGTGATCAATTGCTGCAAACCGTGGTGAATTTGAAACAGTGAAACAGGGTTAATCCTTTTCATGTATGGCTGAAGTCGAGACCAAGCCCAAAGAGGCGCCGAAGGCCGAGGAACCGAAAAAGGCCGAGGCCAAAGCCGAGCCCGCGAAGGCTGAGGCTGGCAAGGAAGCGCCTGCCGAAGGCGCCAAGGAAGGCGCAGCGCCACCTGCGAAAAGCGGAGGCAAAGGGGCGATGCTGCCGTATATCATGCTCGGAGCCGTGTTGCTTGTCCTTCCCATTGTCGGCTTCCTTGTCGCACGCCTGGCGCTTGCTCCCCGGATTGCCGCCGTGCAAAAGGAGGCAGGCGGAAAAGATCACGAGGATTCCAAAGATAAAAAAGAAAATGCCGGCAAGGCCGAAGCCAAAAAGGAAGAGCCCAAGGAAGCGAAGAAGGAAGCCTCTAAAGAAGAGAAGGGCAAAGGCGAAAAAGGAGAGAAGGGAGAGGGCGGCGCCCGATTCTCGCTCACCGACCAGGTGGTGAATATCGCCGGCACCCGCGGCACGCGATTTTTGCGCGCCGGAATGGAATTTGAAGCGCCACCGAGCGTTCTGACGGAAATGGAACAGCGCAAAGCGCAGGTGACCGACATTGTCGCGACCGCCTTAGCCTCCAAACGCATGGAGGAGCTTGAAGCTCCAGACGTCCGTCAAAAACTCCGCACCGAAATCGTCGGTCTCCTGAACTCGGTTCTGAAGTCGGGCGAAATCACCAATCTTTATTTTACGGAATTAATCATCCAATAAATATTTCAACCTCGACTTCTCTTCTGAAATCGAAATGATCCACACCAGCATCGGTTTCGAATATGGCCACTCCTCCTGCATCCGATAAGCCCGTTTCTTCCGAGGCCATGGATCACCTGATGGATATCCCCGTCGAGCTCACCGTCGAACTCGGCAGCACGGAGATGTCTTTGAAAAACGTCATGGGCTTGGCGGCCGGCTCGATCATTGAATTGGACAAAAAAGCCGACGAACCGGTCAATCTTTACGTCAATCACAAGCTCGTCGCCCACGGCGAAGTCGTCGTGGTTGAAAATAATCTCGGCATCAAAATCATTGATGTGTTGAACTCCGATCCTGCCCAGGTCGCGGCCGCCGCACCTGCCGCACCTCCTCCTGCCAAGCCCGCCGCGTGAACCCGATCGTCTCGCTCCTGCTGATTGCCGCGGTTTTTGGTTTCATGTTTTATCTCTGGTATGCTGTCACCACCCGCCGGGGCATCGGCCGATGGCTGGTTCAAAGGCAGGGGGAACGGGAGATCAAGGTCATCGATCAGATCGGCATTGCGCCTCGCGCTTCCATCCTTCTCGTTGAAGTGCGGAATCAAAGTTTTCTCGTCGCACAGGGACCTCAGGGAATTCAGGTCGTTTCCCTTAAAAGCAACGCAGACTCTCCTAAGAGTTGAATCCGCGTTGACTTCAAACAACTGGGAAAAAGTTTCCCTGGAAAAGGGATGAATCCAGGGTTTGCCCTGGCCGGATCAGGTCCGATTCGATGAACCGAGGTTGCCCAGCAATGGCACCGAGGTTGCTTTTAAGAGTTGCAAATGTCCCGTATGCGCTTCTTGAGCTTGATGTTTCGCTTTTTTCATCGGGTGCCCTGCGGATGCTGGGTGATGATCCTTGGGCTTTTGTTGGGAAGTGGAAGCGAACTGTTCGCCCAACAAGGGACACCACCTTCCAATGTCCAATTGAACGTTTCCCTTGGGGGCACCGGAGCAGCAGGTGAGAGCAGCGTGGCGCTTCAACTTCTTCTTCTCTTTACCGTCTTGAGCCTGGCTCCGTCGCTTCTCGTCATGACGACCTCTTTCACGCGGATCGTCGTCGTGTTGTCATTCCTGCGCACCGCCCTGGGCATCCAGCAGCCTAGTGGCCAGGTTCTCATTGCCCTCTCGCTCTTCATGACGGGGTTCATCATGTATCCGGTTTTTACCCAGATCGACAAGGAGGCGTTGACGCCCCTGCGTGAAAAGAAAATCGAGCTTCCGGTCGCGCTTGAACGGGCGGGTGTGCCGCTCAAGGAATTTATGCTGAAGCATACGCGAGAGCGGGATATCCAGCTCTTCGTGTCCATGGCGCCGGCGAATGCGCTTGCGGCGACGAAATCCGGGGAAGTCCCATTCCAAATGGTGGTGCCGGCGTTTATGGTGAGCGAGCTCCGGACGGCGTTCCAGATGGGCTTCACGATCTTTCTCCCGTTTCTCGTCATCGACATGGTGGTTTCTTCGATTCTGATGTCGATGGGCATGATGATGCTGCCTCCGACGATGGTGACGCTGCCGACAAAAATTCTTGTGTTCGTGCTCGCCGATGGATGGGGACTGATTGTGCGTTCTCTCGTGGAAAGTTTTCGCTGAAAATTTATGAATATTGACCTCGTCCAGGAACTTCTCAAACAGACCCTCTTCATGGCGTTCCTTCTCGCGGGCCCGATTCTTCTCTTGACGCTGCTCGTCGGTGTGATCGTGAGTATTTTTCAAACGGTTACGTCCATCCAGGAAATGACGTTGAGCTTCATGCCGAAGGTTCTGATCATCAGCACGGCTCTCATCGTAGCCGGTCCCTGGATGCTCCATCAGATCACGATTTTTGTGGTGAGCCTCATGCAACGTTTGCCGGATCTTGCAAAATGAATTTTCTTTTTTCACCCTGGGATTTTTTTTTGGTCTTGGGAAGAACCTCCTTCCTTTTCGGATTTTTCCCGATGTTTTCTGAAATGCAGATTCCCCAAACGGTGAGGGCGGGATTGGCAATCTGGGTGAGTTTGGTCATCATGCCGACGCTCCCCCCGTCGCATTTCCAGCCCAACGGAGTGTTTGATCTGTTTGGAGCGGTCTTTCTCGAGGGTGTGCTCGGCGGGTTGTTCGCTTTTTCAATCCGTCTTGTATTCACCACGATTTCATTGGGCACGCAATGGATCGACAGCGAAATCGGATTCCAGGTGGCGCAGCAGATCAGTCCTTTGTCGGGAACTCCCAATAGCCCCTTCGGCACGCTTGCGCTGGTGATCACGGCACTCATCTTCTGGTGCACAGGCCTCTTCGAGGACCTTTTGATAGTGTGGGTGCGTCTCTTTCAGGTTCTTCCTCCACCCATTCACTCGCTGAAGCCCGCCGTGGGCGACGCCGTAATTTTTCTTACAACCAAAATTTTTGTGGGGGCCTTGCAGGTCGCGACACCCGTGATATTTGTGATGTTTCTGGTTTCGCTTGCGATCGGACTTCTGGCCCGCGCCCTCCCCGGCGTGAATTTTTTCGTGGAAAGTTACAACGTCAAAATGCTCGTGGGGCTTTCGTTCCTTGTGGTGATTTCTCCGTTCCTCCTGACATTGATCCACCATCAGCTTGATCGGATTCCCGAATCATGGCTCACGCTGGTGCGTGCGCTGAATTCCAAATGAGGCCATGGACAACGAACTGAATAAAAGTGAGAAGGCGACACCGAAGCAGCGTTCGCGCGCTCGCAGCCAGGGCCAGATCGCCCGAAGTCCGGAGATCTCCAGCACGGGGACCATTGTGGCTGGCACCATTGCACTGGCATGGGTTGGGCCGGTCCTGGGTCGTAATATGATCGATTTTACGCGCGGCGTGCTTGCGAGCTTGCGTCATGGCGATGTGGAGGTTCCCGGGCAGGAAATGCTTCTCTCTGCGCCGAGCGTCAATCTTTTGGTCGCCACGGTGGCATGGATGGGAATCGTTGCCCTCGCAGCCTTGACGACGGGATATGGCCAGGCTGGCTTTGATATTGCCGGGGAGGCCCTCACGCTGCGCTGGAGCAATCTCGATCCGATTGCTGGAATGAAAAAACTTTTTTCGTGGTCGAGCCTCATACGCTCCGGGGTGACCGTTGTCAAAATGGGCGTGGTTATTTTTGTCTGCCAGAGCGTCATCGTTGACGCATTCAAATCCGATCTCTTCACTCGCGAATGCACGGCAGTGGAAATGATCGTTTGTCTCACGAGCTTCGCGATCACGCTGGGATGGCGTGTTGCGCTCGCGATGATCGTCATCGCGATATCGGATTTTGCGTATCAGAAATGGAAATACGAAAAAAACCTCATGATGACAAAGGAGGAAGTGAAGGAGGAGACGAAATCTTCGGAACCGAACCCCCAGGTGCGTAACAAGATCCGCAGCATCATGCTGGCGAGGCATCGCAAACGCATGATGGGCGAGGTTCCAAAGGCGACGGTGGTGGTCACTAACCCGACCCATGTCGCGGTCGCCATCCGCTACGATCGCCGAAAGATGAAAGCGCCCAAAGTGGTTGCCAAGGGTTTGAATTTGATCGCCGAAAAAATCAAAAATGTCGCTAGCAGCAACGGTGTCCCGATCATTGAAAATAAACCGCTGGCTCGCGGATTGTACCGCAAGTGCAACGTGGGTTCGGAAATTCCTTCGACTTACTACCAGGCTGTCGCCGTCGTGCTCGCGCAGGTCTACCGCTTGGCCGAGCAGCGGCAAAGAGAGGCCTTGATCGCTGAACCTCCACCTAACTATTAATTATGTCTGCTGCTGCATCCAATTCTGTCTGGAATACCATTCTTCGTCGGAGCGATCTCCTCTTCGCCGGAGCGGTGGTGGCTACCATCCTGGTTCTCATTCTTCCTCTTCCCACCTTTCTCATTGATGTCGCGCTGGTCTTTTCGATCGCCGTATCCCTGATGGTCCTGATGACCGTTATTTATGTGAAAGAGTCCGTTCAGTTTGCGGGTTTCCCGACGATCCTTCTTTTTGTGACGCTTTACCGGCTGGCGCTCAACGTGGCGACCACCCGCTCGATTCTGGACAGAGCGGACGCAGGCCACCTCATCACCGCATTCGGAAATTTTGTGATCGGAGGAAACTTCGTCGTCGGCATCGTGGTGTTCTGCATCATCGTGACGATCAATTTTATCGTCATCACGAAGGGCGCCGGCCGCGTTTCCGAAGTTGCGGCCCGTTTTACGTTGGATGCTATGCCCGGCAAGCAAATGAGTATCGATGCCGACCTCAACGCCGGCAATATCACCGATGCCGAGGCCCGTAAACGTCGTTCGGCGCTTCAGGATGAAGCGAGCTTTTACGGATCGATGGATGGCGCCAGCAAGTTCGTTCGCGGAGATGCTGTCGCTGGAATTATTATCACGGTCATCAACATCCTCGGCGGTTTTGCCATTGGCATTCTGCAAAAAGGCATGGCTCTCAAGGATGCGGCGCAACATTATTCCCTCTTAACGGTGGGTGATGGACTCGTGACGCAGATTCCGGCCCTCCTCATTTCCGTTGCGGCTGGTATTCTCGTGACGCGCGGTCCCACGAAGGAGAACCTGGGAGAGGACATCGCCAATCAACTGCTGTCACAATACCGGTCACTTTATGCCGTTGCCGCGGTACTCGGCATCTTCATCTTCATCCCCGGATTCCCGTGGTGGGCGTTTTTAATTCTTTCCATCGGCATCTTCATGCTGGGTCGTTCCGTGAAGAAGCGCAGTGAAGAACCTGGATCGGAGGGTTCCTCGACGGATGGTTCCTCGAACAAATCGGGCTCCGCAAAACCTGCAACGACCATCGATAAAATGGAGAGCTGGCTCAAGGTGGAGCCGCTCCAGCTCGAGATCGGCTACAATCTGGTTTCCTTTCTCGACAAGGCCAAGGGGGGGGATTTGTTGGAACGCGTCACTTCGTTGCGTAAAACCGTGGCAGCTGAACTCGGCATTTTCATCGCACCCATCCGTATTCGCGACAACCCCATGCTTGGGGGTAATCAATATTGCATCCAGCTGCGTGGAAGCGAAATTGCCCGCGGCGAAGTGGTCCCGACACAATATCTTGCCATGGGGGTTGGAACGACAGCGCGTCCGCTTCGTGGAAGGACCGTCACTGAGCCCGTCTTTGGGCTTCCTGCGACGTGGATTTTGGATGCAGAACGCCGCACGGCAGAACAACTCGGCCTGGCGGTGGTCGATCCGATTTCCGTCCTTGTGACGCACCTTGCGGAAACCATTCGCCAACATTCACATCAACTTCTCACTCGCCAGGATACCAGTGCGCTGCTTGATCAATTGAAGGAAGTGAATGCGGCGGTCGTGGCGGAACTTGTCCCCACCATGGTGAGCATTGGCGTCGTGCATCGGATTTTGCAAAACCTTCTCCGTGAGGGCGTCTCCATTCGCAATCTCGGGGCCCTCCTTGAAAGAGTCGCCGATTATGCGGCGGCCATCAAAAATCCCGATGAACTGAGCGAACACGCCCGGAAGGCGCTCGGCGGCGATCTTGTCCGACACCTGCTGCCTGCTGGACAAAACTCTCTTTCTGCCATCACGCTCGATCCGGACTTGGAGCATCGCATTGCGCAATCACTCCGGCAGTCCCCGCATGATGTTTCACTTGCGCTCGAGCCCACCGTCGCACGCCATCTCTATGACGGCCTTGCCAATAAGATGAAGGAAATGGCATCCGCCGGACTGCAGCCGCTCGTGATCTGCTCGCCGACAATCCGCCTGGGGCTGCGCCGTTTCTTCGAAGGCACGTTCCGCAATCTCACGGTCGTTGCCTACAACGAACTCCCCGAGCGCACCCAGGTGCAATCTATCGGAATGGTTCCAAATGCAGCTTAAACCGCCCTCCATGATGAAAACAAATTCCCAAAAGCCAACCCTGATCGAGAAATTCAGCGCTGCCACCCTGCAACAGGCCATTGAGGCAGTGAAACAAAAGTGGGGATCTGATGCCGTGATCCTGCACGTTGAAAAGCGCAAGGAGGCAAAGAAATTTCTGAGTCGTTCTCAAGAATGGGTCGAGGTGACCGCGCGTCCGCCGGAACCTGTTTCCAACCCTTTGCCAACACGGGAGGAAGCGATGCCGGGGCAAATGTTCGAGGAGATGCATTCACTCCGCGATGAAGTACAGCAATGTCGTACCACGATGCGCCAGATGGAGCGCATTCACTGGGCGCGCTCCCAGATGGAGAGTAAACCGCTGCAGCATCCGCTTCTTGATTTCATGGTTTCGAAAGGATTCAGCAAGGATTACGCGATGGAGCTCTTGGTGGATTGGACGAACGGCAATCCGAACCTTGATCTTGCCCAATGCATCGCCGATCTCGACCGCCGCCTGCCGCGCACCGGGTGGAACGATCTTTTTCCGAAAGGGGAGGGGCGTTGCACGCTTTTCCTTGGATTTCCCGGCATTGGCAAGACGTTGCTTCTTTTGAAGATCGCCGCGCGCATGCGCCTGATGCAGCAGTCGGATGTGCTGATCGTTTCTGCGGACATGACGCGTCCAGGCCCCTCCCAGGAACTCGCGCTTTATAGCGAAGTATTGGAGATTCCGGTGAGGCATCTCTTCAGCGGTTCCGACCTGCGTTCCCTCGCAGGGGAGATGACCCCCCGCACGCAGCTATTGATCGATTGGAACGGGATTTCACCCTATAGCCTCGAAGCCTGGAAAGCGCTGGAAGAAATTTCTGCGCAACATCCGCAGTTTCAGATGATCCTGACAGCGAGCCTTCCTTCGGATGTGGGAATTTGGGAAAGTTTCTGTCCGAACCTGGAAAAACTCCCCATGGCCGGGTTGGCATTGACTCAAGGCGACTTGGAAGTCCGTTTGGGGAAGGTATGGGAGGCGCAACGGAGCACCCGCCTTCCTATTGCCTTCTTCTCGAGCGGGAAAAATGTGCCTGGCGAACTCTTTGAAGGGAAGGCCTTCCCGTTCGGGAAAAGCTTCTTCCATGGGTACTCGGCGGCAGAATCACCCAAACCAACCGCCGTCTCCGCTTGATGGCATTCATTCTGCTTAACAATTCTGAGAATCCTTATGCTTTCTGATCAATTCTCGATTCTGCTGCGGGCTTTCATGATCTTGGGAGGACTGGCCGGATTTCTGATCGGCATGGGGTTGTCCCTCTGGCGTGACGTCCCGATCGCGATGGCTTTTTTCCGGGGCGCGGTTGCCTGCGCTGCATGCGCGATATTGATGAAGCTCATGATGATGAGCCTTTTCCGAGCGCATGTAAAAGCGCTCCATGCGCGAAAGCATCAGGCCGCTCCGCCGCCTTCAACTCCACCTGTTTAATTATTTATGCGTGCTGCAGCATCCTGCGCCAAAGAAACCGCCGAGCCCGGACACTCTCCGAGCGAATCAAGTTCGGAACTGTTGCCGAAGATTCCGTCGCAAGCTTCTGCACCGGAAATCGCGCCGCCGATTCCAAAGGCAAGAAAGGCGCTGGAGTCCTACGACAAGAGCACCCAGGAGCAACACGAATTGATCGTCAGTATGCTTCCGCTTGTGAAAACCGTGGTCGGTCGCATTGCAATCAGCCTTCCGCAGCACATCAGCCAGGATGACTTGCTCAGTGCAGGTTTGATCGGATTGATGGACGCTGTGCGCCGGTATGACCCTGCCAAGGGGAGCAGTCTCAAGAGCTACGTGGCCATGCGCGTGCGCGGTGCCGTGCTTGATGAATTGCGCAGCATGGACTGGGCGCCGCGTTCCGTACACCGACAGGCGCGCGATTTCCGAAAAATCCAACAGGCTCTTGAGCAGCGCCTCGGGCGCGAGGCTTCCGAATCCGAGCTCGCGGAAGAGATGCATATTTCAATCGACGAGCTGGAACGCGTTCTCGCAAACATCCGTCCCGCGTCGTTCATCTCCCTCCAGGATGTGCGCTCTTTGCAAGGAATGGATGGTGATTTGACACAGGAAGAATGCATCCAGGATACAAAAGCGAAAAGCCCTCTGGATATCTCGCTGACGGCTGAGCACCACCGTCTCGTGGTGGAAACCATTCAAAGCCTGAGTCCGATCGAACAGAAAGTCCTGGCTCTCTATTACTACGAGGATCTTCGCCTGAAGGAAATTGCCGAGACGCTGAACGTGACCGAATCGCGAGTTTCACAAATCCACACCCTCGCCATTCAACGGTTGCGCGCGCGTCTTGAACGAATGCAAACCTAGCAAGGTGCATGATTGTTTTTCAACAGCTTGCAACGAAACGTGAAACATGACACTGCTTGTTGGATGGGGTATCGTAATGGTTTCGGTGTGCGTCGGATTCATCATCGCCGGCGGAAATCCCCTCGCGCTTTTCGTTCTCTCTGAATATTTCGTCGTGGGCGGCTGCGCCTTCGGCTTTCTCGTGGCCGCCAGTCCTCCCGCCGTTCTCAAGCTGCTCTTTTCTTACGTCATCCGCTCGTGCAAAGGCTCTCCCTATTCCAAGAAGGTCTACACAGATCTCGTTCAAATGCTCTATGAGATTTTTCGTGTCGGACGCCAGCAGGGAATCATCGGTTTGGAAGCCCATGTCCTGGAACCCGACAAGAGCACGATCATTAGCCGTTATCCTTCGTTTTTGAAGAACCACCACGCCGTCGAATTTTTCTCAGACGCGATGAAGCCGGTCATTGACGGCAAAATCAAAGCCGATCAGTTGAAAGTCTTCCTCGACGAACAGGTAAACGGGAAGGACATCCATTCGTATCACCCGGTGAGCGTTCTTTCGAAAGTGGCCGACGCTCTGCCCGGCCTCGGCATTGTAGCGGCCGTGCTCGGCATCATCATCACCATGGCCAATATTGATGGACCTGTGAAGGAGGTTGGCCATCACGTCGCTTCAGCGCTTGTAGGCACCTTCCTTGGTGTATTCTTGAGCTATGGCATTTTGCAGCCGCTCGGCAGCAATATCGAATTTCTCAATCACGATGAACTGGCCTATTTCAGCATCATTCGCAGCGGCATTGTGGCGTTCGCTGCAGGAGCTTCGCCTCTGACCGCGGCGGAAAACATGCGCTCCAACGTTCCGGAGGACCGGCGTGTCAATGCGGAAGGAATGGAGACTCTGTTGAAAAGCTTGAAGGGATAAACTCATGAGCGGAAAACGAGGATCTCACGGAGGCGCATGGAAGGTGGCTTACGCCGACTTCGTCACCGCGATGATGGCGCTCTTTCTGGTGCTTTGGATCGTCGCCATGAGCCAGGAAATGAAGGAGAGCATTGCTGGCTATTTTCGCTCCACCGCGCTTCTCCAGCGGAATCCGAGCGGCGTGGGCATGCTCGCGCCTCTTACCCAGCTTTCGCGAACTCCGGCGCGCATCGTTCCCCCGCAGCCTTCTTCGAGTGGTGATCTTGGCGGCGAAATGTGGGCAAATCGTGCGCTCGCAGCGAATGTGACGCTGAGGGAGGTTGCCACGGCGCTCCAGCGCATTTTGCATCGCAACAATGATGAACTCACCGATTCCGAAGCGTTTCGCTTCGAATTCACGAACGATGGATTCCGCCTTCAGGCGATGGACGCTCCGAACAGGCCGCTCTTCGAAGATCGATCGTCGAAACTGACGGATTACGGCCGCTGGGTCCTGAGTACGATCGCATGGGAGCTTGAACGCTATCCATTTCAAATCGAAGTGGAGGGTCATACGCAGGGCGGCGACAAGACTTCCGAATTGCCCATGGATAAATGGGAACTTTCCACGCAACGGGCCATTGTGGCCCAGCAATACATGCAGGAGATGGGAATCGAACCGAACAAATTCCTCCGCGTCGTGGGATATGGCGACCGCCAGCCTCTCGATCCGGCTCATCCTGAGGAGGAGATCAACCGCCGCATCTCGATTTTTTTGAGGCTTGATCCGACAGCCGACTTCGATGCGATCCGCAAGTCGTTTGCTCCTAAAAACGTCCCCTGAAATATTTTCTCTTATGTCGAAATCGAAATCAGAAGCCATCATCAAAGTGAAGCTTGTCCGTGGCGAGGCTTCATCCCAGGCCCAGCGACTGGCGTGGCCTGCGGTGGATGGCGGAACGCATCCGATCACGCTGCCGACGGAACCGAAGGTGGAGCTGGTCAACCAGCCCGATGGAACCGTTCGCATCGTTGTGACCTGCACCTGCGGGAAACGCATCGAAATCGCGTGCGAAGTCTAGGCGCGGCCCACGCTTCACGCCTCTTGTGAAGGATTCTCGCATTTGGAGTAAATGATCCATGGGAATCGGATGGTTGGCCCTTCCCGTCGGGAAAATGCGTGCATGTCTGCCATGGAGAGAATGTCCATATTTTGTAGGTGTTTTTTTCCCCGGGGCCGAACGTTTTTGCCGTGTTTTCCTTGGGAATAAGGCAATTCCCCCCCAAAGACTGACTCGGGAGTCACATGAACCGGCCCTTGGGAGTCCTCCCTCCCTTGGCATGCAGGTTGCTCTTTAGGCCAGTGAATGATTCCCGGCCTCTATCAATCTGCTGCAGGAATGATGGTCCAAATGGAGAACCATCAGGTGATTGCAGAAAATCTTGCAGCCAGCTCGGTTCCCGGTTTTCGCCGCAACCAGCCTTCGTTCGAAAGCTATCTGAGCCCGATGGTCCAAAACCAAAGCCAGGGGAGTGCGAACGAGATTCCAGGGATGCAACCGCCGATGGTTCCCCAAATGCAAGTGACGACGGACTTCACTCCAGGACAGTTGGAGCCGGATGGAAATCCCACGCATCTTGCGATTTCGGGCGATGGATTTTTCGTCGTGGGGACGCCCGATGGGAGCGGACAAGGTTACACGCGCAACGGCTCGTTCCATGTCAATCCGCAAGGTGAGCTGGTGACCTCCGAAGGATGGACGTTGATGACCGATTCCGGCCAGCCTCTGACATTGCCGAAGCCCGGCAGCCCCTTTACCGTGAACAGCACAGGCGATGTGAGTCAGGGCAAGGATTTGATTGGGAAAATCACAGTCGCTTCTTTTGACAACGCGCCGCAGCAATTGAGTCCTATAGGCGACGGAGTGTTTGTTTCTACGAATGGCACGACCGCGGGTCCCATGCCTGCGGACACGGCCTTGCACCAGGGATTTCTGGAAAGCAGCAACGTGAACTCCGTTCAAGAAATGGTTTCGATGATCCAAGCCGCGCGGCTGTATGAGGCCAATCAAAAGATGCTGAAAGCGACGGATGGCACCATGGATCAAATCATCAACAAACTTCCGGCAAGATAAACAAGAGGTGACTTATGTTAAGAGCATTATGGGCTTCGGCGAGCGGAATGGAAGCGCAGCAGATGAATATCGACAACATCGCCAACAACCTTGCGAACGTAAATACCACCGCTTTCAAGAAATCGAATGTCGAATTTCAGGATTTGATGTATCAGACCGAGCGGGCTGCGGGCGCCGCCACCGCTTCAGGCGGACAGATTCCAACGGGCATCCAAATTGGACATGGTTCGCGTCCGGTATCAACGGCCAAATCTTTTTCTCAAGGTTCGATGCAGTCAACCGGCGTGCCGCTTGATCTGGCAATTCAGGGCGATGGATTTTTCGAAGTTTTGCAATCGGACGGGACTTCTGCCTACACCCGCGACGGCTCCTTTAAACTCAATTCTTCGGGGCAGGTGGTGACCGCCGATGGCCTTCCAGTCAAGGGGCTTGATGCCATTCCCGCCGGCACCACGTCCATCACGATCGGCAGTGACGGCTCGATTTCCGTCATGGTGGCCGGCGTCTTAACGAAAAAAACACCGATCACCCTCGTGCGTTTTCCGAACGAAACCGGATTACAGAGCGTCGGACAAAATTTGTACAAAGCCACCGATTCTTCCGGAACGGCGGAGACCGGCGGAATTCCGGGTCAAAATGGATTTGGGACGATCTCTCAGGGTTTTCTGGAAATGTCGAATGTGGAGACAGTCCAGGAAATGGTGAACATGATCGTGGCTCAGCGCGCGTATGAAGTGAATTCCAAAGCCATTCAGACGGCGGATCAGATGATGAGCTTGGCCAACAATCTGCGCCAATGAATTCTTTCCATTTTCGACTTCTTCTGGCTGTCTTCACCATGGCGCTTGCCCGCGCCGAAGAAATCCGCGAAATCCCCCTCGCACTCAAGTCTTTCGCAGAAGTTTCGGGAGCCACGCTGCTGCTTAAGGATGTGGTTGAAAGTAACGCTGCAATCGATCCTCTTTCGCCCGATATGCCGCTCGGAATTTCTCCTGCCCTGGGCAGGCAATTCATGTTGCACCGCACCGATATCGATGTGCTTCTGAAACGCAATTACAGCCAGCTTTCGTTCAAGTGGACGGGTGCTGAACAATGCACCGTGTCACGCCCAGCCAATGAGGTGACGGAGAGGCAGGTCGTTCCGATGCTGGAAGAAGCGCTGCGCAAATTTGTCGGTGGAGAGGGCGAGATTCATGTGCTGCAACTCGTGAACTATTCGCCACTCCTCATTCCGCGCCAGAATTCGTTCACGGAAATCGAGCTCGTTTCACCCAACACCAATACGCGCTTCGGACAGGCCAGTCTGAATGTGGAGAACGATTCCCTCCCGTTTACACGGCACAACATCCGCTTTGAGTGGGAATGGAAGCGTCCGGTGTGGGTAGCCCGCGAGAGTCTCATGTCGGGCCCGCTCCAACCGGACTCGTTCGTAATGGAAACCCGCAACGTGCTCAGCCTCTCGGGCGAACCTTACATAGCGGAGTCACTCCCAACTGACCTTGTACTAGAGCGGTCGATCTTACGTGGCGAACCGCTGCTTCACTCGAACATCAAGAATGCGATCGCCGTCACGCGCGGATCCTCCATCGATGCCTGTGTCCGCACAGGAGCCCTGCTGGTTTCGATGAAAGGCCTCGCTCTTGAGAATGGAAGCGTCGGACAGACGATTCGCCTCCAAAATCCCACTTCGGGCAAGGAGCTCTACGGGAAGGTCATTCATGAAAATACAGTCGAGATCATACCCTGAGTGGGTCCGGCTCGGACTCCTCATTGCGTTCTGGTTTTTGACCATCGCGGCTGCCCGCGCGACTTCGCTTTGGGATGAGGGCCGCAATGGCGGACGCTCGATGTTTACCGACCGCACGGCGTTTCGTCGCGGCGACCTCATCACGATCGTCGTGAATCAGTCCACAACGGCGACGAAGAATCAGGATACGAAGACCTCCAAAACGACGAGCGAAAACGAGTCGTTTCAATCTTTTTTCCAGCCGTTCATGGGTGGCGTGCGCACGGCGGACGAGCTTACCCGTCGTGATCCACATTGGCTTTGGGGTGGCACCAGAACGTTTGACGGCGGTGGAACGGTGAACAATAGCGAGACCCTCACTTCGACCATCCAGGCACGCGTGACCGACGTATTGCCAAACCGGGTGCTTCGCGTTGAAGCGACAAGCCGGTTCGACGCAGGGCAGGAGCGTTCCGATCTGGTGCTCTCAGGCCTTGTTCGTGAGGAGGATCTCACGACCGCCAATACGATCATGTCGACGCAGATCGCCGATTTGCAGGTTCGCCAGATCAGCAACGGCGCCGTTTCACGCGAACAGCGCAAGGGATGGCTTACTCGATGGTTCGAAACTCTCACTCCGTTTTGATTATGCGTTTCATTCTCTTTTTTCTGGCCCTTTGTGCACTTTTGCCGGTGGATGTTTCGGCGGCACGCATCAAGGATATCGCGCGCATCCAGGGCTCCCGTCAGAACCAGCTTATCGGTTACGGCGTGGTGGTGGGGCTCGCAGGCACCGGCGATTCCAATCCGAACGTCACGCTGCAGACAATGGCCAATTTTTTGAACCGTTTTGGTTTGACCGTTGCGATTTCCGATATCAAGGCGAATAACGTCGCCATTGTGATGGTCACTGCCGACCTGCCGCCCTCCATTCGCCAGGGCGCGCGCATTGACGTGAACGTCGCTTCGATTGCCGATGCCAAAAATCTGCAAGGAGGGATCTTGATGCAGACTCCTCTGATCGCGGCTGACGGCCAGGTCTATGCGGTATCGCAGGGAGCGCTTGTGCTCGGTGGTTTCGGCGGGGGAACAGGCGGTGCAGGTGGTGCCAGCGTCCAAAAAAATCATCCTACGGTCGCTCAAATCTCGGGTGGGGCACTCGTTGAGCGTGAAGTTCCCTCCGATGTGATCACGCAGGCAAACACACTCGACATTTCGCTCGAAGAGCCGGATTTCACGACCGCTTCCAGAATGGCGGATTCATTGAACCGTCGCTTCACGACGATTGCGATGGCTGTCGATGCCGGCACCGTGCGCGTCCATGTTCCTCCCGATTGCGTCGAGCCTTCGAAGCAGGTGAATTTCATTTCCGAGCTGGAAAATGTGGAAACCGAACCTGACACGACGACAAAGGTGGTGGTTAACGAACGCACCGGAACGATCGTCGCCAATGCGCGAATCCGCGTTTCGAGCGTGGCTGTTGCTCATGGAAATTTAACGATCACCATCGTGTCGAGCCAGCAGGTCTCCCAACCGCTCCCATTCAGCACCACGGGGACCACGACAACCATCGGGGCCACGACAACCGGCGTGAAAGAGGAGAAGTCGCGGTTGGTGGTTCTCCAGGATCTTCCGACAGTGGACAAAGTCGCTGCAGCCCTGAATGCGCTCGGAGCGACGCCGCGCGATATGATCACGATTTTTCAGGCGTTGAAACAGGCGGGTGCCCTCCAGGCAGAACTTGTGATTCATTAACATGAGTGTCGATCCTCTCAATATCCAAGCCCTCCAGCCGGCAGACCTGACGAAAGCCGAGGTGACGCCTGAGCAAAAGCTGCAAAAATTGAAAGGCGCCTCAACGGATTTCGAAGCGATGTTAATTCATCAAATGTTGGAGGATATGGAGAAGACCTTGGAGAAGGGAAACCTCGTGAGCGAAGGCTTGTCCGGTGATATTTACTCAGGGATGCTCACCACGGCGATTGCGAAATCCATGGCGGAGCATCAAAGCATGGGCCTGGCGAACCAGATCTTCCAAAACGTCGTCCAGCATGAGCCTGATTTGAAGCAATACCTCGAAGCGCATCCGGAACAAGGTCACATGAGCCAAATCAGTCATCGCGTCGTCGACAAGGGCAACTGGGAAGGCTTGCAAACTCCTGTAGTCCAGGAAGTGGCCCCAAACCAGATGAAAGCCCTTACATTGATATCCGGAAATCCTCCAGAAACCCCTCTCAACGCCGATAATGTAAATATAGCCTCCAAGCCGATTTCGAACCCTTAAATCACCCGCTCTTATGCCTTCTGACATCGAAACGCTCTCCAGCCTCCTCCTCGCTGAACATGATGGATTGGTCGCGCTTGTATCACTTTTGAAGGAGGAACAGCAGGTGATTCTCCAGCGCCAGACAGAGAGGCTCATGCCGATCCTGACGAAGATCGAGGATCAGCTTTCCTGCATCCGCCAGTGCGGCCAAAAGCGTGCAACCCTTTTGAAGTCGCTGATTCCTGAGGGCGAGAAACCCTCGGACACGACCCTTTCGGGGATGATTGAACTCCTGCCTGCGAACGTGCGCGAGCATTCGATGAGCATTGCAGAGCGCTCCGACGTGCAAATGTTTCTGGTGCATGAATTGGCATGGCAGAATCAGGTCCTTCTTTCCCATTCGGTCCATTTCCTAGAGCAGGTTCTCTCGCCGTGGCTCGGCCTGAACAGTTCGGGATCCATCTACGGACAGAATGGATCTCTCCAGAAACCCGGCAAACGACAAACTGTTTTTCAGACGGTTGCTTAAATGAGTTCCCTCGGCATCAACGGAGCACTGTACATGGCGGCGAATGCGCTGGACGTGCAGCAGCAAGCCATCGAGGTGACGGGACAGAACATTGCCAACGTCGATACGCCGAACTATTCAAGGGAGCAGATTCAACTCCAGACGTCCACTCCTCTTGCCACCACGCTTGGACAGCAAGGAACTGGCGTTACCGCCACCGGCATTGAGCAGATTCGCAGCTCCTTGCTGGATTCACAAATCCCGGGAGGCATCAGTTCGCTTTCCTATTACAACACCAAAAGCGATTTGATGACCCAGGTGCAAACGAGCCTCGATCAGCCTCTGAGCAGTCTGAATTCGCTTTCAAGCACGAGTGCGACTTCGACGAGTGGAGGATTGACGGATGACATCAATAATTTCTTCAGTGCATACCAGTCTTTAAGTACGGATCCCACGTCCAGCGTTCTGCGGCAACAGGTGGTATCGAGTGCCCAGATTGTTGCCACGGCGCTGAACACGATCGGCAACTCGCTCATAACGACTCAAACCCAGATTGGCACCGACGTCACGACCGCCGTGAACGCAGCGAATACAATTTTGGCCAATATTGCTTCTTTGAATCAGCAGATTTCGTCGGTTGAAGTGGGAGGAACAACCAAGGCAAACGACTTGCGCGACCAGCGCCAGCAACTCGTGGAGACTTTATCTCAGACCTTTGATATCAGCACGCACGAGGAAAGCAATGGCAGTTTGACCGTCCGCTTAGGTTCCGCTCAAGGTGGCACTCTCCTCGTGAGCGGCAACTATTCCGGAAATACGGCATCTGCAACGACGGTGAAACTCGCAGTCAATGGTTCCGCACCGACGATGGCACTCGAAGGCTGGACTGGCGGCGTCGCGGAAACTGTGGGAAACCTGACCGCCGTGACGCAACCCAGTGCAGGAACCGTGGCAGCCCAACTCAATGTCATTAATTCTGTCATTGGGGATGGCACGACGGGGTTGGTTCAAAATTATGATAATATTGCGGCAGGACTTGCGAACCTCGTTGACACCGTGCACCAGACGGGGTTTACCCTCCAAGGGTCGCCCGCCTACAATACTGCCGGATCCGCCAGCTTCTTTGATAACGATAATATCCCTGGAAATGCACTTGGAACCGTGACAGCACGCAATATCCAATTAAATAGTGCGATTGCCGCAGATCCTACGCAAATTGCAGCATCGGACACCGCAGGTCAGCCTTTGAATGGCAATTTAGCGCAGACGATTGCCGATTTAAAAAGCAATACCACAGCCCCCCAGCTTGGAGGCCAAACGGTTTCCAACTATTATCTCAATACTTTGACTTCGCTTGCGGCCAATATCCAATCTACCACGAATCAGGGAAGTACTCAGCAACTTGTGAATCAGCAGCTGAGCCAGCAGCGGGATTCGGTTCAGGGCGTTTCTTTGGATCAAGAGACGAGCAACTTGATGATTTACCAGCACGCCTATGAAGCTTCCGCACGCCTCATGAGCACGATCGACTCGATGATGCAGACACTCATTCAAATACAATAATTTATGCGCATTACTTCCAATATTTTTCCGGATTCGCTGTCAACCCAACTTCAGACAATTCAGACATCGATCTTACAGGATCAGAATGCGATCTCTTCGGGTTTAAAAGTCAATGTTGCTTCCGACGACCCCGCAAGTTATGAAGGCGCATTGCAAATGAGGGCTTCGCAGCTTCAGACGCACGGTTATATCAATGTGGCGCAGCAGATGCAGCAGCGGACACAGTTGAACTACAATTCGGCAACCCAGCTTCAAACCATTGTAACCAATGCTTCGCAGCTCGCCATACAAGCCGGCGGCGCGTTGAACTCCTCGGATATGCAGACGCTTTCCGTTCAGGTGAATAATCTCCTCGAACAATCTGTTGCGCTGGGCAATAGCCAAGATTCAACTGGTAATTATTTATTCGGTGGCAATTACCTTCGGCCGGGGGACACAGACCCCGCCACTACGGCGGCTTATGTTCCATTCAGCGTCACACGTAATGGGTCGAATCAGATCACCGCAGTGACTTATCGTGGCAACAGCAACGTCACACAACTTGAAGTCGCACCGGGCGCCAAGATGGATTTCAACGTCGTCGGTTCCGGGAGCGGCTCCCCTGGGGGTCTTTTCATCAATGGCGCCTCGAATGTCTTTACACAATTAATAACCCTGCGAAACGATCTTTCGGCCGGAAATGCGCCTGCGGCTCAGGCCACCTTGTCGGGGATCAATGGTGTCTTAAATAATGTGTCCACCGTCATTGGCGCTACGAGTGCAAATTTGGATCGTCTGAACATGACTCAAAACGATCAAACTCAGCAACTCAACCAGGACCAGACGACCATTTCTAATTTGACCAGTGCAGATTATGCCAGCACGGTGCTCGATCTGAACTCGAAGCAGAACAGTTTGCAGGCCGCCTTGCAAGCCGGGTCGAAAATTTTGAACTTGTCGTTGATGAACTATCTGCCAGTACCATAATATTGATATTCTCCATCAAGAACGTGATTCTGAGCCCGCAAACGCTATGACGGCCCAATCGTTCCTTCAATTTTCGAAGTTGCTCCATAAAATCACGCCGACCAATGTCGTTCGCTTCAAGCACGGCCTTCCTGGATTTCCCCATGAGATGGAGTTTGTCCTCATGCAAAATCCTGAGGATAAACCTCTGGCGTGGCTCCAGTCGCTCAAGACACCTGACCTCGCATTTGTCGTCACTTCTCCCTTCTTTCTTTTTCCGGAATATCGGCCCGACATTCCAGAGGATGATCTCATGGAGATCGGTTCACCTCCTCTGGATCAGGTCCTCGTCGTGAGCATTCTCAAGCTTATCAATAGCACCCCTCCGGAACTGCACACCAATCTCAAGGCACCGATCATTATCAACCTTCTTAGTTTCCAGGCGCAGCAATCCATTTTAGCGAACGAGTCCATGTACTCGGAGCGGGCGGTCTACCGCATCCAAGGAGTCTGAGTTTGCCTGTTTTCCTTCGGCCCCCCCTCAATTTTTGTGGGTTTATGCCGATAGAATGAAGTGGAGAGAACGATGACACGCAGACGCCAAATTCGAGTTCATGTGATCGCCGCAGTGAGGCATCCGGGGCACTTGCCATTCCATCTCCGCGGCATTCTTCGGGCGATCCTCGACTTTTTGCTCCGTTGAGTCTCGGTTGAGTCGGCTTTTTCTGGTTGATTTATTACCCTCTCGAGAGGCTATCTTAGCAGGATGCTAATCGTTACCAGGAAGGTGGGGGAAGTTGTCGTTGTCAATGACACGATCGAAGTCGTCCTTGTTTCGGTTGAGGGAAGCCAAGTGCGTCTGGGCTTCAACGCTCCTTCGGACGTCCATATCTACCGCAAGGAAGTGTACGACCGGATCCAGTCGGCGAACCGTGAAGCCGCGACGGACAAAAAGTCCATTGCCCTCCCCAAAATTCCAACTTCGGAAAAAATCTCCTAGGGTCAGCTGCTGTCAAGATTGTTTTGAGGTTTGTCTAAAGTCGTTGTCGGACAGGCCGATGGAATGACTACAGGTGCATCGGAACCTCGATCCGATGGATCACATGGAAGTGACCAGAAAACAAAAACAAAACTCTAAGGAAGGAGTTACTTATGCCAGTAATTGGAACAAACATAGCGGCCCTCAACGCAACATACTATTTAGGCGTTGCGAATGCAGGGTTAACCAAATCCATCGAGCGTTTGTCTTCAGGCAGCAACCTTGCTGATCCGTCGGACGACGCCGCAGGTGTTGCCGTAAGTGGTAAGTTGGGCGCGTCAAGCACGCGTCTTGCTGCCGCTACGGCAGGTGCACAGAACCTCATCTCGTTTGCCCAGACAGCGGATAGCTTCCTGCAGACCGTTCAGGATGAAATCTCGCGTATGAGCGAACTAGCGACTCGCGCCACCAACGGTGCGTTCAGTGCGTCAGATCGGGCGAACTACAACACCGAGTTCACCGTGTTGCAGAGCAACATCACCAACCAAATCACGAACGCCAAGTTCAACGGTACGCGCGTGTTCGATACGTCTCAGACGATTAGCTCAACCGTCAGCGATGATGGCTCAAACATCTATACGCTGACGCTCGCAAGCGCCTTGAATAACGTATCGGCGATCACCGCCACCAGCACGAACGTCTTGACCGCGAGTGCTGCGACGAGCGCGTTGACTGCGTTGACCTCTGCGTTGTCGAACATTGCCAGCAGCCGTGCCACTGTGAATGCCGACGTGTCGGCCCTTAACTTCTACGTTACCGACTTGTCGGCGCAGAAGATCAACACGGACGCTGCAAACTCACGCATCAAAGACCTGGACTTCGCTGCCGAGTCGACGACTCTTGCGAAGTACAACATCCTGAACCAAGCGGGTACAGCGATGCTTGCCCAGGCCAATGCCTCGACGCAAAGCGTTCTGGCCCTCCTGCGCTAAGCAAAAAGGGTTCGGACCGTAAATCCCACGCTGCACCGGACAGTGACCCTGTCCGGTGCATTGTGTTTTCACGAGGTCAGGGACAAGAGCGCATCCAACCCTCCATGGTCTCGATGCGGTGCCGCCAAAGATGTTCCTTCTCGAATCGTTTTCGGGCGGCGGCTCCCACCTCGTGTAACAAGATGGGATCTGCGAGGCAGTGGCGCAATTGGGCCGCGAATTCAGCGGCGTTGTGGTAACCGAGGATTTCCCGTCCAGGTTCAAAGGATGCTTCCAGCTCCGGCCGCAGATCCGTGAGCAGAACCTGAGCGCACGCTGCTGCTTGAAACACGCGATAAGGAATGCCGCCTCGCACGGATTGTGGATCCGTCGCCTGAAGATGCAGCGAGCCACATTGATGCAGTCGCGCGAGCTCCTCAGCAGTCAATTCCGAAGTGTCACTGACGCTTAAGCGAGGCCCTTTTTGTCCCAAGAGCGCGTGCCACTCCTCTTCAGACGCGTGTCCGAGCTGTTTTTGTTCGCAAAACACATGCAAAGGCGTGGCTTCCAAGGCCTTTCGCAGCATTCGAACTCGAACGACATTTTTCGCAAAGGCCCACGTGCCCCAACGCAGACGCCACCCGGCCTCCCGATCGCGTTCGAATTCCGTCCGGAGCAGGATCTGCTCCTTCGATAGGAGCTCCTGCTGTGCCTCGTTCCATAAAACGTCCCATGAAGGAACCATGCGCCACTCCGGATCTTCCATCGCTTGTTTCAGCCGGTTTTCGACAACACGAGCGAGGGAGCGCATCGAGCGGGGAAGATGTTCCAGTCTCTCCGAAATCGATGCTTGCGAGTGCAGCATGCCCACAAAGAATACCTTTTCTGAAATCAAGTTGCCGGCAGGCACGTATTCCTCCTCGTCTACCGAAAGGTGAATCGCATGAGCCTGCAACCCCCACTGACTCTTTGCCACGTCGCGCCAATGGCCGTCCCAGATTCCAAAGTGAAAATCGCTTCGCGACGCAAGTTCCCGGAGATCCGATTCCAACCCATAACGCTCCACGGGAGTGACGGGGTCGTCAAACCAAAGCACGATTTTTGGGATGCCTCCCAACGCTGCTCCCGACCAAAGTTCGAGGTAAGGCATGCCGGTGATGGAACACCAAAGGACCCGATCCGGTTTCCAGGATGTTAAGACCGTTTCAATCTCAGTGTGACATTTTAACCCACTCGTCCCCGTGACGTGGAGGATCCCGACTTCGTGTCCCTGACGTTGAAGGGAGAGCCGGATTTGGCGAAGGGTAAAATCTTCCTTTGAAGGATTCGCATCAAGGAGAGCCCAGCGCACACTTCTTCATAAGCTGACTGGGTTCGTGATCACAAGAGCAAAGGAAAAAAAGCTCAAGTCGACACTTTTTTTGACGATAAAATAAGTAAGGAAACTCCTGACCAGGACTCTCCTCAAACGGCAATAAGCCCCACCGAGTTATGTCTGCAACTGGAATAGGTCAAATTCAATTAGCAGGTTTGGCATCGGGAATCGACACGAACGCGCTCATTTCGAAGATCATTGCTGTCGAGCAGATTCCCGTCACCCACTTACAGCAACAGCAAACGGTTCTTTCGGCCCAGGATTCTGCCGTTTCGGCTATTCAGACCTCCCTTACGAATCTTCAAAACACGCTTACGAATCTGAGTGATCCCGCGTTTTTTAATTCGAATGTTGCGACGACGTCTAATTCGGCGATTGCCACCGCCACCGCCACCTCCAGTGCAGCGAAAAGCACGTATACCATCGCCATTTCTTCGCTGGCTTCCGCGGGGAACCTGCAGAGTGGAACTTCACTTGGGCCTGCGGGGCAGAAGATTTCGAACACGATCACGGCGGGTGATTTGCTCACGGCCAATGACAGTTACGGCACTTCATTGACGCTCGGCACGTTCACGGTGAATGGTCAAACCATCACGATCGGCTCCTCCGATACGCTCACGTCGACTTTGGCGCAAATCAATACCGCGACAAGTGGCAACGTTACGGGTACCTATAACGCGGCAACGGATACGATCACACTGTCTGCCGCGAGCGGTAATCTGGTGCTTGGCTCCAGCGCGGATACGAGCAACTTCCTTTCCCGATCTCGTCTCTACACCAACGGCACCAATAGTGTCACAAGTCTCACTTCCGTGGGGAACATCGATACGACGCAGGTCATGAACACCGCGGCCAGTCGAATCGGCGCCTATTCGAGTCTTACAGCTGGTACGTTCACGGTGAACGGCGTTTCGATCTCCGTCGATCCGACCGTGGATACGCTGCAGAATGTACTGGATCGCATCACCGCTTCGAATGCGAATGTCTATGCCTCGTACGACAGTGTTGAGGATCGCATCGTGTTGACCTCGAAGGTGACGGGGAGCACCGGTATTACAGTCGCTGATGGCACCAGCAACTTCGCGAGCTCGATGAAGTTGACTTCGTCCACTTCGCAAGTCACAGCGGGCACGGATACCAAGTTTACGGTGGACAATGGTGTCACGCGCGTCAGCCCCGATTTGACCATCAACGACGTGGAAAGTGGAATCAACGGAGTGACCATTAACGCAAACCAGGCAAACTCCACATTCACACTCTCGGTGGGTGTCGACTCAACCACCATCCAGTCGGCTGTGACTGCTTTCGTCAACCAATATAATTCGCTTCAGAATGTCATTACAAGTTACACCGGTACACCTCCCACCGGAGCTGACCCTACGGATCCGAGATACATTCTTTCCAATGATTCACTGGTGACGTCGTTGCCGACCAGCCTTCGCACTCTCGTGAACGCTGCGCCGGGCACGGGAACTTATCGCATGCTCGCGGATCTAGGCATCACATCCGACAGCGCCAATAATCTCCTCACGATCAGTGACTCATCGGCTCTGAGTTCAGCGCTCGCAACCAATTTGAACGATGTCATCTCCATGTTCACCAATTCTACCAGCGGAATCATGAACACGGTCAACACGTTTCTGAATACGCAACTTGACCCTACGGTGGGATCGTTCCCGACCCGCCTGGCGAACGATACGACCAAGTCACAAGGACTCACTGACTCGATTACCAATCTAAACAACCAGATTACGAGTGACCAGAATCGTCTCATCACAGAGTTCACGGCCATGGAGCAAGCTGCAGCCATAAACTCCAGTATTACGAGCTTATTGTCAGGGTCGACAAGCCTGCCCTCGAGTGCCACGAATCCGACCACAAACACCTCGGGTTCCGGTGCATGATCACCCTGCTTTTCTTTCTTCGTAAGACAAGTCTTCATTAAGATAATACTTCAGCGACCGATAACATAACTATGAACTCGACTACGGATTTGTTTATCGACGGAATGCCCCTGATTTTCAACGAGCTTTCCATTTCTGAAAATTTTGAATCATTTTGCCGTTTTTGCTCGACCCACCTGCAAGAGAAAGGACGTGCGATACGCGCCGTTCACGTGGACGGGATCGAGGTGAATTGCTCGACGCCGCCTGCCGTTCAGTTTCTGCGTCAGGCACGCCGGATCGAGGTAAGCTCCTGCCTCGTGGAAGAACTTTTAAAGAGCGCGCTGGACCAGCAGGCTGCTGAAGCACGCAACCTCGCAAGGGAAGTCGCCGTGCTCTCGACCGACTGCCTCATTCAGACGCCTCGCGAAACGTTTGATAAATGGCGCGCCGTGCTCGAAAATTTGAAATCGACCGTCGGTTTCATTCCGAAATTCGTATTCATGAAACCGCTCGCACCTTCCATCGCCGCTTCGTTTGAGGAGAACTCCCTGGCGGACCGCATCCAGGAGATCCAGGAGGCTGTCGAAACCTCGCGCCGGGCCTTGGAATCGCAAGATGTCGTGCAATTTTCCGATACTTTGGAGCTTCGTATCGTCGCTTGGCTGAAACAGCACGAGACGCTCGCACAAACGGTTGCAGATTCGCTGCACGCGTGCTCAAACGCCTAATTTCGACTCCAACTCTTATGAGCGCATCCTACCACACTTCACCCGCAAATCCATATCTCGCAAGTCAAGTGATGTCGGCTTCGCCCATTCAATTGGTCACCTTATTGTATGATGGAATCATTCGTTTCCTGAGCGCGGCGCATGATGGTTTTTTCGAAGTGAATCCCCAGGCTCGTTTCGAGACAATTAACAATAACCTGATTCGCGCCCAGAACATCGTCACCGAACTGCAGGCGTGCCTCGATCTGGAACAAGGACAGGCGGTCGCGCGTCAGCTCGACAGTCTCTACGACTTCTTCAATGTGACGCTGCGGCAAATCAATAGCACCAAAGACCCGTCCGTCATCATGCGGATTATCCATATGGTGTGTGAACTGCGTGACGCCTGGAAGGAAATTTCTGTCCAAAGCCGCCCGGGCGTTTCAAACGCGCAGCAGCTCAATCTCAACGAACCCGTCGTAGGTTGAAGGTGCTGCCCAGCGGGTTTGCCGTCGGTATCGAAAGGTTTGCCGTTTAGATGTCGAAGGGTTATTCTGCCTCATCACATGGGGACCGTTCTGTTCATCGAGGATGCGTACCATACCGAACGGCATGTCACTCGCGGTTTTCGTCTCGGCGCCGTGAGGTCTGGCTGGACCCCGAAGGTTGCCTGGCTTCGCGATCCAAACGGACAGCAGAGACCTTTTGAGGATCTCATGCGCGATATCGAGGAAAGTGCTCCCGATCTGATCGTCTGGACCATGGATTGGGTTCTTCCATGCGCAAAGGCGCTCATGCAGGAGCGCTTCCGCCACATCCCAAAAGCCTCCCTCTGGTTTGATGATTTTCAACGCACGTATGCCATTCATCGCTATACGGAGGAGCATCGTCGTCTCGGGAAAGAGCATCGGCTCCAAACATATGTATGGGACGGTTACTGGCGGAACCAGTTCGAATCGAAACTCCAGGTTTCTTCGCTTCCCATTCACCTTGCAGCGGATGAGATTGACTACTTTCCACAGGATGCGACACGTTTCAAAGGTTACGAGAATACGGTCGTTTTTATTGGAAACATTCCAAGCCTTGCCTCCATTCTGAACGAAGTTTCCGCGCTGCCCGTTTTTTGTCGATCCTTCATCGAACGCACGGCGCAGATCATTCAAACGGGTGCCTATGCGCTCCTTCCCTATGAGGCGATGGAGCGGGCTTATCATGAACTCACGTTCAAATGCAAGGTTGCGGTCGATCATTTCCGGCAGGATATCGGGCAAGGGATCGTGTTGAATCGCCTTGCATGGTTATTCGGCAAACGGGAAGTGCGCCTGCGCATCCTGCGTCTTGCTCTGCAGCAGGCTGATCTTGTGATTCTGAGCGGACATTCGGAAAAAACGTTTGCCCAGGCTGACGAGCTTTCAAGGGAATTCGCAGGGTCGCGCCACCGGGTGCACTTCATCAACACGGATCATGTCGAACTTCACCAGCTGGGATGCCTTTACCACATTGGGGGGTTGCACCTCCAAGCCACGGATCCCCAGTCCGTTGAGGGAGGCATTCCCTTTCGCGTCTTTGAGACGGCGGCCAGCGGGCGACCTCTCCTGTCCGATCGCAAGCCGGAATTGGCGGCAGCTTTTGAAGGGGGCCGCGAAATTCTCTTCTACGAAAGCGATCAGGATTTTTCCGAAAAATTGAGCGTTGCGCTGCAGGAGCGCGCCCGATGGAAAGACATTGGCGATGCCGCTTACAACCGTTTTTTGCGTGAACACACATGGAAACACCGCTTTCAGGCACTTGCAAATGCGGTGACCATTCCCGCATCATGAATCCGCCCTTGCGCATTCTCTGTTTCCAACCCGAGCATCCCGACGCGTCCAAATACATCCGTGTTCTCGAACCGATGGGTGTCCTGCGTAAACGCGGTCATACGATTCTTTCCGTGGAAAAGCTGCTTGCCGCCCATGGCCAGGAAATGACTCCTGAAAAATTGGTCGATCAATGCGATATTTTTTTGATTTCAAATGTGGATATCTCGCCGCCCAGATTTGAGGTCTTCGAGAGAATGGTTGCGCACTGTAATGAAACGAAGAAATTGATCATTTACGATTTTGACGATTATTACAACGAGATCCCGGATTCCAATCCGCACGTGAGGAACTGCCCCGAATGGAATTATTTCGTCAAATTGATCGGCATGGCGCATGTTCTCACGGTCACGGGCAGGGAGCTGCAGCAGGTCCTTTCCGAGCATCATCCAAGAATTTTTGTTCTTCCGAACATGATCGATTTCGAAATATACAAACCGCGTCCGCGGCATAGCCAAAAGCTCAGAATCGGATGGACGGCGGGCATCACGCACTTGTCGGATTTTCCCATCGTCGCATCCGTCATTCGCAAACTCCAACAAAAGCATCATTTCGAGTTCATCCTCTTTGGCTTGTTTCCTGACTTCCTGGAATTCATCAGCAACGCCGAGATGATCGCGAAATATTCCATTCAACCCGAAGAACTTCAGGATAGTTATCACCGCGCGCAGGTCGAATTCATGAAGCATGCCGAGGGAATTGAGTGCGCGCTCGTGCCGGCGGTTTCCTATGCGGATTTTCCGGCTTATCTGACAAACCTGGATCTCGATATCGGCATTTGCCCCATTCGCGACGCGCGTTGGAACCGTTGCCGCTCAGGTGTGAAGTTTTATCAATATGCCGCGACGAAGACCGCGACGATAGCGAGCAACGTCTATCCTTACAGCGATGAGCCCGTTGTTCTCGCCGAGAACACGGAAGAATCCTGGACCGAAAAGCTCGAATCGTTGATTCTCGATCCTGTTTTTCGCGGGCACACGACGAAATTGCAGTTTGAATACGTTTTTAAAAATCGCAATTTGAATCGAAATGGCCTTGCATGGGAAATTCTTTATCAGGAACTGGTCAAACATCTCTGCCGCAAGGAGGGAGCATGAAGGTTTTCGTTCTCTGCATTGATGACAATCAGCCGCATGGCGGGATCCGCAAGCTCTACCACCATGTCGATCTCCTCAATCAGCATGGAATTGGGGCTGAAATCGTGCATGAAAAGAAAGGTTTTCGCTGCACATGGTTCGAAAATCGAACACCCGTGTCTTATGCCCATGACAATCGTTCGACACTGCCGGGAGAGCAGAATGTTCTTGTGGTTCCTGAAATTTACGGACCTCACATTTCCCAATTCGGCCCGGCCATTCCGAAGGTCATCTTCAATCAAAATTGCTATTACACATTCATGCAATATTCCATGGATAAGAACGATCTGAATACGCCTTATTTAAGTCGTGATGTGGTGGGGGCCATCACGGTTTCCAAGGACAGCATGGAATATTTGAAAGCCGTCTTTCCCGCACTGAATGTGCACCGGCTTCACTATGGTATTGATGAAAGCCTTTTTCACTATTCCGATCGCAAACGGCGCAAAATTGCCTTCATGCCAAGAAAGAACGAGCATGATCTGCTTCAGGTGATCAACATCCTGAAATTCCGAGGGTTGCTTGCAGATTGGGACCTCGTTCCCATCGAAAATAAGAACGAAAAACAGGTTGCCGAGCTTTTGCAGGAAGCGATGCTCTTTCTTAGCTTCGGACATCCGGAAGGTTTCGGGCTTCCTCCTGCCGAGGCCATGGCATGCGGGGCGGTCGTGGTGGGGTATCACGGCATGGGTGGACGCGAATTTTTCCTGCCGGAATTTTCCTATCCGATCACCAACGGCGACATCATCATATTTGCACGGACTGTAGAGCACGTGATTCAACTGCAGGCATCAAATCCGGATGAGATCCGTAACAAGGGACGCAAGGCTTCGGAATTCATTCTGAAGACATACACACGCTCCCGTGAGGAATCCGACATTCTCAGCTTCTGGAAATCGATTTCCGAACTGCTGGGCACAAGAACTTTATCCCAGTCGAAGCGCGTTTAACACATCGCGCATGCGATGGGTCCATGTGTGATCCTGGAGAAACCGCCGGTGCGCGGCCTCGCCCATGACGCGCATCCGGTCTGGTTCTTTCCATGCTTTTTCGACCACGACGCCCAAATCGGCTTCGTTTTTGTAGAGGACAATTTCCTGATCCGGTTTGAACATTTCGGCGAGTTCCTTCTTCGCGTCGGAAACCAGGGGAACGGCGCATGCGGCACACTGGAACACCCGGTAGGGGATGCCGCCTTCGACGGATTGAGGATCCGTGCTCTGAAGATGGAAACGTCCGGAGCTGTAAAGATGGGCAAGCTGATAATAGGACGCTTCCGACGTGTCGACGAAGAGAAGATTCTTTTTCGCGCCGGGTTGCAAAAGATCTCGCAGCTCTTTTTCGCCTGCCGCCTGAGGATCCTTCAAATTGCTCAAGATCGCAAGCGGCGCAGCTTGAACGGCCGCACGCATGGCGCGCAGGCGCGTCTCACGCTTGCCATATTGCCATGCAAACTGGCGGAGCTGGATGTGGGGTGCCAGCGGCTTTGAAAAATCCGGGGTGGAATCGATATATTGCTTTATATCGCCGCGCACGCAGGTGGATTCCTGAGGTAATTCTGCCAGGCAGAGGTCCAAAGATTCAAAAGGATTCATCGCGTACGGACCCGCGGCGAGGCGGGAACGAACGGCGGCGGCCACGCGCTGATATGCCGGGGGGAGCCCGCCTTCCAATTTCCGGAGCATGCCCTCGCTCGGAATATTGCCGAGGAACACCACACAATCGCGGACTTGCGGGATGAGGTCCTTCTTGCCGGGGGAAAAATGTTTTGTTTCGGCGGCAAGGTGCGTTGAAAAACAACTCCTGCCGGTCAATTTCTCAAAGAGGCGAAGCCAATAGCCATCCCAGATGAAAAAATGAACATGAGGGGACGAGAAAAAAGGATGACGCCTCCCGAAGAGAAAATAAGTGGAAACGGGATCGTCATAGAAAAGCACGGCGATCTTCTTGGATGCGAATTCGGGCGCGGCAAGTGCTTCAGCAGCGAGGAAGCCGACCGTTTGGATGGCGACAAAAAGGTCGGCATTCGCGGCGCTCAGAAGTCCGCGAAGTTCCGTGTTGTTTCGACCTTCGATAAAAACGGTTGTCGTGGCATGGCCCAGCGCCTCGAACGCGTCCTGCAGAAAAGGAGGCGCCGGTCGCTCCTCGCGTTCATCCATGATGCAAATGCGCGACATGAGGCTTCAGAGCTGGGTGCTCGTCATCTTTGGTTTGGAGGAAGAGCGCATGGCGGACATCACGTAGTGGTAGCGATGCTGCCAGGTGTGCTCTTTGAGAAAACGCTGGTAGCCCGCTTCCGCAACTTGCTCGAGCAAGTCGGCTTGCTTGAACGCGTGTTCCAGGGTCTCGGCGAAATCGACCTCGGAATGGTAGGTCAGAAGCTCCCTGCCAAATGCATAGCATTCACCGAGTTCGTTTTTTTTGTCGGTGAGGAGCGGACGCTTGCATGCGGTGGTCTGAAAAACCCGGAAGGGAATGCCTCCCTCCACGGATTGGGGATCGGTGGCCTGGAGGTGAAGGCGTCCATAGGCGTAAAGATTTTTCAGATCTGTCACATTGCAATCTCGCGTATCGCGAACGACGAGTCGTTTTTCGGGAGCCTTGAGAACCTGCTGGAGTTCCGTTTCCGACGCATGGTTTTCCTCGAAATTGCCGCTCAAGATGAGAAGGGGCGCCACCTTCACCGCCTCCCTGAGAATGCGCTTGCGTACTTCGTTTTTGCCGATCATCCAGGCAAAAATATTCAGGCGGTAAAGGATTTCGGAATTGTTGTGGCCCAGCATCTCGAGTGCCGAGACCAATTTTTCCGGCAATGCATTCAACGTGTCGCCCAGGATTTGATAGGGATTGAGCCCGTAAATGGCGTTGTCGATATTTTTGGCGAAGAACTTGGCGATATGCTGTCCGACGGGATGGAGTTTTTTTCGCTCTGCTTCGATATGCTTTTGGCTGATGAGAGTGCCCACAAAGACGGCATGATCGCGATATTCTGAGATCCGTGGAAGGGGATGAAAATCGTCCGGGTCTGCGGCAAGATGGATGGGCAAGGATGGGACGCCGACGTGAGTCTCGAACCATTTGCGCCAGAAACCATCCCAGATGAAATGGGTCATATTGGCCTGCTTCAGCGCATCACGATAACCTGGTTGGCTGATAAAGCAGCTATAAGGCCGAATCGGGGCGTCGTACCAGAACACGCCGACAGGCACTTCTTGGATCTTGCGATGGTGAAAAAACTCCGGAAGGTTGAATCCTCCCCCTCCTTCCATGAAAATCATCTCGGGCCTGGGATCCAGAACTTCGGCGACAAGTTGGTTGAGATTGGCACGCGGGTCGACATTCGGTGTCCTCAGATTATGAATATGGACTCGATGCCCTTGCTTTCGAAGAGTGGAGGTCCATTGGCTCTGGGCCATGGTTTCCACTCCTTCGAGCGGGCGAAGAACGGCAAGGGAGCTCATGATTTCAAGGCGTCGCGCAGCAGCGCTTCGGCCATTTCAATCGGAAGGTTGTGGATGCCGAGCGGACGCGAAATGTTCATTTCCTGGACGTACGTTTTCACCGATGGCGCATCCTCCCATGAAAATTGTCGCGCGAGAATCTCCGGCGCGAAGCGCAGGCCTGTAAGCTGGCCGAAATTGCAATAAAAAGCGTCCTCCTGCATGTATGACAATTGCGAGATATTGTATTTTCGGCACACTTCCAAACAAGGAGCAATTCGGCGAAGCGAAAAGCCGCCATTGCCCACATGGTTTCGTTTCAACTGGGCGCGCAACACGGGATCCAAAACCTGCTCTTCCGGATCACAGGGCCCGCACCATCCTCCTGAAAGCAACCCCTTTTCCCACACAGCACCGAAATAGTCGTAAGGTGTCTCCATGTATCGCTGGAGCCCGGTCTGAAGCAGAAAAGAATCGATTTGGAAAATCAGATAAAACTCCGCCGAGGGAGCGAGAGCTTCCAAAATTTCGTAAAATTTAACCGAGGTGATAAAGTGGCTGTACGCGACCTTGGAAACAAAACAGATTTCAGGAAGCGCGAAAGTTCGAAGGTCGTACTTCTCTCGGAACGCCACGGACACCGGTTTGGATTCCGGATGAAAGTAAATGATGGGATAATGAAAATCGGCATGTTTGCGAAAGAGATAAAACGAGAGCGTATCTTCTTCGGAATGGGGATTCTGATTATAATAGATTCCCACAAGGCTTGCGCTCTCGGGCTTGCGAGACAGCGCCCGGTCCAGTTGCGGTGACAACTTTTGTTTCAGGACTGAATAAGGATGCGCCATGGCCGGATCAGATCCAAGCTGTCATTGGGCAGCACACACTGATGATGGTCTGCACGACTCCCCGACCGTGCAACATCCCATAGCGACGGCGATGCTTTGATTCACATTCTTGGGAGCGCGCTCGCAGCAGCTTTCTTTTCATCAGGAAACACCGATCCGTTTCAGCGCCTCCTGCAGCTTCAACGCAGAATTCTTCCAGGTGAAATCCTTCACCGAGGCGAGACAGTGCGATTCCAACAAAAGAAATTTCATGGGATCGGCGAGGATTGCCTGAATTTTGTGAGTAAGCTCTTCCTGATGGATAGGCCACCATACGCCTCCTTCGCGAGTCGGTTCCGTTTTGTTCGTACTGAGAAGAAGTTCATCAGGGTAAATTCCCGGGCTGAGATAATCCTGGTGCGCGGTATTGCGCGTGGTGAGACATGGAATGCCGCACGCGAGGCATTCGAGCAGGGGAAGGTTCCAGCCTTCTGCTTTGCTCGCCCAAATTCCGAATTCTGCCATGTGATAGAGCTTGCGCGTATCTGTGCGAAAACGTTCCTGCGGAACAAGAATGCGCGTCTCGCCCCGCATGAAATGCATTCCCGATTGCGCAAACCCTTGCTGTGCCAGGAATCCCCGGATGGGTTCAAACCATTTCGGATCGAACGGATTGCAAACATGAAAGAGAAGATTGGCGCGCATTTTAGGGTCGGCCGTGGCGCGCGCGAAACAGCGCAGGATTTCCTCCGAGCTTTTGCGAGGCTCCCATTTGCCGACGTGGACGAACGAGACGCCTTGTTTTTGAATACGCTCCCATTTCTGCTCGAGCGTCATTTCCTGAAAATAGGCGGCAGGATCGTATCCACCCGGCACGACGTGCACATGCTTGACCCCATGCTGTTCGAGAACGGCTTTCCCCCAGTGGCTCGCTTGAATCATCGCGTCGAGAGTTTTGAAGATGCAAAGGTCATATTCCGGAACGACATCGAGTTCGAAGATGGGCAGTCCGATCATGGGCGAACCCGTAAAACGGTTCAGCCATGGGCCTTGGAAAATCATCAGGCTGGGCTGGTCCCGCCGAAATTTTTTCCCGTTTTCGATCCAGCGTTCAATGGTGGCGTCTGAGAAATCAGGCTTGAGCGGCATCGGAAAAAGTGAGACTTCTTTGCTGACGTGTTCGTCGAACGCGCGGATCAGGTTATGGCTGAAAACGCCATAACCAAGATCATTGATGGGTGCGAAGAACTGGATCATGAGGGTGAGCGTTTTCGGGCCGTCAGCATGAAGCCCACGGTGAAGTGAACATTCACAAGCTTCGTGTCGATCTCATAAAAATAGCGAGGCAGGTCGTCTGCAAGGATCTTGAGCAAAGTCTGGGGGTCTAAGCCCGCAAATTCCGGATGTTCTGAGAGCAGGGATGCTGCCCTCGCGCATTCCTGTCCTAATTGCTTGAAGAATCCACCGTTGGGTGTGATTTCCATGATCTCCATTCCAAATTGGGCAAGGAAGGTTTGGTAAAAATGAGGCGTGTAACCTCCGTAATAGTGAAAGGGGAGCTGGTGCAGGCCCGAGCCAAGCGGGGCCGTGCAGAAAAGATGTCCCCCCGTTTTCAGGAGACGCGACATTTCCCGCAAAGCGTCGATCGGCCGGGGAACGTGTTCCAGAACCTCGGTGCAAAGAATGCAGTCAAAGGATTGATCGGGCGCCGGAATGGCGGCGATGTCGGAGACATAGTCAATTTCACCATAGTTCGTGGTGCCGTCGAGTTTGACGCCTTCGAATTTTTTGAAATCGTGTGTCTTGTATTGGCAATGCGAAAAAAGGGAACGGTAGGGACAAGTTCCCGCGCCCACGTCGAGCACGAGGGATCCCGAAGGTATGGTTTTGGATTTCTGAAGGACCCACTCGTCGCGCGCCCGCTGGTTGAAATCGTGAATTTCGTGAAGCGGCAACCTCGATTTTGGCAGGGAGGATAGGATGTCAGGGGAAAGCAACGGAGGGCCGGCGGAATCCGCTTCGACGGGTACCGGATCGGAGCGTTCCAGCATTTCTTCATCGGTGAACACCGGTTCCGTTCCGGTCTGAATCCATTCAAGACATTGGCGGATTCTGTTTTCCTGAGTGTGATGACGTAAAAGATTGTTACGTGCCTTGAGAGCCACTCTTCTGACAAACATCGGATCGGATTGAATCCGTTTGAAATGTTCGAGCAATTGTCCTCGGGTGGAAAAGAGGAGAATCTGTTCGCCATCCTTGAAGAGCCGGCGGGTTCGGGGACGGTCTGGAATTTCAAAGGCTGCCACAGGCCGCCCGGCTGCCATGCCTTCCACGACTCTGCCGCCGTACATTTTTCCGAATTGCGGGAGATTCACGACAGCGATGCCTTCTTGGAGGCCTTTCATCCAGAGGGAGAAACATTCCTTTCGAACGTGGCGCAAATCGGCGAGATAACGGTCAAGATGCGCGGAAGTCACCTCCACTCCACTTGCGAGAAGTTCGTCCGCGCGGCGGTTCAATGCGTCGAAAAGCTGTGGATAAGAAGAATTGAACTCGGGAGAATGAGTCGGACGCACCAGATAATCTTTGAGATCGGGATCCTGCAGCCAGGCCGCTCGCTCTCCATAGAGAGCACCGTAGAAAAGAGCGGGTTTGGAAGAGATCGGCGGGATTTCCTGCGTCACCCAACCCTGAGGCAGGGTGGCGGGCCACCACATGACGTTTTTAAAACCGCGGGCCTTCAGTGTGTCCACATCTTTTTCATCCGCGACGGTGACATGGGTGGCGCAGCTGAGAAGCTTCGCCACATTGGCCTGGCGTTGACGCGTCGGGTCCGGGTTGTTGACGAATTCCTGAGGATCAGGCTCGAGGCTTTCGGGCGCATGTCCCACCCGAATCGGTGCAAGCGAGGGAAGTAACTTCAAAAACATGTCGTCCAAATGGCTGTGAACCACTTCGAACCAGACCTGGTCGAAGGATTTGTCGGCGCAGAGTCGGGTGAAATGATGGAGCCATGATTGAGAAGGCAGCGAAGGTTTCTCGTGAATGGAGCGCACGGGAAACGTCGTGTATTCCACATGGTTCGCAGAGAGTCCTTCTTCCATGCCAATATTGATCGGAGCAGGATAGGACCAATAGCGCGCGTCGTTCCAAGTCCTGAAGTCGAGCGCCAGGACCAGAATGCGCAGTTTTGAATCTGTCGAAGCATGCAGGACGGGTTGAAAAAAAGCGTGGAGCTGGCGGACCCAGACCGCATGCGTGGATGTTTCGGCCGGAGAAACCGTGCTGTTCCAAAGGAGCTCCTCCGCGGCTTCAAGCTGCGTTTTGAGGGGAACATCACCAGCTTTTGCCGCACGCACTTCGACGTCTGAAATCTGATGATCGGCACGTGTCCATGAGCGCGTCTGGATATTACAAAAACCGAGTCGTTTCAAGGTGTGTTGATAGCGTTCTGCAAACCAATGATCCACGTGATAAGCCCACGCATCTGCCTGGTCGCCCGCGAGATGGCGTGCCACCGACATTTTAATTTTGAAAGGCGAGTTTGAAACAAGAGTCTGGGCACTCCCCATCAAATCGGGCGTTTCGAGATGCAAGACACCTCCCACTTTGAGCCATTGATGCCACCTGATGAGCATGGCGAGCGCTGTCACGCGGTTGAAATGCTCGAAAACGTGATGGAGCCGGATCTCGTCCACGGATTGAGGCGGAAACTCGATCTCGGTGATGTTGGCGAATGCGTCCGCCTTCGGTTTCATCACCTGATGTTGGGAGGGCGGGTAATCGATGTTGATGTAGTTGTCGAAATGTTGTTCGCCGCAGCCAAGATGAAGGTGAAGGGGCTGTCCCCGCTTCCACAATCCGGCCGCACAGAGTTGTTCCAGCGGGTTGACCTTAAGCGTTGGAGGAGTGGGATCGGGCATGGAAATCAACTGCGACATTAAGCAGGCATTCTCTGGGATTGCGAGATCTTGACGCTTTCCTTTTTCAGGAGGTCGCGCACCTCCGTGACGAGAGGGATATAGGTTTCATTTGGCGACAAGGTGGCGGCGAAATCCACCAATTCTAGAAAATAGCCTAGACGACGGCTCATTTGCAGCATATCCGACTCAAGAAGGAAGGCGGACCCCCCGTTTCGCATTTGCAGCACTTTTTCCTGAAGCGAACTCGCTTGGAGAAGCTGGGCTCGCTCCGAAGCACCGAGAAATGCGATTAATTTGAGATAGGGTTTCAACAACTTCGGGTCTTTGTCGATGTAGTCTTGCTTGACCCACATCAGCAGGTTGAAGCAACGCAGAAGAAAGGAATCCTGCAGCACGCACCGGGTAAAATCCTTTTCGCGATCCGCCATATCCGATTGATCGACGAGAGCATGGATTTTATTTGAGAAATAAAGTTGATGCCGAACGTAGTAGATCCAGATGAGCAACGGCGTTTCGTTCCCGGGAAGTCCATGAATTCCCTTGGGATCGGCATAACGATGTTTTTTTCGGTAAAAGAAAAGGATTTCATCGAGGAAATGACATTTGTCCTTAAGGAAAAATTTCAACAAGAAGAGATTGTCGACGTTGGCGATCGTCTCATCGAAGGTTTCGAATGGCAGCAGTTCGTTGAGGCGGCGGGTCCGATAAACGCCAAAAATAGGCGGAATGACATTGGCGTGATAGGCATAGGAGCAAAAGTTGAAGAGTGAGGAGAAATCTTGAGTGTAAGCGGCGTCGGGCGTCACCATCGGTTGAGGCTCGATCTTTCCTTCCACATCCACCCAGCACGCGTTGGAGTAGGCCATCGTGACGTTTTCGTGCAATTCGAGGAATTCAACCATCCGGGTGATGTATTCGGGATGCCAGAGATCGTCATCGCCGGCGTAGACGCAATATTTACCCTGAGCCATCGTGGCCAGCTTCGATGAAGCCTCGTGGGGATTGTGTGGCGCACTGTCCCGAACAAAGCGAATGCGCGGATCTTTTTGGGCGTAGTCGTTGCAGATCGTGGATGTCTCGTCCGTGGATTGATTGTCGAGGATGATCAGTTCGAGATTTGAATGGGTCTGAGCGAGCAAGGAATCGAGAGCCTGGGGAAGAAGGCGATATCCGTTCGAACGAGCGTAGCTCATCGAATTGAAGACGGGCATCATGATGCTCACGAGCGGCGGTTCCATAGAGAGGGTCATCGAAGATCCAAAGTGATCAAACGACTCATCTCGGCCGATCTTCTGCCAGAACAGACTCGCTTTGCGTCTCGTTCAACCTTTTGTTTCCCCGAAGTTTCCATGCAAAAAAGGAAGTTCATCGCGATGGGCATCGAACTGTCGAAGATAACCTTATCAAACTCTGTTGAGTCGGAAGATGGCGAAAATCAATGTTGCGAGGTTTTATTCCTCACCATCTCACGCACCACTTCTGCAATACGTTGGGGAGTGGGAGTGCCGTTTTCGAGGTGAGGCGCAACGCCGCTGCAACGGTCAAATTGTCCCAGCGCTCGCACAGGAACACCCGCGGCAAACATGAGGTCGTAGGCAAGAGACTGCGAAGCACCCGCGATTTCAAACGCAGAATCAATCACCACACCACACCTTGATTTCTTCAATGGCTGCATGACGCGCTCGTTCAACTCGAATGGTTTGAGCCAGACAATATGAACCAAATTGCAGCGGATATTCTCCTTCTTAAGCAGTTCCACTGCCTCCACGGCTGTGAATCGCGCGGCGGAAATGGCGTAAAGGGTGACATCAGCATCATCGTGGACGATATCTGGCATTTCCGCGGATGAAAGATAGCTGCGGCGGTGTTCGCTCACCAACATCGGGTCGTCCTGTTTCAAGAATGCCGTCCAGATTTCCTGATATTCATGGGGAGTCATGGGAGCGCACACGCGCATGCCGGGCATGTGCATGAAAATGCTGTGGAAGCAGTTCGAATGAACAGGGCCGGTGCCTTTGCCTTCGCTGGCGATGGCCCGGATGAAAATAGGAACGCCTTTGCCCCAAAGATCGCGCGCTTTTGCCGCGTAATTGACGATTGGACTGACGGCGAGCCAGAGGAAGCTTTGGAAGCGAAGCACAAGCATAGGGCGCTTTCCGACGATTGCCGCGCCAATGGCAAAGCCTGGGCCGCTCACGTCGGACATGGGAAGTTCCACGAGTCCGGGAGCATTCGGGGGTACGGTATTTTGAATCCACCCCACGGCCGTGATGCACTGGCCAAGGAGGAGCCCGTTGTTCTTCGTCAAATGCTCGCGCGTTATTTCGCGGATTGTGTCTGCAACCGTCTTTTCCATACGCTTTCGACGTGTTCCTTCGTTTCTTTTTCCACCGCTGCGGCCCTGGCGCCCAACCCCATCGCGCGGAGCTTTTCTTGGACGAGGGCAAAACGATCCCACTCGGGAGGTCCATCCTGTCCAGCGCCCACGTGCCAGTAATATCGGCAGGTTCTCACATTCAAAAATCCAGGCAGTTTTTTCGACATTTCCTGCGCATGATGTTGCACGAGCCATGGATCATCCGCGATATCGATGGCTGAAATTCCAAACGCGCGCGCAATATCGTGAATCTGCCATGTCCGGCGGTCCCGCGTCGGGGTCAGCACGGAAAGATCGTTGTCTTCGCAAACAAATAGAATCGGCAGTTTGTGCGTTGCGGCGAAACCGAGCGCGCCGAAAAAATAATCTTCCTCCACCGCGCCATCGCCGAAGAAACAAACGACGCGCGATGAGCGGTCGGCGTATGCGGCTCCAACTGCGATCGGAACGTGCTCGCCGATGAGACCTTCGTGGCCAATCATCCGGATTTTTGGATCTTGAATGCAGGGAGATCCACCCATGCCCTTGCAGCAGCCGGTGGGCAGCCCCAGCAACTCATCGATGAACTTTTCCAAGTCGCCGCCGAAACAGAGGTAGGGCGCGTGGCCCCGATGTTGGGTGAAGATGTAAGATCCCGACATGACCGTGGAAATGGCTGCTGCAATCGATTCTTGGCCTGCGGAAAGATAGATGAGGCTTTTGAGGAGGCCCTCCTTCGAGGCTTGATAAGCCTGCTCGTCGAAGAATCGCGAAAGGCACATTCTGCGAAACATCTCGATGGAGTTTTCCTTTGAGGAAGTTTCGGCGAGTTGAGGAAGCGCGCCGAAGTCCGCCGAGCGCGCCGACGGTGACTGAAGGGTTGCCTGGCTCATGCGGTCACCGATTCGCTCGCAGCATATTTTCGCTTCAGGCGATGTTTCGTCATGTCCTGCACGTGTTTGAGCGTGTCGGGGCCGAATCGTTTTTCAACGTGGGCAAGATATTTGGGATGGGTGAAAAAGGTGTGGAAGGCGTGATCGCGAAAGCGCAGCACATCGGAGGCGGGAAGATGATCTGTGGGGAGCGGCAGGGTTTCGAATGCATGCTGCGAGAAACCGAGCCAAGACGCCGGCAGAGGCCATTTTTTTTCGACGGCCAGCGTATAAAGCTTTGAACCAGGATAGGCCATGGCGGAATAAAAGTTCGCCCAGTCCGGACAGACATCGATCGCCATGTCCAGCGTCTGCTGCATCGATTCCATCGTGTCGTCGGGCAGGCCGAAAATGAAGTTGGCGCCGATATTGATCCCTGAGGCGCGGACTTTGTCGATGATAAGCTTGATGTCTTTGACGTTGAAATGCTTGTCCATGCCGTCGCGGACGAACTTGCTGGCGGATTCAATGCCAATGCCGAGCCAGTTGAATCCGGCCTTTTTCAATTTTTCGATCATGCTGTCCTTGATCGTATCGATGCGCGCATAAGCCCAGATGTTCAGGTCGTAGCCGCGTTCGATGATGAGATCACAAATGCCAAGCACGTGCTTTTCGTTCAGCACGAACATTTCGTCGATGAACTTGATATTGCGCACCTTGTATTTGGTGACCAGCACATCGATCTCCTGAATGACCGCTTCGGGGCTGAAGCGGCGGTATCCTTGCCCAGCCCCCCCGTAAGGACTGGCGATGCAGCAGAAGGCGCATTTGAAGGGACAGGAAAAACTTGTGTAAATCGATGCGTAGGGCATGCGTTCATGAATACGGTCGAAGCAATGCCAGTTATGCGCGCGATATTTCTCCATCGGAAGAAGATCCCAGGCAAATCCAGAAAATTCTTCATCAAGATTTTCAATGAGAGGAGCTGATGGATTGTGAAGAATGGCATCGCCCTTGCGATACCAAAGGCTGCCGATGGAGGTGAGATCGGGTTTTTCTTGGAGCAGGCCCAGGATGGTGGAAGGGCCTTCGCCGTCGCAGACATAATCGATGGGTTCTTCGCGCATGGTCCTTTCGGGGAGTGCGGAGGGATGAGTCCCAAGCATCAGGATCTTGCGGGAGGACATTTTCTTTTTGATGGCCACGCAGGTATCGTGCGCGGCGGGCATATTTTGGGTCGATGCGGATGGCTGCTGGCCGTGAACGACCATGACGACGAGCCGCGGATCCTCCTTTTCGACATAAGCAGCCACTTCTTCTGAAGTCATTCCCTCCGCATCTGCGTCCAGAAGTTTCACGGACGGTCCGCGCTTTCGGATGGACGTGGCAAGCAGAACACCCCATGTGGGAGGTTCAATAGCCGCCAAATCTGAGCTGAGTTCCTGATAGATTTTTTTGCGGCCGTTCGGGTTGATCAACAGCAGGTCCAATGTGCTCATCGTGACTCCCATTCAGTAAAAATCGGCATTCAAGAACAACTCTTAAGAAGCTTTTCGGACAACAAACAATTTGGCCCCGCCAGGTGAAACACACATTTCGTTGAGACGATCGAGATTTTCAGATACCGTCACGTCCCCGGGACCAAGCACAGGAATGCCCACTCGGCTCACGAGGCCTCCATCAAGCACGGTCAGAATCTCGCCCGGAAGCCTCTGCTTGAATCCGGAATTATCCTGAAATTTTTCAATGCTCAGCTTGCACCCATGGAAGGTTTTGACCTGAAATTCCTGGCCGTCCATAAATTGGAGACAGTTATGGTCGATCGGTCGCATATGTTCCAAGCCTTCGTAGGGCTTGCCTTCGCGGCCATAGCGGTCCACAAGCCGAATCAGGTCGGTTTTGTCGTTAGGCGATTCTGTTTCGATGATATGCACGCCTTCTGGGGAGAGCGCCGTGGTGGAATGAAAAAGCCCCTGGCGGATCATGGTTTTACTTAATGGCTTGATGCGATGCGTGTCGTTCAAGAAGGAGACTTCCGCTTCACCCGAAAGAAGAATCAACGAAGTTTTTTTCTTCGCATGAGAATGGAGCGAAGTTTTCTCACCATGCTTGATGTGAAGATACCACATCGCCACGTTTTCGTTTTGATACATCAGATATTCGTAACCCCAGGGTTTCTGGACGATGTAATTTTTAAAATCGATTCGGCCGCCGGTTTTAACGTTATCGATGACCGCGCGCATAAAATCCCCATTGTTGCGGTAGTGGGGCGCGGTAATTAAATTGCCGTCCACGACCACGGGAAGGTCGGCATAATCGGCCCCTGCGTTGATCAGGTCATCCTTCATTCCGACGTAGCATGTGGCGCGCTTTCCTTTCACGACGCCCGCGGAAATGAGAACCCAAGGGCCATGGCAAATGGCGGCCACGGTTTTTCCCTTGTGGTGCATCGCTTGGATGAAGCTTAAGACTTCTTTGATTTGACGGACTCGATCGGGAGCTTCGGTGCCTCCTGGAACGACGACGGCATCGTAATTCGATTCCTTCAAATCCTTTACATCGATGGTTGGCTTGGCAGGGATGCCATACTTGCCGTGAAAAACGGCCTTGTCCTTTGTGGCCACATCCACGTGAAACCCCTCTTCCAATAAACGATAATAGGGATAGACGAATTCTTCGTCCTGAAAGTCCGGTCCTGTGATGATGACAGCTCTTTTTTGTGCAGATTCAATCATACGCTCTGGTGATTCAGACGATGGAGACACTCCTGAATAGTGCAGGTAAATACCATGAAATAGTGGGCCCTTCGGGGATCATGAATAAATTGTTTTAGACCACAAAGCAACGCTGTTCCATCCTCGAACGGTTGGATGCACCCCAAAAAGGTGATTCGAAGCCAGAAAATCGCCTCTTGTGCCAACCATTGCAGGAGCCCGCTCTTCCTTTCGAGCGGTCTCCTATTGGAGGTGTCGTTCGACGAATTCGCGACTGCGAATGATCCGGTCCGTCGCACTCAACTTTTCTTCGCCGACATCTTCCAGAGTGAACGAACCTTGAAAGCCGATTTCTTTCAGGAGTCGGAACATCGTTTTGAAATCGGCCTCACCCATGCCGAGGGGGACAGGGAAACCTTCGTGTGTATGGTCACACACATGCACGCTGCCGAGAAAGGATCCATAAGCAAGGATCTCCTCGGATGGAGAGTGCCCGAGTGCGAGGCTATTTCCTATATCGTGGCTCGCACGCACAAAAGGATGCTCAATGGCGTGAAGAAGCTCGGCGAATTGGGAGGGTGCCAGATCCGTTTCGAGGTGCAACTCGACGCCTCTGTTTTCCGCTCGAGGCGCGATTTTTTGGAGGACAAGGATGAGGGTTTCGAATTGGATCTGCCGGGAAATGGAGGAGCTGTCGATAAAAGGAAGAACGATATGGCGAGCACCCAAGAGTTTCGCGCTATTGAGAAGCGATTCGAGTTTCTGGATCGCTCCATGGGACGGCCGTCCGTCGGGGTAAGTCAAAACATGCGTCTGAAAATAATCCGCGTGAATGGAACGGATCGGCAGCTTTCGCGATTTCATGAGCTGGCGGATCGCTGAAACTTGCTCCTCTGATTCGAGAGAGGTGGCATGGGACTCTTGATAATTCCATTCGATGAAATCCATTTTCGCCGCGCCAGCAGTTTTGAAATCATGCTTCCACTGCTCTATCGGAAACGCCTCGATTTCTCCTATCGCAGCCGGGGAAGGCCTGTTTTGCCTGAGTCCGATGGGATTCACGCGTTCGCTTCGGCCATGGCATTTATTCCTGCCAGACGATTTTGCCTGCAACGATGGTGGCGACGGCTTTGCCTTTGAGGTTCCAGCCGTGAAAGGGGGTATTGCGAGACAGCGATGCAAATTGTTCACGATCGACAGTCCATTCTTTGTCGGGATCGAGGATCGTGATGTCCGCTGGAGCCCCAGCAGTGAGGGTTCCCCGATCCAGATTCAGCAGGCGAGCAGGATTTACCGTGAACATCGCGATCATCTTGGGAAGAGAGATCACTTTTTTGTGAACAAGCGAGGTGAGGAAAAGACCTAGTTCGGTTTCGAGGCCAAGAATTCCGAAGGGTGCGTCGTCAAATTCCACTTCTTTTTCAAAGCTGCAGTGGGGCGCATGGTCGCTTGCCAGGATTTCGATGACGTTGTCGGCGACTCCTTGGAGCAGCGCCTCAATATCCTTCTGGGTGCGAAGCGGCGGATTCATCTTGAAATGAGTGTCGTACGATTTGAGCGATTCGTCCGTGAGCACGATATGATGAGGACAAATCTCCCCCGAAACTTTCGCGCCGCGCTGGCGTGCGGCGCGCAGGATGCGCACTGCCCCCGCAGAGCTCAGATGCTGCATATGCACTTTCCAGTCGCAGAGTTCCGAGAGAAGACAGTTGCGGGAAACGATAATGTCCTCCGCGATATTCGGCCAGCCGCGGAGTCCCAGGGTCATGCTCCAATAGCCTTCGTTCATGACGCCATCTGCGGAGAGGTTGAAATCCTGACAATGATCCATGATCGGCAGCGCGAACATTTTTGCGTATTCGAGCGAGCGGCGCATAATTTCGTTGTTCTGGACACATTGTCCATCATCCGTAAGCGCCACCACGCCCGCGCGCTTGAGCGCGCCGATTTCCGCCATTTCTTCCCCTTTGAGGCCGTTCGTGATGGCTCCCGTAGGGAAAACATTGACGACGCCTTTTTCACGCGCGCGCGCCTTGATATATTCGACAGTCCCTGCGTTGTCGACGGCAGGGGAAGTGTTCGGCATGCAAACAATGCTCGTGAACCCTCCGCGGGCAGCAGCCTTCGTGCCGCTTTCGATGGTTTCTTTGTCCGTCCTTCCAGGCTCGCGTAGATGGACGTGGATATCAATCAGGCCGGGACAGACAACAAGACCTTTCGCGTTGATCGTTGGGATCTTGTTTGCATCTTTTTTTTGATCGAGAGTTCCGATCTTCCCATCCACCACGAGGAGATCTTGAACCTGGTCGACTCCGTTCGCGGGATCAATCACGCGTCCGTTTTGAATCAGCAATGACATCAAAGAACCATCCAGCCTGAAAGTCGGTGACCTTTCAATTCAAAAGGGATTCATCCCCGTATCATCGGATATTTATGCCGGCGAAGGCAATGGGCCTGAGGTGGGTCCAATAGAGTCTGGGGAGGGTCTCGGCTCCACCAGGCCTGGAGCGACTGTAGGCTGTTCATTTGAAGGCGCAGGCGGAGGTGTTTTATTGGGTGGATTCATCAGCTTGCCATGATTGAGGATTTCGTCCACGTGATCGCCGTCAAGAGTTTCGAACTCGAGCAGAGCGGTGGCAAGCGCAACGAGCTTATCCTTGTTTTCCTCAAGAATCTTTTTGGCGCGTGCGTAACATTCATCGACGATACGGCGCACCTCCTGATCGATTGTGATGGCTGTCTCCTCACTGAAGTCGCGGACCGCTGTCGTATCGCGTCCCACAAAAACGGGCTCATCTTTTTCTCCATACTCAAGGAATCCCATTTTTTCGCTCATGCCCCATTCGCACACCATCTTGCGTGCCAATCGAGTTGCGCTCTTGATGTCGCCATAGGCGCCAGAGGTAATGTCTCCGAACATCATTTCTTCAGCGATGCGACCACCCATGAAGGTGGTCAATTCATCCAACACTTTTTTCCGACCGTAGGTGTAGCGGTCTTTTTCGGGGAGCTGCATCGTAGCACCGAGATAGGCATTGCCCCGGGGAATGATGGTCACTTTATGCACCGGCTCCGTGTGTTCGAGCATCGCCATGACGATCGCATGGCCTGCTTCATGGTACGCCGTGACTTCCTTGTCTTTTTCGTCCATCACGCGACTGCGGCGTTCTCGGCCGAAGCGCACTTTATCACGCGCTTCTTCGAGATCGCTCATGTCGATACCCTTTTTATAATTACGGGCGGCAAGGAGTGCGGCTTCGTTGATTAAATTGGCGAGGTCGGCCCCTGAAAATCCCGGCGTGCCACGCGCCAGCACGGAAAGATTGGCTGTTTCGGAGAGTTTCACTTTTTGAGCATGCACACGCAGGATCTGATCGCGGCCTTTGAGATCGGGCAGATCGAGCACGATTTGACGGTCGAAGCGTCCTGGGCGCAAGAGTGCCGTGTCGAGAACGTCGGGACGATTCGTGGCGGCAATGAGGATGATGCCTTCTTGTGTGTCGAAGCCATCCATTTCCACGAGCAGCGCGTTCAATGTTTGTTCGCGTTCGTCATGTCCTCCACCAATGCCGCTGAAGCGAGAACGGCCTACGGCATCGATTTCATCGATGAAAATCAGACACGGCGCATTCTTGCGGCCCTGTTCAAACATGTCGCGCACGCGCGAGGCGCCCACACCCACGAACATTTCCACGAAGTCGGATCCGCTAATCGAGAAAAATGGGACGTCTGCTTCCCCGGCGATGGCTTTGGCTAACAAGGTTTTGCCGGTCCCTGGAGGCCCTATCATCAGCACGCCCTTGGGGATGCGACCGCCCAATTTTTGGAAACGCTTGGGATCCTTTAAAAATTCCACGATCTCCAATACTTCATCCTTCGCTTCTTCAACCCCGGCGACATCCTTGAAGGTGATTTTGTTTTTATCGCGGTTGAGCAATCGCGCGCGGCTTTTGCCAAATGAGAGGGCGCCGCGTCCCATCGAGCGCATCTGGCGCGCAAACAGAAACCAAAGCAGGAGCATGAGGAGAAGGAAAGGGAGCGTGCTCATGAGCAGGGAACCCCAAAAACTGGAGGGGGGTTCGACTCGAATGGGAACGTTGTGCGCAACGAGTTGATCGCGCAGTTTGCCCATGGGATCGAAGGAGGTATTGATAAAGACTTTATATTTGCGGTCTTTGCTCGCATCAGTCGAACCAGCAGCCAACGTGTAATCACCCGAGATGTATTGATTGCCGGTGTTTTCGCTGATGATCGCCGCAGATTTGATCTGGCCCTGGTCGAGAGCCTTGATGAATTCGCTATAGGTAAAATTTTGCACCGTTCCTTCAGACCATTTATTGAGACGCAAGATGAGTGGGACCAGCACGAAGAAAAGCGTAATGATCAAAATGGATCGCAGCGCGCCGCTCCAGTCCTTGCCCTCGTTGTTGGGTTTGCGAGACCTCTGGGAACCTTTTTTTGGAGCATTCATGTAAAAATCTTGAACAATGTTCGAAAAACTATGACATATCCGCTTCGACAGCACAAGGCTACCCGGGAATCTTCTTTCGAGGCAGTCAGGGGTAGGAGCCCACGATATTCCGCGCCTGTTCGCAATCATTTTGCAATTGCGCACGCAAGGCTTCGTGGCCTTCGAATGTCTGTTCCTCGCGCAATCTTTGGAGAAAGTGAAGGCGCACATGATGTCCGTACAGATCACCCGAGAAATCAAGCAGGTGCGCTTCCACTCGCAAATCGCCGGAGTGGGTCACCGTGGGACGATGTCCGATATTGACCGCAGCGGCATAGGTTTTTCCGGCGGAGCTCATCTTTGCGGCGTACACACCCCGAGCAGGAACAAGTTCGTTTTCCACGTCGATATTGGCTGTAGGAAAACCCAAGCGCGATCCAAGGCCTTGTCCACGCACGACGCGGCCGATGATCTGATAGGGTCGCCCGAGCCGGAGGTTTGCGGACGCAATATCGCCCATGACAATCTGTTTGCGGATCATGGTGCTGCTGATGACCTGTTCTTCGACGCAGACAGGTTGAACTTCGATCGCAGCGATCTGGCGGGATTGGGCCCACGATTTTAAAAGCGCGAAATTTCCGGATCGCGCGTTTCCAAAGTGCCATCCCGGCCCCACTACGATGGTGTGCAGCATGGGTGCCGCCTCATGCACGTCGTTCAAGAAATCTGCAGGCGCGCATTGACTGAGTTGCACCGTGAAATCCAGTGTGACGCAGAGATCGATATGGAGAGATGAGAAAAGTTCACAATCCTGCTCTTCGGTCGTGAGGAGTTTTGGAGCGGATTCAGGACGAAGGACCTTGGCGGGATGTGGATGGAAGGTAATGATGGCCGCGTCGCCATATTCGGCGCGGGCGCTTCGCACGGCTTCGCCGATCACTGCCTGATGTCCGAGATGGACACCGTCGAAAACCCCAAGCGCAACGGAAAGAGGCCGGTCATGATGGCGGATTTCAGAAAGGTGGCGGGCGATGCGCATAGGATTACGAAGGGAGTTCGAGTGGGTTGATCGCATGCTGCAACAAGGTGCCATAGCCCCACAATTCAATCGCTTCGAGAGTATGGGCATGATCAATGCGGAACTGCCCGCTGGCAGTGCGCCGCAGTCTTGAAAGATGTCCCCCGCAGCCGAGCTTTGCTCCAAGTTCGTGACAGAGCGTGCGCACATAAGTTCCTTTCGTGCACACCACACGAAAATCGATGTTGGGTAGCTGAATCCGTGTGGGCTCGAAACGGTAGATATGAATGAGCCTGGCCTTGCGCTCGACCTCCTTCCCTTTGCGTGCGAGTTTGTAGAGCGGAACGCCCGCAATTTTTTTTGCTGAATGCATCGGCGGAGTTTGCAATAGATCGCCTTGAAAACCTCGAAATCCTTCCTCGATGGTTTCGTGCGACAAAGCGGGCACCGGTTGTTCCGCCGTCACTTCTCCCTCCGCATCCTGTGAATCGGTTGTGATGCCAAGCGTCAACGTTCCTTCGTATTCTTTGTCCTCACCCATGAAACGTTCGCTCAGGCGCGTCGCTTTTCCGAGGACCAGGATAAGAAGTCCGGTTGCCATGGGATCGAGCGTTCCACAATGGCCGACGCTTTTGATCTGAAATTTGCGGCGCACCCGGTCCACGATGTCGTGGGAAGTCGGCCCCTGAGGTTTGTCGACGAGCAGGATGCCGTTCAATTCGGACTGCATGAAATCACAGGTTGTTAGGAGGCGCCAGGGTTGGGAAGTTTCGCCGACTTGCTTTGGATAAGCTGGTTCAACTCTCGAATCATCAGGGTGTTCTCCGCAACGACTTGATATTCTTTCCGGAAGGCGTAGAGGTTCGTCACGACTGCGATCCAAGCAATCGTCATGTGCCATACGTGGGAGATGGGGCGCAAGTCCGGGGCCGCCCAGCGGTTTGTGTCATGCCATGCCCCGAGCCATGCGGCCGCGATCGTGAACATGGGAACGAACATGGCGTACGGAAACGCGCGTCCCTTGAATTTTTTCGTGCGGCGAACGTAGCCATTCTCTGGATCGTCCGGAATTGAATACGCCTCGACCGCTTCCTTGATGCCCTTGCCAGATCCGATAAGCTGGATGAAGACGAGGCTGTGCGTAAAACATGTGAAGATCCCGGTGAAGACGCCCAACGAGAAATGCCAAAGACGCATTCCTTCGATGCCCGTGATGACGGTGGCGGCTAACAACAATATATTCCAAATCACCAATCCGAGAAAAATGACATTCATGTCTGATTTTGTGAGCTCCCCATCTTGCCATCCTTGCCGGAATCATCAATCCCGTTTTTGTTCATGATAGTGTCAGGGAGCGCAAAAGAGCTTCGATTTCTCACCGCATCAGGTGCTCCCCGGGGCCTGAATACGCTCGCCTGCGTGCAGTGATCGATTATAGTTTTTATATGGTCCTCAAACAGCTCAGGGCGGTTGCCGGCGTCTATTCGCATCTTCCGCGTTACCGTGAAATCTTCCGTGTTTTCTTCAAGCATGGATTCGGTGACATCCTCAAGCTGATCAAGCTTCAGAAGACACTCGACATTCAGGACAGCCAGCTGCCGAAGCGCGTGGGCGAAATCGACCAACAATCTACTGCGGAGCGTTTCCGGCTCGCATTGGAGGAACTCGGGCCCACCTTTGTTAAATTTGGTCAGATCCTGAGCACGCGCCGTGATGTGGTGAACGAAACCTTGGTAACGGAGCTCACCAAGTTGCAGAATCAGGTTGCGCCCTTTCCCGGTGACGAAGCCCGACGTATCATTGAGACGGAGTTGGATTGTGAAATCGACGATCTTTTTTTGGAGTTTGAAAACGAACCGTTCGCTGGCGCGTCGATGGCGCAGGTGCATCGCGGCGTTCTTAAAAATAAGGAAGTTGTTGCGATCAAGGTTCAGCGTCCCGACATTGGGGCTCTCATCGAGGTCGATCTCGAAATCCTCATGGATGTTGCGAAGTTCATCGAAAAGCATGTGCCGCAATACTCCGTGCTCAATCCCACGGGGATTGTCCGCGAATTTGGCAAGACGATCCTGCAGGAGCAGGATTTTTTAAACGAAGCGAAGAATATGGATCGGTTCGCCAAACAGTTCCGCAAAAATAAGTGGATTCGCGTACCGGTCGTTTATCATGAGTTCACCACGTCGCGCGTGTTGACCATGGAATTCCTTTCCGGCTATCGGATCGACGACCTGGATACATTAAGGCGTCACAAAATAGATCCCGTCCAGCTCTCACAACGGATCTCCCGGCTTATTTTTCAGCAAATGTTTCAATTTGGTTTCTTTCATGGGGACCCCCATCCAGGCAACATGACGGTCCTATCCGGTGGCGTGGTTGGGCTTTACGACTATGGGATGATGGGGATTCTATCGCATGATTTTCGAGAGGACATCGCGAACATGATTTATGGTCTGACCGAGAAAGATCAGCGTCTTGTCACTCGCTCGTTACTTGGGATGTCGGAGCATGGCTTTGCGGCTGATCCTCGAAAATTAGAAATTGATGTGGAGGCATTCACCGAAGAATACCTGGACGTACCTTTGAAGGACCTCAAGCTAGGTTTCGTGCTCAATCGCCTGCTCGATTTGCTTATGGAGCACCGGTTGAAAATGCTTTCGGACTTTTATCTTGGCATCAAAGCGCTCACTCAAGTGGAGGACCTTGGGAAAAAATTGAATCCGGATCTGAACTTCGTCCAGTTCGGGAAACCGTATGCCTTGCGTGTGATCGAGGAGCGCTACGATCTCAGGAAGGTCATCAAACACCTATTGAAAGCGTTTTTTGAGTCAGCCGAGTTCCTGAAGGACTTTCCTGCCGACGCCCATGATTTTTATCAGTGCGTCAAGTCAGGCGAATACCGCATTCCCTTTGAACATCGATTCGATGCCAAAGGATTCGAACCGCTTCGCAACACGATGAATCGTATCGCCAATCGCTTGACGAACGCGATCATCGCGTCATCCGTCCTGATTTGCTC
>JABDCI010000008.1 GCA_013288215.1 Verrucomicrobiota bacterium | reverse complement strand
TTGATCAATCGAGTCCACATGGATCAACCAGCGCTCGTCCATTTTGATGGTTTGCCCCAGTCCTTCAAAGGACGCGTAAGTTTCATTGCGGTCAAGGCCGAGTTCACCCCGCGTAATGTCCAGACGCCGGAGGAACGGATGACCCAGACCTTCGCCGTCAAAGTGCGGCTCCAGGACCCCCCGGCGTATCTGCGTCCCGGCGTGTCGGCGGATGTGACGCTCACTTTTGACAGTAAATAAAATGGACCGGATCGCCATCGAAGCGCAGGGTTTGACGCGAAGCTTCGACAAGCTCTTGGCGGTCGATCATATCAGTTTCAAACTTTGTTACGGGGAAATCTTCGGTTTTTTGGGACCGAATGGCGCCGGCAAAAGCACGACCATTCGCATGCTCACCGGCATTCTGGCGCCGACTGATGGTGGCGCGCGCGTGGCGAGTTTTGATATCAACAAGGATGCTGAGAAAGTCAAGGAATCGATCGGCTACATGTCCCAGCGCTTCAGCCTCTATCTGGATTTGACGGTTGAGGAGAACCTTTCCTTCTACGGCCGCATTTATCGTCTTGGGGCTGAGTTGCGCAAACGGATTTCCGAGGTTTTGGATCTGACGGGACTTGAATCATGGCGCGGTAGATTGGCTGGAGAACTCTCAGGCGGTCTCAAACAACGGCTGGCGCTGGCCAGCGCCATTCTTCATCGGCCACGCATTCTTTTCCTGGATGAACCCACGGCCGGCATCGATCCGCTGGCGCGGCGTTCGCTCTGGGAGCTCCTGTACATGACGGCGGAGGAAGGAGTCGCTCTCTTTGTCACCACGCATTACATGGAGGAAGCGGAACGCTGCAACCAGATCGCCGTCATCAGTCAGGGGAAACTCCTCACCATCGGCAATCCTAAGGAACTTAAAGATCAACTCAGCGGGCGGCTCCTGGAAGTCCAATGTGCGCCTTTGATGAAAGCCTCCCGTGTCTTCAGTGGACTTCCCGGGATGGGGGGGATCACCGCGTACGGCACCGCGCTTCACATCCATGTTCATGACGAGCAACGCGCCCGGGCCTCCCTGGAGCAAGCCGCGCGAACCCATGGCATCACGCTTTTCTCGGTGCAGCCCATCAGCGCGTCGCTCGAGGACGTCTTTTCATCGTTGACGGAGGACCATGAACGATCGATTTAGAGCCGTCGTTCAGAAAGAGTTCATCCATGTCCGGCGCGACAGGCGGACTCTCGCGCTGATCATCCTGATGCCAGTGATTCAGCTGATCCTCTATGGTTATGGCATCAATACTGATGTGAAGCATCTCAGTATGGCGGTTTATGACGAGGATCAGTCGCCGCTCAGCCGCCAGCTCGTGGAAAGCTTTGTGCAATCGGCCTATTTCGACGTCACCCTGAATGTCCATTCTGAAAAGGAACTTCGCGCAGCTCTTGATCTTGGCCGGGTGAAAGCCGCCTTGCATATCCCCCCTGGTTTTGCGAAGGACGCCCTTGGCAATCGCGGTTCAAAAGTGCAGATGCTGATCGATGGGACCGATTCCAACCCGGCCAATACGGCGCTCAACACCAGCCAGTCGATTGTTGCATCGTTCATCCAGAGCCAGCGCCTGGCAGAGTTGGTGGTCTCGCCGATCGATTTCCGTCCGCGTCTTTGGTACAACCCCGATCTGAAGAGTTCGTTTTTCATGATCCCGGGCCTGGTGGGATTGTTGCTGCAGTTGCTCGTTCCCATGATCACCTCCACGGCGCTCGTGAGGGAAAAGGAGCGTGGAAATGTTGAACAACTTCTGGTGACCCCGATCCGTCCCTACGAGCTGATCTTTGGGAAGATGGTCCCTTATGTTCTGATTGGGCTTTTCATCGCGGTGCTGATCATTGCCGGGGCCTGGGGTTTGTTTCATGTTCCGATCCGGGGAAGTTTTGTGTTCCTGATGATAGCGACCTTCATCTTTCTGCTGGTCTGTCTCGGCATCGGTTTGCTGGCATCCACGATTGCCGAGAACCAGCAGCAGGCGGCTCAGATCGTCATGATGCTGGCGCCTCCATCGATTTTGCTTTCAGGTTTTATCTTTCCGCGCGAGACGATGCCATGGCCTATTTACTATCTCGGCCAGTTGATTCCGCTGACCTATTTTTTGAAAATCATTCGGGGCATTGTCCTAAAAGGTCTGGGGCCGTTTGACCTGTGGGATCAGATGGTTCCACTGATTCTCATTGCGGTGGCTGTGATGACGTTGAGCGTATCGAGATTCAAAAAACGCCTGACGTAGCTGCTTTTAGCTCTTCGTGCCGCCGCGACGAATCGTGTAGCGCGTCCAGGAATTTTTAAATGGAATCAAACTGCCTCTTGGGTAGCAGCTTTGCGGTATTAAACTGCAACTTGAGCCTGTATGAGTGAGTCCACGTCCCTTAACCAGGAGGCGATTTGGTTCGATCTCGCAACCGTAAGGGCTACCAGCGAGCGAGCGAGGGCTCTGGACTCTTCATCATAAACAGGGGCAAAAGAGGAGTTGAAGAACCATTTCACGCGGCTTCGTACGTCTCAGTTTCGCGTTACGCAACAACTCAAACACTTGTTCCATCGAACGAGGCTCTTTTGGGTGAGACTTTATGAGTTTTGAGTCATCTTCAAATTGTATTTTGCACGTCGCTTTCAACCTCTATTGCAATCGAAACTCTATGGGTACTTCTACTTTGGAGCTGATGGGAATAGAAGCCATCTCTGCTGGCCGAAAGCTCCATCGTCGAACAGCATTGAGGGCGGCCTGATCCAGCAATCGATAGCCTGAACTCTTCTTGATTGAAATTTCTGACGGCTTCCCCTCTGCGGTAACTGCAACCTCAAGTAAAACCAATCCTTCTTGTCTATGTTGACGGGCAATCTCTGGATAGACAGGAGCCGGATTATGCAGATAATCCGGTTTTGCGGCGATAGCTCCCCCCACATGGGATTGCATCGTCACTTGGTCTTTGCCCTTCGAAGAGGTACTTTCCTCATGACGCACCGGGATGGGCGGCGGCTGGGGAGCAGGTGGCTGCTCGGGAGCGGGCATTTCTTCAGGTTTCGGAGGCTCCGGTGACGGCAGGGCCTGGACGGCGGGTTCTGGAGCAGCAACGAGATCCACCTCGATTTGAGGCGAACCGGCCTGAACTCCGTATTCCGAATTTTTGATGAACGCAGCCGCGAAACAAAAAAGGGCGGCATGCACCGACATGGAAAGAAGAAGGCCTGTAACCTGTCTCTTCATGGGCCTCGCTATTTCTTTTTTGTTTCGATTGCGATTTTTGAGATCCCTGCTTTTCGAACCTCATCGAGGACCGAAACAATATTTTCGAAAGACGATTTGGCATCTCCGTTGATAAAGATCTTAGGATCAGATTTGGATGCCTTCAATGAACGCAACCGCGACGCTAACATGTCCCTGTTCACCGGCTCTTGATCGTAAAACAAATCCCCCGTTGAAGTGACTGTAATGGACACGATTTCAGTCCGATCCTGGGGAGAACTCGTGGTAGCGGTCGGCAGTCTGACAGGAACTCCTTCGTTTCGCACCATGGAAAGGGAAACCATCATGAAAGTGGCTAAGAGGAAAAACATGATGTCGATAAAAGGAATGATTTCTAAACGAGGCCGCCGCCGTGATTGAGGCAAAGGGAGTGATGGCATGGTCAATCTCCTTTCGACAGGAGAATGGTGAGCCGGTTCATGGCGCCTTCAAGTTGGCGGCGCACCTTCTCAAGCCTGGCTGTGAAAAAGTTGAGTGGGATAATCGCCAGGATCGCCACACCCAATCCAAAGCTTACTGCAATCAACGCTTCAGCCACTCCGCCTGTGATCGCTTGCTGCTTGTCTGCGATCGCGTTTCCTCCAATGACACCAAAGGCTCGAATCATGCCCGTCACGGTTCCCAATAGCCCAAGGAGCGGCCCCAATGTGACCGCGGTATCCAGTGTGACGAGACCGCGATTGTGACGTTCTAACTCCTGACTCGAAGCTTCCAAGAGAGCATCATTGAGGGAGCTATGTCGATGCTCCAAACCCTGTATCAGGATACGCGCCACCCTGTCTTTCGAACCTTTTCCTGCTTGAGCCGCGTCCTCAATTTTACCGTGTTCGACAAGTTCAAAAATATGATGAACGGTTGCATGGTCCTGGCATCGCATTTCCTGAACAAGAAAAAGGGCCCGCTCAATAACCACCCCCAGCGTCACGATCGACAGCACAAGGATTGGCCACATGATAGGGCCACCTTTTAAAAAAAGCTGAAACATGTTGTTCCTTTGTCAAAACGAATAAGTGAGGCCGCCATAAAAACTTCTACGAGCTCCAAATTGAGGTGCTCCCACTCCAATTCCAGTGCCGTCCCGAAGTTCATAAATATTGTCGCAAACATTGATAATATCAAAGCGTAGTTTGAGGTTTTTGAGTTCTGCCCACTTGAACCCCTGTTCTACACCCACGTTAAGAGTGTTGTAATCGGGAAGATGGCCAGTATTCGCAAAACCGTTTCGCAGACCACTGCCATAAATCAAATCCGCATAGGGGCGGGTTTCATTCAGTTGATAAGACGTTCCAAATGAACCCGTGAAACGTTGGTCGTGATCTAGATGCACATCATTGCTTCGGATAAAATCAAGTTCATCCTGAGCAAATCGAAACTGAGCGGAACTGATGTCTCTGCCTGTCGCATGATCCCATGCAAAGTTGGCGAAAGCCTGGAACTTGTCCTTGCTATAGTTCGCCGAAACCTCACTTCCATAAATCTCGCCAGTCCGGTAGTTGAAGGCCGTCAAGATTGGAGCTGTCCCAAATTGGCCGTCATCAAGCTGATTGCGAGCTGTCTTATAGAAGGCATCAATCCCAGTTTGAAATTCGGGAAGGAATTTGTGAGAGATTCCTGCATCAAAGTAATGCGCTCGCTCGGAGACGACGGGATCATCTTGAAATGTCCCAGCAGGAGCACCGGTGGTGTTGGCAAATTTTTGCACGCTCCCTGCCGAAACAGCTTCCAGCGGGGGGGGTGTAAAATAGCGGGCGTAACCGGCGTGAATCGCCGTGTTTTTATCGATTTCATAGGTGCTATTGAGCCGCGGACTCAGCTGGCTTTGGGAAACGATGCCTTGATAGAGATCCAGACGGCCTCCAGCATTGACGGTCCAAGCCTCTGTGATTTTCCATTCGTCCTGAAGATAGAACCCGTAAAAATAAGCGGAATGAGAACTGGAGTCTTCAATTTTAAATGGATTGAAACCCGTTTGATCGCCGGCAGCGTCCGTCTGAAACACCCACGTGGTGTCTCGTTCATGAGAGTTCTCGGCATCCAAGAGAATGCCGCCCCGAAGAGTATGGCTTTCGGTCAGCTTATAGCTTGAATCAAGTTGCGCTCCATTGGAAAGAAGACTCCGTTCGGTCCTCCCTGCCAGCCCATTGAAAAATAAGTCCCCATTCACATCAGGCATAAACAGAACATCGCTATAGTGGGAAAACAGAGAGGCCTGGAAATCAAGATCACCGACTGATTTCTGGTATGCCAAAACTGCATAATAATTTTGTTCATTTTGCCTTTCGTCGAGCTGACTCGAATCGAACGAAGGGACACCATTGATCACCAGCGTATTTCCCGCTGGATCCGCTCCTTCTGTTTGCCCAGGGTTGTTTGGAATCTGAAAGTGATTATAGGCGCCGCTCAAAATCAGGCTGACGCGACTGGTGTCGTCGATCAGATAAGAAAGATAACTAAATCCTCGATATTGATTGCTGTTATCGTGAATGGCGTCTGGCTGGCTTGTGGGGTTCTCTATCCCGAGACTGTTTTGAAGGTAGCTTCCGGAGTAAAAATAATTGAGCTTACCTTGGTGACCGCCATATTCGAAGCTGGGCCGTAACGTGTCGTAACTCCCTCCGTACATGCTCGCGTCCCCTCCTTCATTGAAAGCTCCCTCCTTGGTATGGATGTCGACGATCCCTGCCGTGCGAAAGCCATATTGTGCAGGCAGTGCTCCTGTAATGAGGTCCATTTTATCAATGAGACGGGAGTCCAGTTCCGTGCTGAAACCCGTGATGCCTTCTGGAATCAGCACATCATTAATCCGATATTGAACGTTGGCGTGTTCGTCCCGAACGTGCATGAGTCCCGAAGCTGCGGAATCTTGGCTGACTCCGGGCAGCCGCAGAAGAACATGATTGAGAGGAGCGTTGTCTCCTTGAGATTGGGAGAGAATGTCATTGGAGTTGACGCTATAGACAGTGGCTCCCAACGACGGCGCAATGTGGCTTCGGGCTTCATTTAATTTCCCCACGACAACAATGGTGTTGAGGCGGGTCGCATCTGAATCCGATTCAAGAATCGGTTTTTTTAATTCTTCCGAAGCTGGATCGGCTGGAACATCAGCCGGTTTCTGGGTTGTTTGGGCAACACTCCTTTGTGAAAAAAATAAAAGGCTAAAACCAAATAAAAAAATACATGATGGTAAAATACGGTTATACGGCATATCTCCTCCTCCAAGTTAACGAATTCACATTTGTCCGACGCGACGACGGACAAAAGGCACCTTGCAATTAAACGGCGAGGTGCGGAGGAGCGCGGGCTAGAGAAAGCTGATCTCTGAGGAACGAGTGACGATGTTGCTCTTTTAGGACTGAAACTTCAAACGTGGGTTCGTAGCAAATTGAAGAAGTGAAAACGGAGACCGTTGCATAAGAAAGGTGATGGGCAATGGTCTGGCAAATCAAACAGTGATCGGGATCGTGATGGTGTTCTTTAGGAGCTGAAGAATTTGAAAGGCTTTCCCACTGAATGGTGGCCGATATCGAAAGAGCATCGTCTTCTCTAGTTTCTTGCCATTGATGAAGGGAGGGAAAGGTAGTCTGTGCTCCTGTCACGAGGAGGCAAAAAAGCGCAATAAATACTTTACAGAAAGAAGCACCTTTCATCTCTGATAGACTCTTAACTTAAACGCAAAAGATTTGCAAGTAAATTTAAAGAGGTCCTTATTCGGTGGATACAATTTTTGAGAGCAACCATTGAATGGCTGCTCCGGGCGATTGCTCTATGGTCGCGAAAATGTTATTTAGAAAGAAAGCGTCTATTGTTCCTCCTTAAGCAGACTCATTTCCCTTAACCAAGAGGCGATCTGGTTTCAACTCGGACTCGTTAGGGCTACCATTTTGATTTCCTGAAAAAAATCTTCATCCCTTGAACGACAGATTTGACGGGACTCCAATGGATGTGAATCTAGGATTTCGAGCCGCTTGATGCCAGGTCAGAGTTGTGCAGAGAAACAATGTTCAATACTTGTTCGGCAACAGACTTAAATCCTTTGATTGCATACGGCTTCAGGATGCAAGCAGTAGCGCCGACTGTACGCAGTTCATCAGAGAGGGTGGGAGAGAAGGAACCCGAGAAAACACAAATCGGAGTCGTGGTGAATTGAGACATTTTTCGCAGCAATTGGACGATCATGAGTCCATTTTCTTTGGGAAGATAGAAGTCGATAATGAAGATGTCAGGGACAAAATCCTCCTGTATTTTAATGACTTGGCTTAATTCTGTCCAACTGGTCACGACTGTGCAATTGGCGCCTTCTTGTCTCTCGCAAATCGCATTTTTTAACAGGAAAGCGTCTGAGAGATTATCGTCAACGATGACGAAAGTTCTTTGTTGAAAGGGCATGTCCAGGGCGCATCAGGACTTGCGCAGGTCCTAGGTAAAGGTTCATATAATTTGGTTTAACCTGCTTGTAAGTTGCAGTTTTTCCATTGCCACCTATGAAATATTCCTTGCGCCAGAAAAATTCATGCTCGATCATTATTTAAAGGGGAATTTTTACTGCAAGTGTAAACGATAAAATCAGGTAATCCCTTAAGCTCAATTTAAGGGACGCTATCAGGTGTCGAATTGTTGAAAAAATGCGCGAAAGCCGGCTTGCCCGCTCGGAAAAATTTCTGCCTCAACAATGTTAGGCATCATTCACGCGTATGACAACGACAACGACATTTCTACTGGTGGAAGATAACCCGAACGACGTGTTCTTGGTCGAGCGAGAGTTCAAGCGTGCCCCACATTTGCGCCTTGTCCATGTCGGTGATGGCAGAAAGGCTGTCCGCTATTTGATTGGCGAGGGAGAGTACGCAGACCGCCACAAGCATCCGCTGCCCGACGTCATTCTCTTGGACTTGAAGATGCCCGGATTCTCTGGCTTCGATTTCCTGGAGTGGTTGCATTCCGAGTCTCCCGGCGACGAGCGTTTGATTCCGGTCGTGGTCATGTCGTCCTCCTCGTTGCAACAGGACGTTAAGAGAGCCTACGCTCTCGGCGTGAATTCGTACATCACCAAGCCGGTAGATTGGGAGACATTTAGAGAGCGTATCAAGCTGCTTGGCATTTTCTGGTCAGAGCACGCGGAGACGCCGGAGATTCCACCACCATGATGCCTAATCGCTGCAGGTAACGCGGGATGGCGTCTCAAGTTCCGTTTCGCGGTTTACAACATTTTTTGGTCCCGCGTGTCTGAGCTCTGGATGTTCTAAACAGCCTCTTTGATTAAATCGACTTCCCTCAGCAAAGAGGCGATTTAGTTCAATCTCGCAACCGTAAGGGCTACCAGGGCTCTTCAGCTCTTCATCATAAACAGGGGCAAAGCCGTTTAAAACCTCAGCAACTACTGGGCAGCCTGTCACCTAAGGTCTTTAAGAAGGGTTCCGCGAATCTTTTCGATCACCAGGGGAGGCGTGATTGGCGACCAGTGAATGTCATCCGCATAATACAAATCAACCTGACCATTTGTGAGAACAGTCCTTAAAAATTTCTTGGTTGGAATGAATTTGACCGCGGTTCTGTCGAATCGCTCCGATAAAATATCCAGAAGCCTGTTTTCTGCATAGAATGGGTTTCGGATATAGGGATAATAAAGGTCGGCCTTGTCCGGGCACGGTAAAAGATAAAGGGCCACACCCTCCTTTCGAAGGCGTTCCGCAAGCGCGAGACAATTTTGGACCAGGGGCTCGAGAAGACGGTTGGAGGGATTGAGTCCATTCAGAAGGTCCAGGTTATAAAACAACAACTCATCCCCGTAAGAACAGGAAAACAATTTGCGCGTCATGGGAACGCGATAAGTGGCGGACATGCCGAAGGCATTGGGTGAAAATAAATAGCAAAAGTTGTACGTGAGGATTTTGAAGTTTCCGTTGTTGGCGAAGGTCACGGGTTTTTCCTCTACATTGTTGCGCGGATCGCCCATCGTTTGCTGACGGAGATATTCAGCGAAGGTCACGTCGGGCCACGCCGTCCTGTCTGAGGAAAGAGCCTCGAGAATATTGAATTCGACGAGCTCAATCATCACAATCCTGGTTTGGTGTTTTCGAAATACGCCTTCATCCGCCAGGCGGCGGATTTGTGCCGTGAGGCTCTGGCCGCTGCCTGTGGCATTGAAGATGAGAATTCTTGCGCCCGTTTGTGAGCCGATTGTCGAGGCGATGGGTCCCATAAAGGAATCACCCCACATCATAATGGGATAGTTCTGATCAGGCTCGAAACTCCTGGCGTCAAAAACGGCTTCCGCTCCCGTGGACGCCTCGTTGAATTTAGGTTTGTGATCTTCAAGGCCCACCAAATAGCCCATCCTTTTCAGATCTCCAACTTCAGGCCGCAGCAGGTGACGAGTGAAGGCGAACCACATGCTGAGGTGGAAAATCCCCATCGCAAGGAGGCTTGTTGAAAAAATAATCGAAGCCCTTCGCCAGCCTGGATCGGAACTCATAGAGTTAAAATTTGTAATAAAGAAATTCCGTGATGGAGTTGAGGGAAAGGCAGTTTTTCAGGAAGAGCAGGATGACAAGCGCGATCATCCAGGGGACCGGCCGGAATCGCGCCGTGATTTGCTGGGAGTTGGGTGCCCAGAGCGCGAAGGATCCCGTGGTGATGAGCCATGCTTTCTGCGTGAAATGGGGAAGGAAGGGATCGCCGGATGAAGTCGACGTGCAGTAAAGCCCTTTGAGACCCGTCATGTCTTGCGCGAAACTTGCGATGTCCGTGAGGGAGGCAGAACGAAAGATCGCCCATCCGAAGACAACTCCCGCGAGCGTCACTGTTTGACCCAGCCATCCCGGCAAGGCTCTTCCCCGCAGACCCCAGAGGTGATTCAGGGAAATCATCAACCCATGCCACGCGCCCCACAGGACGTAGGTCCAGTTTGCGCCATGCCAGAGGCCGCCGATCAGCATGGTGGTCCATAGGTTGATCACCTGTCGTGAGGTGCCGCGGCGGTTTCCGCCAAGGGGGATGTAGAGATAGTCGCGCAGGAAAAAGGAGAGCGTGATGTGCCAGCGCCGCCAGAATTCAATGATGCTTTTCGATTTGTAGGGAGAATCGAAATTGATCGGGAGCTCGATGTTGAACATCCGGGCGATTCCGATCGCCATGTCGGAATAAGCGGAAAAGTCGAAGTAGAGCTGAAGGCCGAAGGTCACGGCCGCCGTCCACGACGAAAAAAAGGCGAGCTGATGCACCTGCACAAAAGGATCGTGAACCCATCGGGCGAGCCGGTCCGCGATCACCAGCTTCTTGAATAGGCCAATATTGAAAAGGACGAAACCCCGCGAAAAATGCTCATTGTCAAAACGAAAGATGTCTGACGAAAGCTGCGGCAGGAACTGATAGTGCCGGACGATCGGCCCCGCAATCGCGTCCGGGAAAAAAAGAAAATAGAGGAGGAAATGAAGAAACGAATCCGATCCCGCCACAACCTCTGACCCACGGTAAGTGTCCAGCAGATAGGCGATGCCCTTGAAAGTGTAAAAGGAAATCCCGATCGGAAGGATGACTTTCGCCCAGGTCGCGTGGATCACTCCGGCCTGCAGGAGCGTGGCGCCGATGAAATTCGCGTATTTCCAATAGCCGAGCAGTCCCAGATTGAAGGCGAGCCCAATGTAAAGATTTGTCCGGATAGGTGACATTCTGAGCCTTCGGCCCCAAAAAAAATTGAACGCGCCGCTCACGAGGGGAATCCAGACAAAGACCGGATTTGCCCAAGCATAAAAGATGCACGAAGCCAGAAGCAAAGCCGAGAGGCTCATCCGAATCCACCGGCGCGAAGCAAGAAAGCGGAAAATAAGCAGGATCGCCGGAAGAAAAAGAAAGATGAATGCGCCCGTGTTGAACAGCATGGTAAAAAAGCGAAACGGATGATGATGCCGGCGGCTCGGCTATGTGAACGGAAACATTTTCAGGAAACAAGATCAGATTCCTAAAGATGGCCCGTCGTTTTTTCGCTGACCGCGTCCGGTCTGAAAATCCGCAACTCAACAGTTCACTTCCCACAACCAAGAAATGATCTGGTTCAGTCTCGCAACCGTAAGGGTTAAGTGGAACGCTCAGAGCTGTCGCTCATGAACATCAAAGGACCAAATTTCAACCTTTTGGCTTTGACCTTGACCGCAGCAAAGAGTGGGAGGAATGATCTCGCCTATGAAGATTCCTCGTTTCCTGTTTGCACTGGTGTTGCTCTGTGCGTTGACCGTGTCGGCCCAGGAAATCGAAAAGAAGGATGATCCGGAGCAGCGCCTCAAAGATCTCGGACAGAAGATCGCGTCCGCACACACCAGCGCCGAGGTTCGTGAAGCCACCGACGCCCTCAATGGCCTCATGTCCGAACTCAGAAAAGGGAACGCCGAAAACCAGAACCTTCAGAACGAGCGCATCCAAGCCTTTCGCAGAACCGCTCAGCGCTGGTCCCAAATATTGGTGCTAGAGGAGCAGGGTTCTGTTTCAGCAGCGCTGCAACGGTTGCAGGAAATGGAGCGTGACTCCTTCAATCAGGATCTGTCCTGGCTCCCGGCGGACCTGGTAAAAACGAAACGGCAGGCTTTGTTGCAGAAATTGGTTTCCAACGAGGAGATCGACGACCCAATCATCAAACAGGTTGACCAGATTGTGGCCTCGATCAAGTCGCCCTCCGATATCACGGATGCACGTATGAAGATCGAGCGTCTTAGCCGAGTTGTTTCATCTTTGGGATCTTCCCAACAATCGATCTTCAATCTTGTCGCAGAGTTAAACTCTATGGAAGTAGCGATGCGCGCTGGAGATCCATCCAGCGTCACGCTTTTCCGCGGTGCCATCTCTTCTAGCCCATGGCAGGACAAACTTGCGCCGATTCGAGAGCAGATCCTTGCGACGAGTCTGGTGACGCGATTTGATCTGCCAGAGTTTTCGACCGCTAAGGGCGAAACCGTCGTCGCAAAGCTCGAAGGGTTGGCCGATGCCGCGGCCGAGCGGGGTGAATGGGCAAAGACGCTCGAGTACCTTAAGGCTCTGGGTGTAGCGCGAGGCTACGCCGGGAATTATGGGATCGTGTTAGGATATGCGGATTCGGAATTCGCAGGCATCAGTGCCTTCGTCGCAGGTCAAAATCTCGAGAAAGCCGATCAATACGCCACAGCTGCGGATTGCTACCGGGCGGTCCTTCGCTCCATGGGGAAGCGTGTGCCCACGAAAGCGGCAACAGAGCGGCTGCTCGCTATCACAAAGGACCATCCCGAAGTGGCCCAATCCATTACGTCGACGCATGAGGGCGGTCCGCCTTTTTTGGGCCGGTAGACCGTTAGGGAAGTTCTCCATTGAAGGGGCACATATTATTTCGGCGATTCCCTAAGCGAGTGTAACTCTCTCAATCAAGAAATGATTTGGTTCCAACTCGCACTTGTTAGGGTTACCAGGGGCGCTTCGGCTCTTTACCATAAACAGGGGCAAAGCTAAAATTAGCACATTTGCATATGGACCATTTTCTGGGATTTTCAAGGCTAAGAGATATCTCCATTAGCAAGAAACTCTATTTTATCGTCGGCGCGATGGCTATATTGGTTGTTCTGGAGCTACTCACGCTTTGGTTTTCCATTCATACTCTTTCTTCTCTCAGAGCTCTTGTGGGAGGCGAAGGTTTGTGGTCCAAAGCACAAAAGGATGCCGTCTTTGAGTTGGAGAAATATTCTCGGACGCATAATGAAACTGCTTATCAAGCATTTCATAGATTCATGAGAGTGCCGTGGGGCGATCATCAAGCCCGATTAGAATTGTTAAAAAAAAATCCCAATCTTGAGATCATACGCAATGGATTTTTGGAAGGACGCATCCACTCTGATGATATTGACGGAATTACAAGGTTGATACGAAGATTTCATGAAATTTATTATCTAAAAAAAGCGCTTGCCTTTTGGGGGGATGGGGACGCCTTGTTAGAAAAATTGATTCCAATTAGTGAAAAATTACACGAGGAGATCACGTCGGCATCCACATCTAAAGTTAAATTGGATCTCTTTACTGCAGAGATAGATCCTATAAATGAGAATCTTACAACGCTTGAAGATAATTTTTCTTACACATTGGGGGAGGGATCGCGTTGGCTAGAACATCTTATTTTAGATCTGTTATTCATTGTTGCATTGACGGTTGAAATTACCGGACTTTCATTGAGTATCATCGTCAGCCGGAGCATTACCAGAGGCCTGAAGGAGATCAGCCGAGCCGCAAAAAACATTACAAAAGGAAGCCTCGGTGATCGGGCAACCGTGTTTTCAGACGATGAGATCGGAGGTGTCGCAGTTGCCATGAATCAAATGACAGAACAATTGATTCGCTCCAACAAGGAGCTGGGGCAATACGCCTATATTGCTTCACACGATTTGCAAGAGCCATTGAGAACCATCTCCAATTTCACGGGGTTGCTTCAAAAGCAATACAAAGGGAAGTTGGATCAAGATGGGGACAACTATCTTGATATTATCAGCAGTGCTGCGGATCGAATGCGCACGCTCATCAAGGAAGTGCTAGATTACTCCGTTCTGGGGCATGATAAAAGGATTGCCGTGATGGACTGCAACGCGCTCATGCAAGAAGTTTTGGAGAACATGAGCACGTCCATCAAGGAAAGTTCGGCTGAAATTCGCATAAAACCGTTGCCGGTCCTAAATGGCTTCTCGGAATTAAAAATGGTTTTTCAAAACCTTATCAGCAATGCCATTAAATTTCGAAAGCCAGACACACCTGTGATCATTACCGTTTCAGCGCGAGCGAGCGAAAAAGAATGGCTTTTCTCAATAAAAGATAATGGAATTGGAATTGAGGATGCTTATCACGAACGGATTTTTGCAATCTTCAGAAAACTGCACTCCAGGAAGCTTTATGAAGGCACAGGGATAGGTCTGGCTCACTGTAAAAAAATTATCGATTTTCATGGAGGAAAAATCTGGGTGGAATCTCAACTGGGACACGGCAGTACATTTTATTTCACAATTCCAATAACTGCTGCAAATGCCTGAAAAATTAAATTGCGTGCTGCTGATCGATGATAATGAGAATGACAATTATTATCACATGATCGTACTCAAGGAAGCGGACATTGCGCACCATATTCATGTTGCCGAAAGTGGTTCTGAAGCCTTGGACTATCTAAATCGGGAAAACCAAACGACAGAGCTGATATTTTTGGATATCAACATGCCCACCATGAGCGGTTGGGAATTCTTGGAAAAATACACCAAGTTAAGTCCCAATAAAAAAGCGCAAACGGTTATTATCATGCTCACAACTTCATTGAACCCTGCAGACAGAAAAAAAGCGCAAGAAGCCTCCGTCAATGGTTTCGAACTTAAACCCCTAACCACCGAGATAATCCAGAGGATTCTGAAAGAGCATTTTCAAACTAAAACTGGCTGATGGTGAGCAGCTTCTGCGAAGCTAGCATATTGCCGTCTTCAACAAATTCACTTGTTGAAACCAGAAGACGATTTGGTTCCGATTCGGAGTCATTTGGGTTGCCAATTTCGACATTTTCTCGAGGTTTCTTATTCAAGATTCATTTTGTGGCAATTTCACAATGGTAAACCAAAATTCCTGGATGGTTTTGACCACCTTTAGAAACTGGTCCACATCCACAGGCTTGGTGACATAGCAGTTTGCGTGAAGTTTATAACTTTTGATGATGTCTTCCTGTGCTTGGGAGCCGGTCATGATGACGACTGGAATTCGTTTCAAATCCGGGTCATTTTTGATTTCAGTCAGAACTTCGTGGCCGTTTTTCTTTGGCAGATTGAGATCGAGTAGAATCAGATCGGGGCGGGGTGAGGAGGAAAAACTTCCTTTTTTTCGGAGGTAGACCAGAGCCTCTGCTCCGTCATTCACGACATTGATATTGATTTTGTCGCTCTTTAATCCTTCAAGGGTCAAACGTACATCGCCGGGATTGTCTTCAATCAGAAGGATTTCGCTGGGAGTGTGAGGAGGAGTTCGATTCATGGTTTGATAGGTAAAGAGAAAAAGAATGTGGAACCTTTTCCGAGAGTGGATTCGACCCAGATGTGTCCACCGTGACGAATGGCGATTTTTACAAAAAATTTATCGGCCGTCCTTTACTTTTTGGAAAAACAATGTGTGTAAAAACACCTAGCAGATTATTTAAAAAAGGGATAGCAGCAAGGATCACAAAGAATCATTTTTTGTCAGGGCTGTTTTTCGCGCGGCCATTGGTATTTTTTTCAACATCCTGTAAATTGTATATAAGGGAGGTTGCCTTTTTCCTTGATGTATTCTATCTCGCGAGGAGGGTTGTGCGGGTGGAAGGGAGTGGGATATGGAAATCCTCTTTGCTAGAAAATCTCATGCGTAAAAAGTTTAAAACTTTGCCGTCAATTGCACTCTTGACGGCCGTTTACTTTGTTGCTGGCAAAATGGGGTTGATGCTGGCCGTGATCCACCCCAGCGCAAGTCCGGTGTGGCCGCCTACAGGAATTGCCCTCACGGCTTTGCTATTGATGGGCTATCGGGTCTGGCCAGCCATTTTTCTGGGTGCTTTTTTAGTGAATATTTCGACGGCGGGATCGGTTGTCAGTTCGGTTGGGATTGCAGCGGGAAACACGCTCGAAGGGGTGGTGGGCGCGTATTTGATGAACCGGTTTGCCAACGGGCGTAACGCGTTTGACCGGACCGAAGATGTTTTCAAATTTGTCTTTTTGGCCGGAATGCTCAGCACCCTGGTGAGTCCTATTTGTGGGGTTTCCAGTCTCGCATTGAGTGGTTTTGCGCCATGGGACGATTATTACTCCATCTGGCTGACGTGGTGGCTGGGCGATCTCAATGGCGATCTGGTGGTAGCCCCCGTGTTGATTCTTTGGGTAGTGAAGCGCCATTGGCGATGGAGTTACGCGCAGGTGTTTGAAGTGATGCTTTTTTTGCTGTGCTTGTTTACGGTGAGCCAGATTGTTTTCAGTGGATCGTTTCCTTTGGAGTTTGGGTATGTGCCGCTCCTCATCTGGGTAGCGTTTCGGTTCAGTCAGCGTGAAACGGCGATGGCGGTTTTTGTGCTCGCGGTGGTGGCTATTTGGAATACCTGCCATGGACTTGGTCCCTATGCAACGCCCTCTCCGAACGAGACGCTTTTATTGCTGCAGGCGTCTATGAGCTTTATTGCCGTGACAGCTTTGGTGCTTTCTGCGTCTGTGGCTGAACGAAAGCGGGCGGATGAGCTGTTGCGGAAGGCTTATGCCGAACTGGAAACGCGGATCCAGGAACGGACTTCAGAGGTTGTTAAGACATTGGAGGCACTCAAGGTAAGCGAAGAACGGTTTCGTTTGCTGGTGGATAGCATCAAAGACTATGCCATTTTAATGTTGGATCCCACGGGACGGGTGGTCAGTTGGAATCCGGGTGCAGAACGTATCCAAGGTTATCGGGCCCATGAAATCTTGGGACAACATTTTTCCCGTTTTTATCTTCCTGAAGAAACGATGCAGTTTCGGTTGGAACAGAAGCTGAAAACTGCCTCGGAAACAGGCCGCTTTGAGGAGGAGGGATGGATGGTGCGCAAGGATGGTTCGCGGTTCTGGGCTGGGGTGGTCATCACCGCGATCAAGGACGACAAGGGGCAGTTGCTCGGCTTCTCGAAAGTGACGCGCGATCTCACCATGCAAAAACAGGCCGCGGAGGCGCTGGAACGGAAGGCGCAGGAATTGGTCCGTTCCAATGCCGATTTGGAGCAGTTTGCCTATGTGGCGTCGCACGATCTTCAGGAACCCTTGCGGATCGTGAAAAGTTTCACTCAATTGTTGGCGAAGCGTTACGGGGATAAGCTCGACAAGGAGGCGACTGAGTTTGTCGAGTTTATCGTCGACGGCGTGACGCGCATGCAGCAGCTCATTAACGATCTTCTGGCCTACTCCCGCGTGGGAAAAGGGGCTCCTTTTTCAGAGTCGCTGGATTTCGAGGTGGTTTTCAGAAAGGCACTGGGGAATCTGCGTTCCGCCATTGAAGAAAGTCATGCGGTGATTACCCATGATCCTCTTCCCTCCCTCAGGGCCAATCCTACGGAAATGTTGCAGCTTTTTCAGAATTTGCTGAGCAACGCCATCAAGTTTTGCAGCAAGGGAAAGCCTTGTATCCATATTACTGCGGTCAAGCGCCAGGAGGGATGGCTGTTTTCCTTCCGGGACAACGGCATTGGCATTGATCCGCAATACATCGATCGGATTTTCGTGATCTTTCAAAGACTGCATGCGCAAAAGGAATATCCCGGAACCGGCATCGGCCTGGCGATTTGCAAAAAAATCGTGGAACACCATGGAGGACGCATCTGGGTCGAGTCTCAATCTGGCATGGGATCTGTTTTTTATTTCACAATACCGAATGTCGACGGAAAAGATGCCTGACCAATAGGGTTTCTGTGCGCAACTTTCTGTCTCGTTCCAGCGTATGAACATTTTTGATTAAGAATAATTTCTCGTCTACTGAATTAGGATTGATGCTCTTATAATTGTGGACAGCTGGAAATGTTGAGAAAACCAAGCACTTTAGGCTTGTCAAAATTCAGTATGAAATAAACAATTTCCGTCTAAAGATTGAGTTAAGTTTTTTTTGGATTACCTTTAATTAGGCACCCAGTGGGAGGAGAATCCGATGTTTGCCTTCCTTGCATGGAATGACCAGCCCGTCCAAGTATTGCTTGTAGAGGACAGTGTGGGCGATGCCGCACTGGTGAGGGGCTATTTGGAGCAGAGCAAGGTGGAATTTGAAGTGCGGCATGTCCTGCGTTCGTCCGAAGCGCTGGAATATTTGGCCGGAGCCGAGGTGGATGTGGTGGTTCTGGATCTGGGGCTTCCCGATTCCAAGGGGCTCGACACGCTTCTCAAGATGAGGGGGGCTGCCGCCGGATTACCCATCGTGGTACTGACCGGAATTAATGATGAGAGTTTGTCCATGCAGGCCCTTGAGCATGGCGCTCAGGATTATCTGGTGAAAGGCATGGTGGATGGCGATCTGCTGGTCCATTCTGTTTGTCATGCCATTGAACGCCACCGGCTTCACACGAAGCTGATCGAGAATCAGAAACTGGAAAGTCTGGCTTCCCTGGCGGGAGGGATTGCCCATGACTTCAACAATCTTTTGACGGTGATTTTGGGCAGGGCGGAATTGGCTCGCGCCGAGGGGACACCGGTCTGCGTGATGAAGGAAGCATTCACACAGATCCGGGATGCTGGCGACCGGGCGGCGGAGCTTTGCAAGCAGCTTCTCGCGTATTCGGGAAAGGGCAATTGTGTGCAATTGCTCTATGATTTAAGTGTGGTGGTTGAGGAGATGTCGCCTTTTCTTCAGCAGTCGGTGGCGGGGGATGTGCAATTGAAGCATCAACTGGAAAATTCCATGCCGCTGATCCGGGCGGACATCACGCAACTTCGCCAATTGGTGAGGAATCTCGTTCAAAATGCCGCGGAAGCCATCGGCTCTAAACAGGGGATCATTACGATTGGCACTCGGCTGATTCATGCCGACGACAACTATTTGGGAAAAACGCTTTGGGGGTTGGGCCTTGCGGAAGGCGACTATGTCTGTCTGGAAGTTTCGGATACGGGTTGTGGCATTGATTCGGCCATCCGAACGCGTATTTTTGATCCTTTCTTTTCCACGAAATATTTTGGGCGTGGGCTTGGTCTGTCGGCAGTCCAGGGTATTGTCCGGGCCTGCCACGGGGCTCTGCAGGTGGTCAGTGAACGTGGCAAAGGCTCGACCTTCACGATTTTATTTCCGGTTTCGGCGGCGCCTCCGAGGAAGGAAAAAAATCGGGCTGGCAGGGAAGTTTCGCTGCGTGCCCCGTCCGGACAGGGGATCATTTTGGTGGTGGATGATGAGAAAAGCATTCAGGAGTTGCTGGGAGAAAGCATCGAGAGCCTGGGATTCAAGGTGTTGTACGCCAGTGATGGAATGGAAGGGGTGGAGAGTTACCGCAACTACCAGAAGAACATCGATTTGGTTTTGCTCGATATGACCATGCCTCATTTGAATGGGGAGCAGACGTTGAAAAAGATCCGCCAAATCAATCCTCATGCGCGTGTTGTTTTGATGAGCGGTTATCCGAAGGAGGTCTGTGCGAATCTTTTTGAGGAGGAAGTTCCCAATGGTTTTATCCAAAAACCTTTTCGGCTTGCCGATCTGAGCGGTAATATTCAAGTTGCGCTTGAGGGAAGCCCCCATTCATGACCATTTTACCTCCAAAGGAGAAAACCGTTTTGGTGGTGGATGACAATCCTGGGGACCGGAGGTTGATCTCCATGGCGTTGAAGGAAAGCGGCTGCCATGTGTTGGAGGCGGAAGGTGGGGAAGCAGCGTTGGAGATCTTTCGTCAAAATTCTTCCGTCATCGACATGGTTTTGACGGATATCATTATGCCTCGCATGGATGGCGTACAATTGGTGGAGCGCATCCGGGGGATAGCCCCACGAATCAAAGTGATCTTTATTTCGAGCTATAAACGCAGACTGGATGATGGCATTGACGGTCGGCCGATCCATTTTGTCGAAAAATCTTCGGATTTTTCCCCTCTGGTGGAGACAGTCTGGAAGGTTTTTGAAGAGCCGCCCCCCCTGAAAAAATGGCTGGCAAAAATGGGGTTTTACTGACAGGCCATCATTCCTCCGTTGTCGGTGCTTTCGTTGGTTAAAAAGAACCCCGTCTTTGAGCAGATTCACTCATGCAGCTAAGAGGTGATCTGGTTCCAAATAAAATTGAAGCAGCCCAACGCGAATTCTTGTACCCATCGTACAAGAACGACTTGCCTTAAAGTTGGGCTACACGGACAGGACCAATTGCCCCTCTCAAAACGTGACTGGCGTCAGATTGAGGGTTCGATTATCTTCACGCCATCAGCTACGCTGTCGATCTGGACACAAGAGGACAAGACACAACATCATGGATAGAGCAGACAAACAGGAAACACTGAGCAAGGTCCCGGAAGTTACCCTTGCGTTCTGGGTCATCAAGATCGCCGCAACGACACTGGGCGAAACCGGCGGCGATTCTATCACGATGACGCTTAACTGGGGTTATTTTGTCGGCACGGCGCTCTTCCTGGGGCTGCTTATCGTGTTTGTGATCGCTCAGATCTTGGCAAAGAAATTCCATCCTTTTCTTTATTGGGCGACCATCGTTGCCTCTACCACCTTTGGAACAACGATGGCTGATCTTGCCGACCGGTCTCTCGGCCTCGGTTATACGGGTGGCTCGACACTTTTATTTGTCTGCCTGATGGCCGTTCTGGGCCTTTGGTATTGGTCGGAGAGAACCATTTCGGTGAACAGCGTCACTACCCCGAAAGTGGAAGGCTTTTACTGGGCGGCCATTACCTTCTCGCAGACTCTTGGCACCGCGCTGGGTGACTGGATGGCCGATACCGGAGGACTCGGCTACGAGCGCGGCGCGTTTGTTTTTGCCGCTGGCCTGGCGGTGATTGCGGCTCTTTATTTCTGGACGAAAATTTCCCCCGTCCTGCTATTTTGGGCGGCCTTCATCCTTACAAGACCCCTCGGTGCTACTGTCGGCGATTTCCTCGATAAGCCGGTGGACCACGGCGGCCTTAATATGAGCCGCCCACTCGCTTCGGCAGCGATCGCAGCGTTCATTCTCGTGTGTCTTTTCGCTTTACCCCAACGAGCAGGGAGGCACCTCCGTCAAGTGAGGTGATTCAACAACTTCACTTCCCTCAACCAAGAGATGATTTGGTTCAATCTTGCAACCGCAACCGTTTATGCAGCTCTTTGCCAAATTTGCCATCGTTCTCTTCCGGCAAAAAGAGGGAGCGAATCACGAACTGGGAGGTCTTCTATGGCTCTGAAGTTTCCTGAGAGCAATTTCTTGGCCCATTCCGGCGATAGTGGATATGGCGGAGAATCTGCTTCCTGGCCATAAAAAAAGAATCCAAGCCATCTTCCTGAGGGTCGAAGAAGTTCTAAGATGCGCTGAACGCAAGATTGCCATCGTTGTGGTGGTAAAGCGCAAAGAAAAGTGCACTCGTAGATGACGTCATAGGAATTGGAAATGACTGCGGGATCAAAAAAATTGGCTTGGATGACACACGACGAATATTGTCCAAGTAGCTTGCGAGCCCGTGTGACGGCGGCTTCGCTAAAATCCACACCAAGAACATCCCATCCAGCGCGACAAAAAGCTTCAACTTCATAGCCAGACCCGCAACCTGGAATGAGCACCCGCCCACGCTCTTTCTCTTGAACAAGGAAATTCCGGAGACCCTCGGGAATAGTGCCGAAGTCCCAAGGCGTCTTGCCTGTACGATACCGCTCGTCCCAGAAAACAGGCTCGTCAGTGGCACGTTTGAATTCTGGGTTCATGGAGGTAAATCAAACCGATGGTGACACTTGTCCCTCCCTAAGTAAATTCACTTTGGTTCAGGGACTAGTCACATGGCTTGCAGTTGCTTGATTTTTGCACTCCTGCCTTAATTTTGCGTCGACCCCGTTGATTTGAGCGTCTTCCTTCTCAAAAAGTATCGCCACCGAATCGTTTTCATGCGCCTTCCGAAAGTTTTTCTTTTCATTGAGAGGAATCGGGAAAACAAATGGTTCAGATAGCACCTTTTGAACGTTGGGATCGTAAAAATTCACCACCCAAACGTATAACCCCAATGAAACGAATCAATGACTAACAGAAACAATATGGTGATTAATGGATAACGCACAAAGCCTCCATTTTTGAAGCAATTCGATCCAGCAACCGTTTGGAGTGCCATTTTCAGGTTTGACTAATGGAGACGACGAACCAGGGCGTCAGGCGGAGTTATGCTGACATACTTTTTAACTTCGGGAAGATAACTTATCGGAAGATAGGCCAATACCACATAGGTTTTTTCTTCACGAGATCTTACTTTGAGACTTAAAAACCAAATCCCTTTATTGCCAAGATCATATTCTGGAATATTTTCCCATTCGGCTTCATCCCAGTTCACATGCAGCGTATTCATAGGGAGGTCGCCTTGGAGAACATTATCGATGGCAAGATTGGCATCCCAGAAATACCGAGCACCCTTCGTTTCCGAAGGCAGTTTTAATCGATAAGTATAGATTTGGCCAACCACCACAATGTTGGTTTCACGAACCCAACTACGCACATTCTGAGTGGGATTTCTCCCACAGCCAACTCCTACCAGGCATCCCAGAATCAAAGTCCATGCCAACCCTTTAGTATGCCAATTGATAAGATTATCATCACTGAGAAAAGGCATGCTTTATCCTGATAAATTTTTTCTTATCCAAGAATGCCGCTCTTTCGGTGGGTCACTCTTTCGCAGATATAGAGGAGCACTGCGGATGCCACTTTGTTTTGCTTTGACCTTGACCGCGGGTGAAGAGTGGGAGAAATGACCCCATCCAAGAAGATCGTCATCTACAATAGCAGGCAGGGCCTTGGCCTTTGAACTCGGTCAATCTATGCTAAGCACCCAGGCTGCAACGGAGTGGCCGCTCGCCATCCCAAAGTAGCCCAAGCCGTCATGCCGTGCATGAGTGATTGCGGGATGATCATTAAAGTAAAATTTCTTAAACAAGGTCTTCCGCAACTTCTGGTTTGCGCAAACGCAGAAGGACATAGCAATTCCTTGCAAGGAATTCGTAGCTCCCAATCCCAATGCATCCTGCTTTCAGACAAATGAGAGACATTGACTTTTTTGATCGTGTTCGTGACGGTAGATGCTCTTAGGAAAAACGGTCGGACCCAAATCCAACTAAAGAAGAAACCAGGAACTCATGAACAAAAAAACGAAAGCACTGATCGCAAGCGCAGCCATCGCCGGTTTGATTGCCGGCACAACTTCCGCCTATGCTGGCACATTGGACAGCGGCAAGGCTGGCATCTCGTCTCTGAGCGTCGAAAAAATGGGATGCAGCGGCAAAGACGGGTGCAGCGGCAAAGATGGATGCAAGGGAAAACATGATTGCAAGGGCCAGAACGATTGCAAGGGCCAGGGTGGCTGCAAAGCCGGAGACAACGGTTGCAAAGGCAAAAACACCTGCAAAGGCAAGGGTGGTTGCAAAACCCAGAGCGAAAAGTAAAATTCCGGATCATTCTCCAGGGATCGGATTGACTTCCGGTCCCTGGTGGAACCTTCCCCCATGCCGGCAAACCGATTCAACGGTTTCACCAATCTTGGAGTGGGCATTGGCCTGCGCATCCCCCATTACGACCACATTTTGACACGCAAGCCTGCAGTCGACTGGTTTGAAATCATCTCCGAGAACTTCATGGTCGATGGAGGAAGGCCTCTTCAAATCCTCGAACGCATCCTAGAACAATACCGTGTGGTCCAGCATGGGGTTTCGATGTATTTCGGTTCCGCTGAACCCCTGAACCGCATGCATCTGAAACGTCTGAAAACCCTCGTCAAGCGCACACAGACCCCCTGGCTTTCCGACCATCTGTGCTGGGGAAGCGTGGATGGCACCTATACCCACGATCTGCTGCCCATGCCGTATACGTTCGCGGCGGCGCGCTTCACCGCCCAAAAGATCCGAGAGACGCGCGATTTTCTCGAAGTTCCCATCGCTGTGGAAAATGTGAGCAGTTACGCGGAATTCCATGCCTCGGAGATGACCGAGTGGGAGTTTCTTTCCGAGGTGGTCGAACTGGCGGATTGCGGCATTTTGCTCGACGTGAACAATATTTACGTATCCTCAAAAAACCATTCCTTCAATCCCTACGACTATCTTGACAGCGTCCCTCACAATCGCGTGGCGCAAATCCATATCGCTGGCCATTCGAAGTACGAAAAATACATCCTCGACACCCATGATCATCCCGTGCTGAACAACGTGTGGAAACTTTACGCGCATGCTGTCCGTCTGGTGGGTGACACCGCCACGCTTCTGGAATGGGACGACCGCATCCCTTCATTCCAGGAGGTCCACCGTGAAGCCCTCAAAGCCAACCAATTTCGAAAGACACTCCATCACGAATATGTCGCGACCTGATGCAAGCACCCTATCACAATTGAGAGACCTCCAGCGGCTGATGGCCGGAGCGATCATGCATCCGCTGACACCGCAAAACCGGATGCAACTCCGTTGGAAGGATGGACGACGGACTTCCGACGTCGCGGCAACCTTCATCAAACCGAATGACCGGCTCACGTCATTCGAGCGGCTCGAGATCTACAACCGGCAATATTGGTTCCGCCTTCTCGATTGTTTTTACGAGGATTTTCCAGGTCTGCGCGCGGTCATTGGAGAGCGCAAATTCATGAAGCTGGCCGAGAGCTATATCGAGCGTTATCCCTCACAGAGTTTCACGTTGCGCAATCTCGGCAGCCGTCTTGAAACATTCCTGGGCGAGGAATCGCGATGGACCGCATCCCACAACCACCAGCTGGCGCTCGACACCGTCCGGTTCGAATGGGCGCAAATCGAGGCATTCGATGGTGAAGCTCGCCCTATCCTGACCAAGGAAGATCTTGAGGGAAAAGACCCTTCGCGCCTGCGCTTAAAACTCCAGCCTTATCTCCAACTGCTCGAGTTTGAATATCCAGTTGATGATTTCCTCATCGCCATCAAAAAACGTGAATCCTCTCTTCGTTCCGAGGCAAGTAACGCCATGAATGCGGAGCGAAAAACGACGCGACGCAAAAAAACGCCCCTCCCAAAGCCTCAAAAAACCTTTGTAGCCGTCCATCGGATGAACCATGTCATCTATTTCAAAAACCTCGAGCCGGAAGCCTACCGCATCCTGCTTGCCCTTAAAAAGGGCGTGACCTTGAAAGCAGCCTGCGCCGCCGCCTTTTCACCAAACAACGCCGACATGGGAAAAAAAATAGAACGCGTTCAACGCTGGTTCCAAAACTGGATGTCGCTCGGCTGGTTTTGTAAATAATAATCTGCATTGGTCAGCGCGAATAAATCCTTCGGCCGTAAGAACGGGGAGGTTCCAGTGGATGCGACAAAAGCATGCTTTTCCAATCAAGTGTTTGAATAACCCTTTTTCGAACCGGCACCGATAAAGCATTCAAGCTCGCATTCCTGTTAAAATCGAGGTTTGACGTCCATTCATGACGGGATAGCATAGAGCCGGACCACAATCGCAACTCAGTTGCAGACCTGCGCCAAAGGCCCGGTATGAGTGTCCCCACCGTCAACCCTTCTCCCGCAACGCCGGCGGTGTTGGCAATTTTCGCGCTCACCTATTTCGGCATCGCGTTGGGTCATGTGCCGGGCTTGAAATTGAACCGTACCGGCATCGCGTTGCTGGGTGCGATTGCGATCCTGATCTTTTCCGGTCTGCCGACGACGACTGTGATCGGTTTCATCAACTGGCCAACGGTCCTTCTCTTGTTCGGTTTTTTTGTCCTGTCGGCACAGTTGCGCCTGTCTGGTTTTTTCGATCAGGTCGCCAACAACATTTCGGCACAGCTCGAAAATCCCGCGCGGTTTTTGCTGACCCTGATGCTGGTGACAGCGGGGTTGTCGGCGTTTCTGAACCATGACATTGTCTGTTTTGTCTTCACGCCGGTCGTGGCGACCGCCTTGCTCCGCCGGCAACTCAATCCCGTCCCATTCCTCATCGCGTTGGCGATTGCCAGCAACATCGGTGCGGCCGCCACACTGGTCGGCAATCCGCAAGATATGATGATTGCCCAGATTGCCGGGCTGGATTTCGGGCGCTACGCATTTTGGTGTATCTTGCCGGTGTTGTTTGCACTCAGTTGTGCTTATGCGCTCATTTGGACGATGTCCCGCTATGATCTCGCGTCCACTGCGTCGGTGCCGGCCAGCGTAAAGCCATCTCCCACTCCGTTCAACCGCCCGCACACGATAAAAGGTTTGGTCATCCTGGGATTGGTCATTGCGTTCTTTTTTTCGTCGGTGCCCAAGGAAATCATTGCCTTGACCGCCGCTGGAATTCATCTCGCTAGCACGAAATTCCGCACCGAAGATTTGCTAGGGCTGGTGGACTGGCCCATTCTGGTCTTGTTTATGGGATTGTTCGTGGTAACCGGCGTCTTCCAGGCCACAGGTTGCGGCGAACAAGCCGTGCACTGGCTCGCGCGCGGAGGCTTGAACCTCCAATCGCTCTCCATGCTGGCCCTGGTGACGGCCGTGCTTTCCAATCTGGTCAATAACTCCGCTGCGGTGCTGCTGCTCGTGAAGGTGGTTAACGTGGCTCATCTGCCGACGGCCTATGTGTTGGCCTTGGCCAACAGCTTTGGCGGCAGCCTCATCATCCTCGGCAGCGTGTCCAACATCATCGTCGTCCAACAAGCGCGCGAACTGGGGATCAACATTTCCTTCCGTGATTTCGCCCGCTTGGGCGTGCCGGTGACGTTGGCTGCCATGGCCGGCCTGCTGGTATGGGTGAAGCTCAAGGCTTGAAGCGCTGAACCATCAACGCAAAACCAACAAAGACTCCTGGAAATAGCACGACTCGCTCCCCGAAAGAAGCGCTTGCACCGGGGCATCCTGACAATCAAACAGCCGATCGTCAATCGTTCAAGGTCTGTTACCTCTTTTGCGCAGAAGCGTGACGATGTCGCGAAATTTCGCTGCGTTCGCGGGAGAGATTTCAGAAAGTTTTTCGTGCGCTTCAAGCATTTCCTGGGACTTGGCTTCCTTCGAAACCTGTCCGGCCTCGAGTTCCAGCATGTTTCCAGGTTGAACGGTCTGACGCGTGATTTGAAACAACGACTCGATCCCGAGATTTTCCAGCATGACCATGATGCGGTCCGTGGGATTGAGAATCTGGATGAGAGTGGATGCGCGTGCCCGAACCTTGGATGAGAGGCCCGCCAGGGTGCCGAGGAAGGTGCTGTCCATGTAGGTGCACGAAGTCAGATCGATCTGGAAGAGTGTCTTGTTCTGTTCCAAACATTCCAGCAGATATTGTTTCAGCAAATGGCTGTTCAGCTGCGTTCCCTTGCCTCGAATGAGAAAAACGACAGTGCCTTCATGTTCTCCGACAAGAATACCGGAAAAATCCTCGTTCTCATCCATGGAGTCCCATGGATCCCCCTCATTTTGATCAAGACGCATCGAAACAATGCATTTTTCGCGCTTTTGGCCGATGTTCAAGCATCAAATCGGCAGAAACCGGCCAGTACTGGTTACATTGTGACTCATCTCGAGTGAGTGGATAAAGAAACTCCAAATTGGACGATGTGTCGGTCGTTCCGGAAAACCCTCGTCCATGGCGATTCTCGCAATGGAAGGAGCCCTTTGTCGGCGTTTTTACCCCAAAGCGACCCCCCCAAATGTTTTTTCGGAAGTCCTAAGGACTTTTTATTGGCAGGTCATCTCCCGCTCAAGCAGCATTCTCTTTCGCTGGACACCCCACCGGTAGCCCGAAAGCTTGCCGTCGTTGCGCAAGACCCGGTGGCAGGGAATGGCGACCGCGATGGGGTTTGAGGCACATGCTTGGGCAACGGCCCGGACCGCTTTCGGCGCGCTGATACGTTGTGCAATATCGGTATAGCTTGCGGTCGAGCCGACCGGAATCTTACGAAGGGCCTGCCACACTTTTTGTTGGAAAACCGTGCCTCGCACATCGAGGGGTAAATCCAAACCGACTTTCGGCCCCTCGACGAACGCGACAATTTTGGCCACCATCTTTTCGAAGTCGCGGTCGCCGCCGATCAGATTGGCGTTTGGAAAGCGGTCTTGAAGGTCTTGGGTGATGAGGTTGGGGTCCTCGCCCATCAGGATGGCACAAATCCCTTTTCCCGACATGGCAACAAGGATCAAACCGAGCGAGCATTCGCCAATGGCAAAACGGATCAACTCTTCAGTTCCACCGTCCCGGTAATATTTTGGTTTCATGCCGAGTGAATGAAATCCCACTTCAATAGATCATTTTGGGGATCATCGTCAATGCACGCCTTCACGTAAAAATGCAGCAAAAAGTTTTTCTTCGCCTTTGGTGATGACATAACGGCCTATGCTGAAGGGCGAAGTCGTGGAATAGACCGGATTATTTGCGACAGTGAAGATGCCATCATAACCCGCATCGATGATTTTTGTCTGAACCTCTTGATTGTATGCCCCGTAAGGATACGCAAAAAAATGGATTGGCTTCCCCAACTTCTGTTCCAAAATGGATTTGGAAACGACGATTTCATCTGTCAGCCATTGGTCATATTGCTCAGGAGTCTTTCCATTCTTATGGTTAAGAAAGGGATGATCCTTAGAGTGACATTCGATGTCCACGCCATCGGCTTGAAGATTTAACAAATCCTGCCAGCTTGCGGATTGGGAAGAAGTTCCAATAAAATCGGTATAAACAAAAAAGGTCCACGGATAGCCATGATTTTTTAAGACAGGTGCGGCGTAAGTGACAACACTTTTGTAGCCATCGTCGATGGTGATCGCCACAGACTGGGTTGGCAGACTGATTTCATGTTTGAGAAAGTGAAGAAGGTCTTCCAGCGAGACAACATGGTAGCCATTTTCCTTGAGAAACTGCATTTCAGTTTCAAAGACATCCTGGCTCATGACATAAATATTTTTCGACTTTTTACTGGGACCTGTGAACTGATGATATCCAAGAACAATGACACCGCAAGTAGAGGAAACGCCGTTTGTCTCATTTGACACGGCGTCTGTCATTCCAACTTTTGAGTCTGTTTGCTGAGAAGAGGAGGCCGGGGCCAGAGCCGTTGATGAACTGCCAGCAGTGCGGAATTCTTTCGTTGTTTGAGCCCTGCAGATATCGAAAAAAATTAGGAAGCCGATTGTGAGAAAAACCAGGGCAATGAAGGATGCGATATGACGGTTGTGGGGCATGGAAACTTTAAAATAAGAGAGTGTCCCGGTTTTTTTGAGAGATTTGGATTAGAAGTAAGAGCTTAACAAATGTCCATTGAGATCCAAAGGATGATGCATTTTGAAATTGCGCCGTCGAAAAATCGGAGTTGAATCGGACGGCGTGACCGGCAGCAAGTTTTGGATTCAATTGCCGGCCGCAAAAAGCTGAAGAAAAGCGCGCGGCTTGACGAGGAGCTCACTTCACAACGATATTCGACAAGTCGAATTTCGGTTTGGGTGTCTTGATCTCCATGGCTTGAAGATGCTCGATGATGATGCGCGAAATGGCGAGGTTGCGAAACCACTTTCGATTCGCTGGAATGATGAACCAGGGAGCGCGCTTGGTGCTGCAGCGGCTCAACACTTCCTCGTATGCAAGCATGTAATCGGTCCAATATTTGCGCTCCTTGAGGTCGTGCGGATCGAGCTTCCAATTTTTCTTAGTATCATCCAGTCGTGCCTGCAACCGTTTCTTCTGTTCATCTTTGCTGATGTGAAGAAAGAATTTGAGAATGGTCACGCCGTTCTTTGCGAGAAATTCTTCGAAGGCGTTGATTTCATCATAACGCCGCGACCAAACTTTTTTCGGCTGCAGACTGTGGACGCGCACCACAAGGACTTCCTCATAATGGGAACGATTGAAAATGCCGATCTCTCCCTTGGAGGGAATGGCTTTATGAACGCGCCAGAGAAAATCATGAGCAGCTTCCTCTGCGGATGGAACCTTGAAAGCAGTGACTTTACAGCTCTGGGGATTAAAACCCGACATGACATGTCGGATGACGCCGTCTTTGCCGGCGCTATCCATTGCTTGCAAGACGATGAGAAGGGATCTTTCTCCTTCAGCATAAAGACGGTATTCCAGATCCACGATGCTCGCGATATCCTTGACCAGAATTTTCTCCACTTGGTCTTTTTTGAATCCGGCCGTGAAACTGGGATCGTAGTGCGAGAAACGTACTTTTTTACCGTATTTGACCTGGAAGAGCTTTGAGAACTTCATGAATTCATTTTATACGTGAGTTCCCAAAACGCGATCTTATCCTGCATGCTTGTGAGTGGGAATATCCACGATTCATGGGTTCAAGATATGGCATTTGATCGGCTCTGCCACTCGGCCTGATGGCTCGAGTCATTGTGAGTACGAAAGCCGTGCAGCAGAGGCAGAAATCCAACATCAAGGCAGGAACTTCTGTGGATTTTTCAGTTTTGTCGGAAGATATTTTTCGATGACGTGATTGAGCCCATGTTTTGCGAACGCCTGTTGTTCCACACGTACGCCCATCCGCAGCATCTGCTCGATCGCGTCTCGCCATGGCTTGTGGAATTTGATAAATGGATCGTTCTTGAGCGCGTCCTTGGCGCGCTTCACATCGACTTCTTGCAGCGGATGGGTGGCGTCCTGGAGCTTGAAGTCAATGATGTCCTGAGGCGTGACGCCGAGATAGCTCGCCTGAGGCACGCAAAAAAAACGGTTGAGGTGCGCGTTATTACCCGAACCGACTTTAAGGGTGCGATAGATGTTCGTCATCCCATAGGGGTCGCCGTCGACGAACGCGTACACGGTGAGTTTTTTCTCATCTGCAAGACGGCGGATAAACCGCCGGCACGCACGCGTCGGCACGCCTCCGAGCGAAATCAGGATGCAATTGGCAGTGGTGTAAAAATTATGTTTTACGAGGCGCTGGAACATGCCGGCAGTTTCGATGGCCAGGATGAATTTTGCGTCGGTTTTGAATTCCAGTTCTTCGCAGGCTGTTGGGATCGAATAAGAACCGGTGCCAAATTTTGTGCAGTCGATTTCAATTTTCTTTCCGGTGTCAGGGTCCTTGTCCAGGACGATGAGTTTGCCGGCGACATCGCCGCCTTTTTCCTCCGGAATAAATCCAAGTCGTTCACGGTTGACTCGGAAATGAGCCTCCATGTCATCCATGATCGCGTCGGACTCGGGTTGTTCGAGAAAGCGTGCCTCGCCCCAGTTTTTGGAAACATAATAAGCTTCGCGTTTTGTCGCCATGTCGTCTTTGCGCACAATTTCGTGGGAAAGTGCCATCATGCGCATCACCTGTGCGAATGTTTTGACCGTATTGTAGCTGAGCGTGCGCTCTTTGACTTTGTCGCCGATTTCGAAGAAGCCCTTTTTCTTGTCGTATATCACGTTATCAAGGCTACGCAATGGGAAGTCGAGTGACGGGACATGCTTCTTCAAGATCGTCTGGTAGAGAAGATCGGCGGTATCGCGGATCATTTTTTCGGTTTTCTTGTCCATAAAATTTATGAAGAAGGTGCGGAGGGACGGGAAAGAGCCTCGAAGAAGGACTCATCTCATGGGCTGTTTCCGTCATTTGCTGTTAAAACAGTCTCTGATTCAATAACCCGTGTTCGCATCTTTGGGAGGACATTCATTCTCTGGACCTTTCCAAGATGTCGGTGAGCAGATCCAGGATTTTTTTTTCATCCTTTTCTTTGAATGAAAGAATTTCACGCAGGCCGATGCCGATGTGAGGCAAATAGGACTTGATGTAGTCTTTCTTCCTACGAGCTTCAGCTTCGCGGCGCCCTTTGCGAATAAAGGCGTCCAGCCGGCGCCCGCATTCCTGCAAAGCAAGTTTGATTTCGTGGATGATTTCGGGGTAGGACGCCACCGCTTCTTTCGATTCGGAAGTGAATGGCACCCAAACGCTCGCCATGTGAACCGCCATGAGAATCGGACCCGAGGGAAGAGCGCCCTTGGATTGATCGATGCCATAGTTGCGCCAGCTTGTTTGCAGGACGCTCTTGGAAATCGCGCAAGCGCTTTGCTGGTAAAGGAGGGGCACGCGATTAGCAAAACGCATCAGATCCACGAACTCCTCTGCGGGAAGTTTACCGCCATAGGCGATGGCGACTTCGATTTGGAATGGATTTCCTCGGTAGACAGCTGGAGGTCGGGTGATCGCCGTGTAAAAATCGGCTTCGACGTTTTTTTTGATCCCCTGCAGGAGAGCATTTTCTCCGATGGGGGACAGGCAGTCTGTCGGCGGTTTCATCAATTTTGTGGCATTGATGGCGCGATAAAGTTTGTCGGCTTCATTGTGAGCGATGTCCTTCGGCCTCGCTGCATCGGAAATGCCGGCCGTTTTCAGAATGTTCGTGGCGACGGCGCTGGAGACCCGCGCGAAGTCGGTGCTCAGAAATGCTTTCACTCTCCGTGAGGTCGTCGATTTCAACATCTTCATCAAAATGCCCAGTTCGATGCCGTGAGGGTGGGGTTTGATTTCGCGTGGCGTGATGGGAAATTGGCGGCTTGCCGCTTTGTATGCTTCTCTTTCTCCTGTGGGAAGGAGATAGGTGATGGTTGCGTGGGGATTGGCGATGACGGTTTGCCGGACGTAATCCTCCACCGAGTGACGGCCCTTCTGATATTTGCCTTCGAGCTCGATTTCCACACGCGTTCCATGAGGCGGTTTCCAATCGACAACTTCATCCTTCACGATCGTCGGCAGGTTTTTGGCGGTGTCGATGTGAATTTCAAAATAGTGGGCAGGTTTTCTGGACGAGATGCGCGAGGTGATTTTAGTGGGCGTACCCGTGGTGAGCTGACCATACATGCCGGCAGCGGAGATGCCGATGCCCTGCTGCCCCCGGCTCTGCTTCATCGAGTGAAACTTGGATCCATAAAGCAATTTTCCAAAGATTTTTGGAATCTGTTCTTTCACGACTCCGGGCCCATTGTCCTCCACAATGACAATGAAGCGATCCTCTTGAATTTGTTTCACTTCGATCAGGATTTCGGGAAGGAGATGCGCCTCTTCACAGGCATCCAGGCTGTTGTCAACAGCTTCCTTGATGGTGGTCAGGAGCGCTTTCTTGGGGTTATCAAAGCCAAGGAGGTGTCGATTTTTAAGGAAAAATTCCGAAACGGAAATATCCCTTTGCTTTGCCGCGATGCGGTCGGCTTCAGTCAACGTTTCAGGTTTAGCAGGAAGGGAAAGTGCGGGAGCCAAATCTTTCTTCCTAGACGTGGATCTGTTCTGTGGAGCGACAGAGTCTGAAGATTTGCGCGTGGGCGCTGGCTTTTTCACAGGCATCGGACAGTTCCATGCATAGAAAGGTTCGATGGAAAAATCAACTTCGAAGGGCCTTGGTGTAGCCTTGGCCAACGAGCACCATCTCGGGGCGCGCAATGGCAATGCCGATAAGTTTCTTCATGGGAAAACATATCGGCAAGCGTAAAATCTTCAAGGAGATGGCGTGCTGCAGCTTGAGGCGAGCTTGCGATAGGGACGCGGCGGGATGGATTCGAACAGATGGATGCGTTCGACTGGAAAGGGCGAAAAACTCCACGGCGGCACGGGAGGAATGGGTTCGATCCGTTTCACTCGGTCGAGTTTGGCGATGGTGATATGTGGGATGTAGTCGCGATCCTCAAGAGTGAGTCCGAGCGTGGAGAACTTGGACGCAAGTTGCTGAAAAAGTGCGGTGAGCTGCTGCACCTGACCTTGCAGTCCAATCCAGATTACGTGCGGACGGCTGAGAGTCGGAAAGGCGCTGAGTCCTGCTGGAGCGATTTCGAATCGGGAGATTTCAATTTGTGCTGTGAGGGATTGGACCTGAGACACGCGGTTGGCCTCCAGGTTGCCAAGAAAGACGAGTGTAAGATGCAGATTTTCTGCCGGGATCAGCCGCAGACGCGGCATGAGCATGTGAAGCTCGGACTGAAATGCGAGGATTTCAGTCCTGAGAGAATCCGGCAATTCAACTGCGACAAAGCATCGCATAAAGGAATATAGGCACGAAAAAAGGAATGCTGCGATTCAAACCTTGCGATGCAATGGGGGAATAGGGATGGCCCGATTGGCCGATATCCAGGGTCTTAGGAACGTTGTTCGCGGCCAAAGTGACGGTATTTCCATTCATGATTTTGAATCCGAGGCTAGGAGGCGGTGTTGTTGGATCGTCCAAATGATCGGAAAAAGGCACAATTATCCTTCCCGTCTCCATCGGCAGGATCAGCCAGAACTTGACTCATTCTTGGAATCCTGTCGTATAGAAGGATGTCGCTTCCTGGTACAAGCATCCTGGCCAAGGTACGACATTTGCCTATTGTCTCGCTGATCTTCCGGAGACTGGATCCGCATCAGAAAGACGTCATCCAGCTTCTCAAAAAAACTTTTATTTTTGGTGAGTTGACGGACCAAGAACTTGTTCATTTGCTTCATCTTCTTCACGAACGGACCTTTGCGGCTGGTGAAACGATTTTTAACGAAGGAGAGCCAGGATTTGGCCTTTACGTCGTCCTGCGCGGCGAAGTGGTCATAGGCAAGCTTGATCATTCCGGCAAGGGCAAGGTGGCGAAACTTCCGCCGGGTGAAGCATTTGGGGAAGTGAGCTTCATCGACGGGAGTGGCCGTTCCGCAACGGCGACCGCGAGCGAAAAAACGGAGCTGTTGGGCTTTTATCACACAGAGCTTTTCGATTTGATGAAACATAATCCGGTGCTCGCGTCGAAGATCCTGCTCGCGCTCGCAAAACAGATGGGCATGCGGATGCGCGCGATGCTGCAGCTCATTCAAAATTGAAGGTTGGGATCTCATGCCGATCAGTCATCTTAAGATGTTAAGAGCGGACAATCATCCGCACCAGATCGTCTTTCAAGGTCGGCGTTTCAGCAAATGGGTGAAGCTCGGTCTGCCCGTCTTATGTCTCGCTGTCCTCTGGTTTTTGTATCACGCCGTCCCGATTCTTTTCAGTTCGTTGATTGTTTCCGTCGGTCTTTATTATCTTCTGAATCCGGTCGTCGATTTTCTGGAAACACATTCCATCCGGCGGAGCGCTGGCACGGCACTTGTGCTGTTAAGCCTCTTTTTTCTGTTTTATTTGGTCTGGCTTCGCATCATGAGTTTCAGCTCGTCCATTCGCGAGGAGGTGGACCTCGACATGTTCCAGAAAAACATCGTGCAGACGGTGGAGAAGGTGATTGTTTTTGCGGAGGAGCAAATTCCGCTCATCCAGCGTCTTGTTGACGGTGATCCTCATCTTCTTGAACATTCGGCGAAGTCCGAAAAAAATGAGAGTCATGCAAAGCCTCTGCCTGCGCCGACTTCCGCGCCTTCGAAACGCAAACTTACTCAGGATATCGAGAGTTTTGTGCGGCAGCAAATCATGTCCAGGGCGTTCGACATGGCGAAGAAGGTCGCGAGCCTTTTTGCCAATTTTCTATTGATCTCCTATTTCACCTTTTTCTTTTTGAAGGATGGGAGGACTTTCAAAAAGAACCTGATCGAGTGGATTCCCAATCGTTATTTCGAACCCGCCCTTAAATTTTTCTATGAGTTGAATCGGCGCATGCAGTCATATCTTCAAAACATGCTCCTGGATTGCACGCTTGTCGGAACCATGGTGGGGTTGGGAAGTCATTTTTTGGGAGTGCCTTATCCGGTAGTGCTTGGACTGGCTGCTTTCATCCTCAACAGCATGCCGCTGCTTGGTCCCGCTCTGTATACGGCGCTCGGGCTCATCATTACGATTGGCACGATGGATGTCGACAAGTCCTCGCACGTCGCTCTTGGCTACTTTGGAATTTGCGTGGTGAGCCGGTTGTGTGATGATTTTGTGTTTATTCCGACGATTTACGGACGCAGCCACCATCTGCACGCGGTGCTCGTCATCGCCGCCGTGCTCGTAGGTGAAAGCGTTGCGGGCGCGTGGGGGATGTTTCTGGCGATCCCGATTCTTTCCATCCTTCTGCTGGGGCTGCAGATCGTTCGCGAGATTTCCGCGGGAGACGTGGCTCCGCCGCTTCCACTGTCGGCGTTCCATCCATTTGCCTAGCTTGGCGGCGACGGCACGCCCCTTGGAGTATAAGAGCAAAATCTTCTGGCTTCTTCCCTCCGACTTCTGTCTTCTTTCTCCCCATATGAGCAAGCAATACAACAAGGGCATCAAACGTCAGCGCCGCAAAGCTTACCTCAAGCGCAGGAAGCAAGCTTCCAAAACGAAGAAGAAAAAGTAGCAACGGGCATCTTCGTCATCTTGCCAAGAGCACGGCGACAGAGCTTTTGCGGATGACGTGACTTGTCACACTGCCGAGGACTAGCTCGCGCAGGCGCGTGTGGCCGTAGGCGCCCATCACGATCAGGTCATAATGTTGCGCCGCGGCGACCTCGAGGATTTTTTCTTCGGGCGAACCATGGAGTGCCATGGGGAGGGCGTTGACGCCCTGCTTCGAGGCGATTTCAACGCCTTCTTTCAGCGCCCATGACTTTTCTTCTTCGTTGGTGGAACTCTCGACGGCGAGGATGGCTAGTTTTGACTTCAATGCCTTGGCCAATTCGGTGCCGATGTAAAGGGCATGGTTCGCATGTTCGCTTCCGTCATAAGCGGCAAGGATCCCTTTGATGGGACGAAATTCCGAGGGGGTCACCAGACAGGGTTTGATCGATTTGCGAACCACACGCTCCACGTTGGAACCAAGCCATTCACCCGTAGCCTCAAATCCTTCGCCGCGTTGGCCCATCACGACGAGTTCCGCATTGCGCTCCGCATCCAAAATTTCATCGACGAGAATGCCTTGCCGCACCTCTGTTTCGCATGAAACGTCTTCTTTGCGCGCGAGGGCGGCAGCGATTTCGACCACGGAACGAGCTTTTTTTTCGTAAATCTCCCGCATTTGTGGAACGAACGCCTGGAAAGGCTGCACGCCTGTGAGGCCGGAAAGATCGGCGAGCCAGGGACCTTCGAGCATGCGGGAATCCGCGACACTGAGGACGTGGAGCTGGACTTTCAATGTTTTCGCGAGCCAGATGGCTGTGTGAGTTGCTGTCTCGGAATATTTCGATCCGTCAATGCAGAGTAGAATGGTCTTGATCATAGCGAATTAATGTTGCCCAAAGGCGAGGAGAAGGCAAAAACGTTTCAACATGTGTTCAGTTTTACCTGAAACTGATAGAGGCTCTTATCCGCGCCCAATCGCAAATCGACTTCTGTGGTCTCTAAAGCGCGCACCGACGCAGAACGCGGTTTGTCATCGATCACGCCCGCCGTGCAGCCGAGCTCTCCCTGCTTCATGATCCAATCTCCGAGTTGAAAGGTCCTACGTTCCATACGTGGCCGTCAGAGGAAAGGATTATTTACCGCTTTCGATTCGCCGGAGCAGACGTGCTGTGTGGGGACAAGACCCCAATTGTGCGAAGGCTTCCATCAGGTTGTGAAGTCCTTGAGGGATATGCTGAAGAAAGGCCCGTTTGCCTTTGACGAGGCCGAGAAATCCGTAGGCGCCTAGCGCCTGCATCAGGCGTTGAGCTGCGGCGCGGTAAAATATTTCTTCGAAACGGTCGTTGCGCTGGCCGATCGAGATAGAGTGCTTCAAAAGATTGCGCCGTTGCTGGGGAGAGAGCGCAACATAGGGATCGTATAGGAGGGAAGCCACGTCATAGGCCGCATGTCCGAAGCGCATGCCTTGAAAATCGATCAGCCAGATTTCGTCATTTCGGACCATGAGGTTTTGCGATTGAAAGTCACGATGGATGAGACAGAGAGGCTCCTTAAGAAGTTCGCGGGCAAATTGTTCGCATTCGAGTTCGATCTCTGCGCGTTCATCAGGCAAAAGGGTAATGCCGGCGAAGCGCTCCACGAGATTATCGAGGAAATAGGTGCGCTCCCAACGGTATAATTTCTCGTCGAACCCTGGCATCATTTTAACCGGGGATTGAGATTGCGCGTGAAGGAGATGGATTTGATCCAGCGCCTTTGAATAAAGCGTTTCGATACCGGGCGATGTTGGGTTCTGGTGAAAGACCGCGTGAAGACTGAGATCCCCCAGATCCTCGAGGATGATTAAATTTTTCGAGGCATCATGATGGACGAGCTTTGGCACATTGATGCGCGATTTGCGGAGAAACTGCGCGATATCCGCGTACAAACTATTCTCCTCGCGGACGGGAGAGTAGTGCATCACGATCCATTTTTCTTGATCATGCGTGACGCGGTAAAATTCGCGATCCGATCCGCCATGATTAATTTTTTGCCACGTCCATTCGCCGACGAAGGTGTCTGCTGAAGCGGTTTCGTCAAAATGTGCAGAAACAGCCTGAAGGAGGTCATTCAGCCCGGAATTACAGAATACGGAAGAAGTGGAAGGCGAAGCGGGAACGGTCATGCGAGCGTTGTTCCATCTAACTCCGGTTTTGGTCTCCGGTCAATGCTGGATCGAACCTCAAAACCAGACGGACGTCATGGTTCAAGTCTCGGTGGCGACGGGTTGAACCCCGTTGAGCAGAAAGAGGACCGCCATGCGCACCGCAAGACCATTGGTGACCTGCTCCAGAATGACGCTGCGAGGGCAGTCGGCCACTTCACTGGCGATTTCCACGCCGCGGTTGATCGGTCCAGGATGCATGATAAGCACTTCGGGTCTTGTCATGAGGAATCGCTCGTTGCTGAGGCCGAACATCAGTTTGTATTCGCCGATGTTAGGGAAGAAGCTTTTGCGTTGGCGTTCATGTTGGATCCGCAGGAGATTGATCACATCCGCTTCCCTTAAAGCATCATCAAGATTGGTTGTGATTTTGACTCCGAGTTCTTTGAAGATATCAGGGACAAGCGTGGTTGGGCCGCAAAGCGTGACATTCGCGCCAAGCTTGGTGAGAGCCCAGATATTCGATCGCGCCACGCGGCTGAAGAGGATATCCCCGAGAATCAGGACATTGAGGCCGGAAATTCTGCCAAGTTTTTCACGGATCGTAAAGATATCGAGCAGGGCTTGCGTGGGATGTTCGTGCGCGCCGTCCCCGGCATTGACGATGCTTGCATTGAGCCGTTCTGCAAGGAAACGCGGCGACCCCGCAGCAGAATGTCGCAACACGACAAAGTCCGCGTTCATCGCCTCGATATTACGCGCAGTATCTTTCAGCGTCTCACCCTTCGTGATGCTCGAAGCCTGGGCGGTAATACTGAGTGTGTCTGCAGAGAGCCGCTTGGCGGCGAGCTCGAAGGAGACGCGTGTGCGCGTACTCGGTTCCATGAAGAGGCTGACGACGGTCTTGCCACGAAGGGCCGGGACTTTCTTGATCGTGCGCGTGGAGACCTCCTTAAATGAGGCGGCGGTATCGATGATATGCGTGATTTCCTCAGGACTGAGCTCCTCGATCGTGAGTAGATGTTTGCGTGTCCAGAGCATAGAAAAAAATGTCGGTTAGGAATCCTCGGCTGTTGGCTTAAATCCTTCTTTTTGAAGCGTGACGAGGTCTTCGCCATCTTCTTCTTTCAAACGCACGTGAATGCGTTCTTTGCGCGAAGTCGGCACATTTTTCCCCACGTAGTCGGCGCGGATTGGCAACTCGCGGTGCCCCCGGTCGATGAGAACGGCCAACTGGATGCGTTGGGGGCGCCCGAGGTCGGAGATGGCGTCCATCGCGGCGCGTGCCGAGCGGCCGGTGAAAAGGACATCGTCGACAAGCACCACCTGTTTTGCGTTGAGATCGAACGAGATGTCCGTGTTTTTGACCATGGGGGGATTTCCACGAAGATCCAGATCATCCCGGTACATGGAAATGTCGAGTGTGCCCACGGCAATCTCGCGATTCGTGATTTCGAAGATCTTGCAGGCGAGGCGGCGCGCCAGAAAGACGCCGCGGGTTTGGAGACCAATCAGGACCAGCTGGTCGATCGAGTCGTGATGCTCGAGGATTTCATGGGCCATGCGCGAGAGGGCGCGCTGCATGGCTTCGGAATTAAGGATAACAGTCATAACCTTTCTGGCCTCGCAGGACCAAATTCAAGGTTGGAAAAAATTGTCAGGAACGTGAAGAGGGTGTTGAGGTTTGGCCTTTTCGGCTTTTACGCCAGTTGGTGCGAAAACGGACGATCCAATCCAGCAGAGCACGCTCAAAACCGATGTCATACCCCGCTTTTTCGCTCTCGATCCACTTATGCCTGAGGATTTCCTCGCGTTCAGCCTGGAATTCCTTGTAAAGGGCGGATTTCTGCAAAAGATTTTCTTCCCACTTACCCGAATCTTTGCTTTTAGGCGTTACAGGATCGGGATCCATCAAATGAACCTCGTTGATGTCAACAATGCCCTTCTAACATGCGTCGAGTGGGAGCTTTCGTCAATAGCATTCGTGGATGCCTTCCCAAGGGAGCATGTCGGGACGATGAGGGGGTGTTTTTCAAAAAATGGGTCCATTTCCGCAAGACGCGTGCTATTTCTTGAGGCGGATGTGGAAGGATGCGCCCTTTCCGCTGGACTCGAAAGAAACTTCTCCTTGGTGCGATTCGATCACAGATTTGACAATCGCCAACCCGAGGCCAATTCCATTCTTCTTCCCGACGGTAACAAATGGATCGAAGAGGGTGTGCTGGATGGCTGCAGGTATGCCAGGTCCATTGTCGCGGAACGAAATTTCGATGAAAGATCCTCGGTCAAAGGCTTCCAGCCACAACTCTCCGGCATCTTTAGGAACGACTTCTAGCGCATTGCTCATCAGGTTTCGAAGGACCCGAAGCATTGCGTGCAAATCGATTCGAATGGAAGCATCGATCGGCCGCATGGTGAGTTTCACCTTCTTTTGCACAAGGAGATCTTCGTTCAAAGTTCGAAAATTCTCGAAAAGGCGGCTTACCGGAATGGCTTCCAGCTTGCACGCCGATTCTCCCTTTGCGAATTCGAGCAATTCCTGAACCATCGCGACGATCTGAAACGTTTCCTGCTGGATGGTGTCGCACTTCGCATGCACGGCCGGATCGGGTGTTGTTTTGAGAATCAAGGTGGTGGCGAGCTGGATCGTGGCGACGGGAGTCTTGAAATCGTGGATGATCTTGCTGGCCATCTCCCCCACCGTCTGCATTTTTTCCTTCTTGGCAATTTCCGTGATGAAGCGCTCATTCGCAGACCGTAAATGCTGCAGCACATTCCCGAAAAGCTTGAGCGAAGCCTTAACGGGTTCCTGATTGAGCGTATCCAATACGAGCGTATTGGAGATCACTGCGAGGCGCGTCGGACCATAACATGCCGCGCGTGCGTTGCGTGGCGAACTATCGATCACACCTAATTCGCCGAAGTAATCTCCCGCATGCACCGTTGCAATATCAACGAGGCCACGGCCTTCCGCGTTTTTGCTCAAGCGGACAATTCCCTCGAGGACGAGAAAGACGCCGTCTGAAGGCTGTCCTTCTTCGAACAGGATGGTAGGATGAAGAAACGATGTTTCATGAACGTGCGCGAGCAGTCGTTGGACTCCGGTGTCGCTGAAACACTTGAAAAAGCGATTTTCGTGCAGTTGCATGCGACAGCCTTCGTTCTAACATGTCGTGTCTGCTCGATAAAGCCCTCATTATCCTTTTGAATCAAAGGATTGCTTGAATTAAACTGGGCTTCACGACCGATTTAATTTTCCATGCTCCTCATCATCGATAATTACGACAGTTTTACTTATAATTTGGTCCAATATTTTGGTGAAATGGGATGCGAAATGGCTGTCAAACGCAACGATCAGCTTACCCTCGATGAGATCCATGCCATGAAACCCGAGCGTATTGTGATTTCACCAGGACCTTGCTCGCCCAATGAAGCCGGCCTTTCCAATGACATCATTCGGACCTTCGGCCCCACTGTCCCGCTCCTGGGTGTCTGCCTGGGCCATCAATGCATTGGCCATGTTTTCGGCGGAAATGTGATCCAGAACTATCGTATGATGCATGGAAAGACGTCGTTCATTCAGCACGATTCCCAGGATTTGTTTCAGGGATTGCCCAATCCGTTTGAAGCCACGCGCTATCATTCGCTTGTTGTGAAGCGCGAAACGTTTCCTGATTGTCTCAAGATCACCGCGGAAACCGATGAAAAGGAAATTATGGGATTGCGTCACAAAGAACATCCTATTTGGGGGGTTCAGTTTCATCCGGAGTCGATCCTGACGCAGCACGGAAAAACGATCCTGAAGAATTTTCTGCAGTTGAAGCGATAGAGGTTTCCATGCCCGGCCAGATTATTCTCGGCATCGATCCTTCCTTAAGAGGAACGGGATGGGGCATTCTTCTGACAGAAGGAAGTCAGCTTCGCGCATCCGCGTTTGGAGTGATCCGCAACAAGCCTTCCGTGCTGCCTTCGGCATGCCTTGTCATGATCCGGGAGCAGATCGCCAGTTTGATTCGAACTTACGCCCCCACCGTGGTTGCCATCGAGGGCTTGATCTATGCGCAAAACGTGAAGACGGCCATTACCATGGGGCAGGCCCGAGGTGCGGCAATCCTTGCAGCGGCGGAGGCCGGCCTTGAGATTTACGAATACGCCCCGCGCCGCGTCAAACAAAGCGTTGTCGGTCTTGGCGGAGCAAAAAAATCACAAATTGGATTCATGGTGCGAGCTCTCCTGAGCCTCAGTCAAACACCGGAACCGGACGCGGCGGACGCCTTGGCTATTGCGATGACACATGCGAATGCGCGGAGTTCAAATGGGAAAACCTTGTAGAGCATGACAAGGAGAGGGCGAACGTTGCGCCCGAGTTTTCCGAAATATGGCATATCTTTCGTCCTTTATGTCGATCTCGATGGGCTCCCACACCATTGAGTCCAAATGTCGCGGTAGACCATTTCAATATTTCGAGTGATCTGAGCGCCATCCATGAGCGGAGAATGCTGCATCCGGTCGCGCAGCTCCAACCTCAATTGCTGCAACCGGGACAGGTTCTTCGCCAGTTCAGAGGCGATCCGCACATAATCGGCCGAAGTTTTTGCGATCAGGTCCCCGAATTTCACTCCTTCCAGCAGGCGAACACCCATTCTTGAAACGAAAGTCTTTCCCTCCAACGTGACAACAGGGACGCCCATCCAGAGCGCTTCGAAGCTCGTAATGCCGCCATTGAACGGGAAGGGATCGAGTGCCACGTCGACGCGATGGTAAACTTCCACGTGCTGGCGAAGAGATGCCTCCCATCCTATCAGCGTGAGGCGCGAGGGATCGATCCCGTGATGTTCGAACATCGCTAGGAAAATCCGACGTGTCATCTCATCGTTCAATCCCTTGCTTTTCATCAGGAGTTTCGCGGTTGGCACGATTTGAAGGACCTGCGCCCAGAGCGCTACGACGTCGGGGGTGATCTTTGTGAGATTATTGAATGATCCGAAGGTGACATGGTTGTTGGCAAGAGCGGGCAATTCGGAAACGGGTGGGCTCTCGGTGAGAGGTTGATAACAGATGGCACTTCCCGGAACGCGCTTCATTTTCTCAGTGTAAAAGCACTCGGTTATTCCAGATGGATCGCCGAATTCATCCGTAAGCCGATAGTCGATGGTCGAAAGCCCTGTCGTGGCAGTATATCCGAGGTAGCTCACTTGCACGGGAGCGGGTTTGCGGGCGAAAACAAGAAGCCGATTGTTGGCAGTATGGCCGGCGAGTTCGATGAGGATGTCGATCTTGTCCTCCCGAATGAGCGCCGCGACCTTGTCATCGCTCATCCCTACAATGGAACGCCAGCGATCCGCGAGTTTTTGCATGCTCGCAGTGACATCATCCGGATTTAAAACATTGGAATAACAATAAATCTTGAAATCCTGATGGTTGTGGGCCGCTAGGATGGGTTCAAGGTTGCTGGCAACGACATGTTTGCGGAAATCGGCGGAAATGTAACCGATGCGAAGACAACGGTTGGGATGAGCGTCATTGCGATGAGGCGGAATGGATGTCGTGAACTTGTCTGCATGTTGTCGTGCCCAGCCGATATGTTCTTTTAAAAGCGCTTCCGGTGGAACTCCGGGATGATGTCCGAGAACGAAGAGCAGATTGCTATGAGCTTGATGAAACGAAGGATCGCATTCCATGGCGCGTTCAAAACTTTCGATGGCTTCTGGAAGACGTCCCTGTTCTTTGAAAATCTCACCGAGATTACTGTGAGCGCCGACAAACCTCGGGTGGAGCTCTAACGATTTTTTGTAATAGTGGATGGCTTCGGCAAGCTGGCCACGGTCCTTGTAGCGAGTCCCGATATTAAGGAGAGCTTCCGGATAGTTCGGATGGATCTTCAGCGCCTTTTGATAGTGCTCCAGCGCTTCATTGGGCTTTCCCTGATAAAGAAGAATGTTTCCGAGATTGTTGTAACCCTCCGCGAAGTTCGGTTCGATCAGGAGAGCCTTTTGGTAGCACTCCGCCGCTTTTTCAAGCCGCCCCTGAAACTGATGAATATTTCCGAGATTATTGATGGCCTGATAAGAATCCGGTTTCAACCGAATGGCTTTTTCATAGCAAGCTCGGGCTTCGTCGAGTTTTCCCAAATCGCGATAGGTGTGTCCAAGGTTGTTATGCGTCTCGGCATATTTCGGATTTAGCTTGAGAGCTTTTCGATAGCATTCTATGGCGCGCTCAAAATTCCGAAGTCCATGCCATGCCAGACCGCAATGTCGGTGGAAGTCCGGAATGGTGGCGTTAACCGCGATAGCTTGCTTAAAAAAATCGATGGCGGTCTCGTATTCGTTACGCTGATAGCGGATCACTCCGAGCAGATGAAGGGCATCGGGATGTTTGGGTTGAACCTGCAGGATTTCGCGGTACATTTTCTCCGCTTCATTCAGCCGGTCGTTGCGGTGGTGTTCGAGCGCGATTTCAAGGGCTTGAGCCACGTTCAGTGCGGCTGAATCCATACCCATCAGAAGTTGCCGGAGATTGCCATGACCATCGAACGGTACGCGCGATGCAATTCTCTCGTGACTATCCCAGGACGCCCCTTGCCGATGCGCTGGCGATCGACACGCACAACAGGAATCAATTCCCGGTTGCTTGAGGTGATGAACATTTCCAGCGCGCGTTGACGCACCGCCCGGGTGATCGATCGACGCTCCACGGGGATGCGTTTTTTCTTTGCGATTCGGATGACACAATCCGCGGTGATGCTATGGAGAACGCGGATCTTGGGAATGACCAGCCTTGGACCGGGAAGCACCGCGCAGACGCTGTAGGTTGTTCCTTCGAGGATTGCACCCTTTTCATCGACATAGACCGCTTCGGTGAATCCGTTTTTCAGGGCCTCACGATGACCAAGAACAGCGCCGAAGTAGACGGTCGATTTCACCTCGGGATGAATTCGCATGAAGGGCGTCGTTTTTAAGGCGATTCCTTTTTCATATTGCGCGGGAGGAAAGGCATGGAAGGGATCGAGGAGGATGATGACGGACGTCTTCCCCTGCGGAACGAGGGAGGGGGCGATGCCGCCCGTGACAATGATACGAATCAGCGCGTCAGGAAACTGATTTTTGCGGATCAGCTTCATAACGATCTGATAAAAGCCATGCTTCGACAAGGGCAGGCGAAGCTGGATGCGTTTGGCTGCGTCAAGCAATCGATCAAGATGCTCGCTGAGGAGGAATGGCACGCCATGATAGGTTCGAAGAGATTCAAAAAGACCAAAACCGCGAATGATGCCCATGTCGCGCACATTCAAAACGGCCTTGCCAGCCGGCACGAATCCGCCATTGCAATAGTAGAAAGGATCCCTACTTGTCACGATATCGAACTACACGAGGCAGAAAGAGAATGCAAACTCGCAGCCTCCCGGCCGAGGGTTTTTACGCTGATTGGCACCACGTCTTCCAGGCAAGGCGAAGCGCAGCTTCGATTTTTTGCGTCGTTTGGGCGCCATTCATGAGCGGTGAATGTTGGAGAAGGCCCCGTAACGCGGATCGAAGCGAGCGGAGACGCTCCGGTTCACGTGCGAGCTGAGTAGCGAGACGCACATATTCTGGCTTCGAGAGGGAGATGAGGTCGGAGAGGCCGATCTCCTCCAGGAGTCGAACGCCCATGCGTGATGCAAAGCTGTTGCCCGCCAGCGTGATGATCGGCACGCCCATCCAAAGCGCGTCAAAGGAGGTGATGCCGCCATTGAAAGGAAACGGATCGAGGGCGATGTCGATGCGATGGTACAATTCGAGATGCTGCATGTTCGACGAAATCCATCCCAGAAACTCAATGCGCTCTGGGGAAACACCGAACTTTTCGAACCGTTGGCGAACCCATGCGCATGCTTCGGGTTCGAGGAGCGGCCGTGCTTTCATGAGAAGCATGGATTGCGGGACTTCGAGCAGCACTTTGGCCCAAAGTTCCGCGACGTGGTCGTTGAACTTCGTGAGATTATTGAAGGATCCGAACGTAATTCGGCCTGTTTTAAGGAAGGGAGGAGGCTGAACTTCGGGAGAGCCCTGGATGGAATCGTAGCAGATGGCGGATTGCGGCAGCCGAATGATTTTTTCGGTGTAGAATCGTTCGGTAACACCTTCTGGATCGCCATGCAGGTCGGTGAGGCGATAGTCCACTTCGGCAAGGCCTGTCGTGTGGATGTAGCCTAGATAGTTTATTTGAATGGGCGCAGGACGTCGTGCGGTGACCAGGAGCCGATTGTTTGCCGTATGTCCTGCGAGCTCGATCAGAATGTCGATCTGGTCTTCGCGAATTTGTTCGCAGAGCGCTTCGTCCCCATGGTGGCGGATGTATCGCCATTGCTCCACATGCGCCTTCAACCGGTCTGTGATCATGTCTTCCCGCGGCGTGTTGGAATAACAGATTATCTCGAATTGTGAACGGTCATGATGCTGAAAGATCGGTAAAAGATTCAATGCCACGACATGGCCGCAGAAGTCGGGCGAGAGATAACCGATCCGCAACCGGCGTTCGGGTTCCCGTGAGTTCGAGTAGTTGTTGTAACGCGGCGACAATTGCCGCGCGTGCTGGCGAGCCCATTGCAAATGCTCCTCAAAGATATCTTCCTGCCGGATGTTCGGCTGATGATGCAACGTGAAGAGCAGGTTGCTGTGCACTGAATGGTAATCCGGGCGTAGAGAAAGCAAGGCGCGAAAAGAGGAGATTGCTTCCTGGATTTTTCCAAGATCCAAAAACGCATTGCTGCGATTCATGGAGGCGCCATGGAAGGAAGGATCATGCTTCAATGCCGTTTCATAGGATGCGATCGCTTTGAATAAATATCCCTGCACTTGGAAAATCAGTCCCAAATTGTTGTGGGCTTCGGCATAATCGGGTTTGAGTTGGATCGCTTTTTCGTACCAGAAGATGGCCTGCTCCCAACGATTTTGATTTTTGTGAAGATTGCCGACGTTCAAATAAGTCGGGGGGAAATCGGGATTCAGTGAGATGGCTTTCTCATAAGCCTGGACTGCTTCTTCCAGCTTTCCCATTGTGGCGAATGCCAGTCCGAGATTGTTGTATGCGCCAAAGTTGTTGGGGCACAGACGAAGCACTTCGAGATAAAATCCAATCGCTTCATCCATCCGGTTTTGCTGCTGAAGGACAAGCGCCAGCTCCTGGAGAACCTCGGGCGTCGGACGCATGGAAATTTCTTTTCGAAAGCAGGTTTCCGCTTCGATGAGCTGGCCATCCTCCCGCAGGCTTGCTCCCAGAAAGGCGAAAACGCTCGGCTCATCAGGTTTGAGCTCCAAGGCTTTTCGAAGACAACGGATCGCTTCCTTCCATTTTCGTTCCAAGAAAAAGGTGAGGCCGAGCTGCTGCCATGCTTCCTGATATTCGGGCTTGATGGAGATCGCCTCTTCATATTGCGCGATGGCGTCGACGTAGCGCCGCCTGTTCTTGAGCATGTTCCCAAGATTGCCATGCGCCTCGGCATGTTTGGGATCGATTTGGATCGCGGTGCGAAACGCCGCTTCGGCCAGGTCGGGCTGTTCCGAAGCGAGGAGCACGGCACCGAGGGTGTTGTGAAAGACTGCGACATGGGGTCCTCCCTCAACCGCCGCGCGCGATTTTTCGAGAGCATCGCGCAGATTGCCTTCGCCATACGCGATGAGTGCGAGCAAGTGCAGGGCGCCGCCGTGGCGATTCTCGACGACGAGGATTTGCTCGCAACATGAACGCGTCGAGATGGCGTCTTTCAGTTGCCAATGCTTCAGCGCTTCAGACCACAAATCCGCTGCATCGGAAGTTTCAGCAGGCATAAGATTTTCACTTCGAAGCGGCCTCGAGGAGTTCGCGTGCCCGGGAGAGGCCCGCGTCCATCTCGGCGGCCACATTGTTTGGCCCAAGCCGGTCGATGAATCCGGAGTTGATCATCACCATGTAAGGTTGAGTGTGCGGTCCGACCAGGATCAGATGCTTGTGGCGGCGCTTCAATCGTTCGTACAAGCTTTCAAGCGCGTTTAAACCTGTGGCGTCCATCGCGATCACCTTGTGCACTTCGAGGATCAGGATCTTGGGTTCCTGGCCGGCGCGCTTCAACGAGGTTTCAAGCTTTTCGGCCGCGCCAAAAAGGAACGCGCCGAAGATGCGATAGACAATCACCCCAGGCGGCACGTCCTTTCCGGTCGTTGTGTATTGGGGACCCTCGGAATCGGGACTTCCGTCCACCGCGGTGATCTGAGTCGTTTCCGAAACACGTTTAATGAAAAGCATCGAAGCTAGAATCATTCCGATGCCAACGGCACGGGAGAGATCGATGGCCACGGTGAGCGCGAAGACGGTGAGCAGAACCAGGCCGTCGCCTTTCGGAAGCTTGCGGAGGCGCTTCAATTCATGCCACTCGCCCATGTTGTAGGCGACGACAAGAAGCACTGCGCTCAATGTGGCGAGGGGGATGTATTTTGCAAGGGGGGGCCGCCACAAGAATGATCACGAGCAAGGTGAGGGAGTGGATGATTCCCGCAATGGGCGAGACGGCGCCGTTCTTGATATTCGTGGCGGTGCGGGCGATGGCTCCCGTGGCGGGGATTCCGCCAAAGAAGGGGCAGACGATGTTGGCGATGCCCTGCGCCATGAGCTCCTGATTGGAATCGTGACGGTCATCGATCATGCCGTCCGCCACCACTGCGGAAAGAAGAGATTCGATGGCGGCGAGCAGCGCGATTGTTGTGGCGGGAACAAAGAGATGCTGAATGTTGTACCAGGAGAGATCCGGCATTTGAAAATGAGGAAACTGCTGCGGGATCCCTCCAAATTTGCTGCCGATCGTTTCGACCGGATGACTGGAAAACACGCCGAAGCGGACCAGTGCTGTTCCAATAATCATGGCGATGATGGAGCCCGGAATGCGACGCTGCCAGTTCTTGGGCCAAAACACGATGACCAGCAACGACCCAAGCCCGAGAAGAAACGTGTCGAGGTCAGCCGTCTTGAAATGCTGGGCGAGCACGCCTATCTTGTCGAAGAACTCGGCCGGCTGATAATCAATCTTTAAGCCGAAAAAATCCTTGATTTGCGTTGACGCGATTAAGATCGCGATGCCTGTCGTAAATCCACTGGTGACCGGGTAGGGAATGTATTTGATCATGGATCCCAGGCGCGTCGCGCCCATTGCCACGAGGATGATGCCAGCCATCACCGTGCAGATCGCCAGGTTGCCGAGGCCGTAGGTGGTGATGGTTCCGTAGATGATAGTGACGAATGCGCCTGTGGGGCCGCCGATTTGAACACGCGAGCCGCCCAGCGCCGAGATGAGGAAGCCGGCAATGACAGCGGTAAAAATGCCGGCTTCGGGTTTGACGCCTGAAGCAATCGCGAAAGCCATCGCCAGAGGAAGGGCGACGATTCCGACCGTGAGGCCTGCGGTGAGATCCGCGAACAACTTCTGCGGAGAATAATCCTTGAGTGAATCGAGAAGCTTGGGGCGGAAGACAGACGAAGGAGTGGAACTCATTTCATTAAAGAACAACTTTTCGGAATTCATGATGGCGCGAAAGCGGGATGGGGATCAAGCACGCTGTTGTGGATGGGTCTTTCACCTCATTCAGGGGGTGTGATATCGTGGCGGGGTGACACAACATTCCAAAATGATGCGGTCGGCCGGCAAGGTGAGCCTCGCGGTGTTGGTGAGCCGCGTCCTCGGATTGGTGCGCGACCAGGTGTTCGCGTTTTGTTTCGGCGCAAGCCAGCTCAATGACGCGTTTCAGGTCGCGTTTCGCATTCCCAACATGTTGCGAGATCTCTTTGCGGAAGGCGCCCTTTCCTCGGCATTCGTCACGGTGTTCACGCGCAAAAAAGCACGCGAGGGGAACGAAAGCGCCTGGGCCCTCGCGCGACTCATGATCACGATTCAATACGTGGTGCTCGGTGCGCTTGTGATTCTGGGGGTTCTTTTCGCTCGGCCGCTCGTCGCGTTGATCGCACACGGATATGTGGACCAGCCGGAGAAATTCGAACTGACCGTGCTGCTGACGCGCATCCTATTCCCATTTATTTTGCTGGTGGGGATGGCTGCGTTGGCGATGGGCATTCTAAATACGTACGGCCGTTTTGGACTCCCCGCATCCGCATCTTCCTTTTTCAATGTCGGTTCCATTGTGGTGGGACTCGGCTTGGCGCTGATTTATGACAGGAATTTTGGCGAAGTGGCCATGATTTGCATGGCGATTGGTTCTGTTGCCGGCGGCGCGCTCCAATGGCTTGTTCAGGTGCCCACCCTGCGGCGGCTTGGCTTTGCCTATCGGCCTAAATGGGATCTGCGCGATCCCGGTGTTCGTGATATTGGACGTTTGATGGCGCCGGCCATCATTGGTGTTTCCGCCGTGCAGGTGAATGTGTTCATCAACACCGTGTTCGCATCATATTTGCAAACGGGAAGCATGGTGTGGCTGGCTTATGCGTTCCGGCTGATCCAGCTTCCCATTGGCATGTTCGGCGTGGCGATCAGCACAGTGTCCCTTCCAGGTCTTGCCGTGGACGCGTCGTTGTTCGATCGCGTTGCGTTTCGCGAGCGCCTTGAGCGGGCGCTTCGGCTGAATGCCGCGTTTTGCATTCCATCGGCTTTCGGCCTTGCCTTGTTGAGCACCCCCCTGATCGCCGTGCTCTTTCAGCACCGCCGATTTAATGCCTACGCGACGGAGCACACCGCGAGCGTTCTGATCGCGTACGCGCTCGGTTTGATTGGATATGCCTCGACCAAGGTGCTCGCTCCGGCGTTTTATGCGCTCGATCGGACGATGACGCCGATGTGCGTTTCACTCGGTTCCATTGTGCTGACGATTTGCCTGAACTTGTTTTTCATCACGAAAACGGATTTGGGCGCCGCAGGTCTTGCGCTTACCACGTCGCTTACCGCGTTGCTGGGATCGGGTATCCTGCTGGCCGTGCTTTCCCGGTTTCTCGGCGGCATGAGCATCGAGACATGGAAAGCCTTCGGGAAAATGATCGTTTCCGCGCTGGTGATGAGCGGCGTCGTTTATGTCACGTTGTTTCTCCATGTTTGGTTTGGGGTGAACGATTCTTTTTTGGGTGATCTCAGCCGAGTTATGGTGGGAGTTGGGACCGGTGGTCTGGTCTATACAGGGATGGCGCGCTGGTTGAAATTGGACGAAGTTTTGGAGGTGGAGCGTTCCCTTTTGAGGAAATTGGGGTGGAATCGCGCCTCCGAACAAAATTAGCTGGAATCTATCGCCCTGCTGGGCTGACGCTCGTATGGAATTTTCGACGGTCATTCGCGAGAAACTTTCACGACTCTCCGGACGTCCCGGCGTCTATTTAATGCGGGATCGTTTGGGAAAGGTGATCTACGTCGGCAAGGCGAAGGCGCTCAATAAAAGGGTGCGGTCATATTTCCAGGCGGGCCGATACCACGTGCTTGATCCGAAAACACGCGCGCTGGTTGCCATGGTGGCCGACATCGAGGCTTTCGAAGTGAAAAACGAGGCGGAGGCCATTCTTCTCGAAGGCAAACTGATCAAGCAATATCGTCCCAAATACAATATTTCCTTCCGTGACGACAAGCGATTCCTCCTGGTAAAATTGACGCGCGACCGTTTTCCAAGATTTGTCCTGACTCGCCTGCAAAAACCGGATGGTTGCCGTTACTTCGGTCCGTTCAGCCATTCGTCGGCGCTGCGCAACACGCTCGAGTATCTTCGCAAGAATTTTCATATCCGCGCATGCCTGCCCACCGATCCGGATGAACGCGACTACAAGCATTGCATGAACGATATCTTGAAGCATTGCTCCGCGCCATGCGTGAATCGGATCACGAGCGAAGAATATCAGCGCTGGGTGGAGCGCGCCTGTCAATTTCTAGAGGGAAAAGACGAGGTTGCTCTGGAAGAAATGGAGAAGGCGATGCAGACGGCCTCGGAACGGAAGGATTACGAGCGGGCTGCAAGCCTGCGCGATGCACTGCATGATTTGACGACCACCGTCAAACAAAGCGCGCGCAAGTTTGCGCGCGACATGCCTCGCGCGCAAAATCCGGACTCCGAACTCGCCGCGCTTGGCCAAGTTCTAGGGCTCGCGCAGCCGCCCCGCATTGTCGAAGGTTTCGATATCTCGCACATTTATGGACAGCACACGGTGGGTTCGATGGTGCATTTTGTGCAGGGGCGTCCCCTGAAAGCGAATTATCGGCACTTCAAAATCAAGGGCGCCACAGTTGAAATGAAGGATGCCGAAACAGCCAAGGTGATCCGTTCGACGAAGGTGCCCGAAATCTTTGTGCAGAACGACGACTTTGCGTCGATGCGTGAGATTGTGGGACGACGTTATCGACGTCTGAGCGACGAAGGGAGAGCCTTGCCCGATCTTGTTCTGATCGATGGCGGTCGCGGCCAACTCAATGCGGCGCTCCTTGCGTTGAAGGCTGTTCAAATCGAGCTTCCCGTGGCGGGGTTAGCGAAGGACGAGGAAGAAATTTATTTACCGGATCGTCAGGAGCCTATCAAATTGCCTGCCTCCTCACCGGCGTTGCAATTGCTTCAACGCATCCGCGACGAGGCTCATCGATTCGCGAACACCCTGCACGAAGGATGGCGCAGAAAACAAATCCGCTTTTCAATCCTGGATGAACTACCCGGCCTTGGGTCAAAACGTAAAAAGGTGCTGCTGCAACGCTTTGGGTCGCTCGAACAGATCCGAGCCGCGAGCATGGAAGAGCTTCAGAGTGTTGAGGGATTCGGAAAACGAAGCGCGGAGAGCCTCTGGCGGTTCCTGCACCCAGGCCCGAGTCCGGTTTCAGATGACATATAATGGGTTTGTGCTACACTTTTGATTTGCCGAGCGCCGTGGAATGATGGCTGACGAACCCCGCCAGAGTCGGAAGACAGCAACGGTAGTCTGACTTTCATCTGCCGCGGTTGCTCGGCTTTCTTTTAGTTCAAGGGTCAAATTTGACTCGACTGGCAGGTTGCCGGAAACGTCCCGAATTTTCTACCGGGGCATTCTCTTACTTTGAACCTTGAACTTTAAACTGCGAACTCTTTTGATTTGCGGATGGGCGACACCTTTTGGACCATCCTTAAGTTGCTGAGCGTCGCGGTGCTTGTCTTGCTCAACGCTTTTTTCGTTGCTTCCGAATTCGCGCTGGTTAAAGCACGGCGCACACGCATTCGCCAGTGGGCGGACGAAGGTCGATTTGGTGCACGCCTGACGTTGCAGCTGATGGACGATATGAATGCCTATTTGTCGGCGGCGCAGTTAGGCGTTACGATGACAAGTCTTGGTCTCGGCTGGCTCGGTGAGCAGGCACTGGCGCATATATTTTTATTTTTGTTCCATCCGTTCGACCTGACTCCTGTCTTTGTTCATATTGCTTCGGCGACTCTCGTGTTCGCGCTGATCACTTTTCTTCATATCGTCATTGGCGAGCAAGCTCCTAAAGTGCTTGCCATTCAGATGGCCGAGGCAACGAGCGTATGGATCGCGTGGCCGCTTCGCATTTTCCATATGTTGATTTATCCCGCGATTTGGATTCTCAACACCTCGTCGCTAGGAGTGTTGAAACTTCTTGGACTTCAGCCTGCGGGTGGACAGGAAGTTGCCCATAGCGCAGAAGAGTTGCGCTCTCTTCTGCAGCAATCGAGTAAAACAAGCCAACTGACGCCTGTGGCAGGTTCCTTGCTTCTGAACGCGCTGGATCTTCGTCGCCGCAAAGCGCGCCAGGTGATGCTCCACCGCACAAAGATCATTTTTCTTTCCACCCGCAGAACGATCGCCGAGAACCTTAAAATCGCGCGTCAGTCCAATCACAGCCGGTATCCATTATGCGATGGCAACATCGACCAGATTGTAGGCATGGTGCATTTGAAAGATATGATGTGGCTCGTTCATGATCAGGGAGAGCAGGCCAATCTGGCTTCTATCAAGCGTGACGTTCTCTTTGTCCCGGAAACCATGCCGCTCGAGCGCCTCTTAAGCATGTTTCTCAAGCGACGCGTGCATTTGGCGGTTCTCGTGGATGAATATGGCACTGTTGTGGGAATGGTCACATTGGAAAATATTCTCGAAGAAATCGTGGGAGACATTCAAGACGAGTTCGATCAGGAGGCGTTGATGTTTCAAAAACTTCCGAATGGCGAATTCCGCCTGCATGGCGAGCTCCCGCTTCACGATCTCGAGGAACTGCTGGGCATTCATCTCAGCGCGGAGGATGTGACCACGATTGGCGGATATCTGGTGAAGGAATTTGGACACGTGCCACAGACCGGTGAGTCGCGCGTCGCCGAAGGACACGAGTTTATTGTGTTGCGTACAACGGGACGCCAGGTGGTGCAGATCGGTGTCAAGCGATTGCAACACGCCGAATTCGAAGTTT
>JABDCI010000007.1 GCA_013288215.1 Verrucomicrobiota bacterium | reverse complement strand
CGAAGGGGGATGATCTTCCGGGGGGGCGGCTCTTGGAAGCCATCAACGCGGCTGCGCAAGATTACGCGCGCGTTCTCTTCATCGACGACAGCTGTTATGCGCAGGCCTTGGAGAGGACAGGGTCTTTCCGCCCGAACGTGATGAGATTTTACGCGAGCCGCGAGAAAGAGGAGGCGATCGATGTTGATTTTGAAAGCGGGCCGGCCGGAGTGGAGGATTTCGTGAGGAAGGAGAGGGAGTGGTTGCGCGCCCATTGGAGTTGGGATCCGCCAGGCATGAGTTTTCTTGGGCTCATGGGCTTGAAAGCTTCGCTTAAGGTGCAGCCGAATGGGATGATGGACTTGGAAAGACTCTGGCTCGAGATGCAGCATCAACGTGATCTCTACAATGACGAAGTGCGCCAGGCGAGGGCACAGCATCCCATGCGGGTGATGAGCATGAGCTCCACGGACTAATCCATCCATCGCGTTTATCGCTTCAAATGTTTTTCATGGAGTGTTAGGGTCGCGCCAATGTCTGGCAGAAAGAGCTCCATTGTCGCCCTGCTTCTGATCTGTGAGTTGATCGGAGGCGTTGCGATGATCGCCAATGCGTTGAAATGGGTGGAATCCTATGAGGATCGAAGCGTCGATCTGCGGTTTCAGATTCGCTATCATTTGAAACAGAAATTCCAGAAGTTCCTGGTCCGATGTCATTTGAAACAGAAGTTTGAGAAGATCCTCGTGTCCCACGAGGTGGTTCTTGCGGGTGTCGATGAAGAATCAACGGATCCAAAATGTTCACAATATTCAGCTCGCTGGGGAGTGGGCGGGTGGCTTACGCGCGAGAACTGGATTCAGGCCATTGCTCCGCTGGCGCTGGAATACCGCCCGAAGGTTTTCGCCTACGATCTCTTGCTGACGCCTTATCGTTCCTCGAAAGAAGATTCCGTGGTTGATGCGTTTTTGCGTCAAAGCAAGCTCCCTTTTTCGCAGGCGGTGCACGATCCGGAATTTCCAAGGACCGGGCTTCTGAACTTGCTCGATGATGCGAGTAATAGCAGTTTTGCCGAGATTGTGACGGATTGTGATGATTGGAGGGAGAGCGGCCAGACCCAGCTTCAGATTCTCGCAGCCTACACGCTGAATTCCAGCACGCTGAATCATGCCGATCCATGGGATAAGGATAAAATGCGTGATCGTGAAAAATTGGAGGCATTGGAAAAACGGGAAATTCCGATCCATTGTTTCCAAAATATCCCAGCTGATATGCCGTTTGCAGATAATGCCACGCTTCCGTTCGACCCGTTGCCGCTGAATCCGATGCCATCAGGAGTGATGCCGATGGGATTCATGAACGTGCCACGCGATGCGGATGGAATTGTCCGGCGCATTCCCCTCATCATGGCCTTTCGAAATCCACTGAAGAACAACGAGCCCGTTTTTGTCGCCTCGCTTGCATTGAAGGCCTGCCTGTTGAAGCTGGATATCAACCCAAATTTCTTCAAGCCTGGAACCGGACTCTCGGTGCATTTCGGAAAAGAGATTGTTTTGCAAAGCAAGGACCGGACGTTGCGAATCCCCATCGATCGGTATGGGAATATGATTTTGAATTTCGAGGGAACTCTTGGCGATTTCTCCCAATTTACGTACATCGATATCCTTCGTGGCGCAGACAGATTAAGGTATGCGCAAGGAAAATCATCTTTAGATCCTTCTACCCGCCAGCAATTGACCAAGGTTCATGAGCTTCAAGACATGATGAGGGATCACATTGTTCTTGCGGGACTAACCTTCACGGGAGCGAGCGACATTGGACCCTGCGCCGTCGATCCCAACACGCCGCTCGTTTTTATTCACATGACGGCGATCGACAATATCTTGCGCCAAAGCTTCTTTCGCGTCATGACAACCACTCAAACCGCGGTCTATCTCTCGGTTTTGATGTTGTTGATGTGGCTTTTGAACGCGTTCACCGATCTTCGCTTTTCGGCGATCGCTGAGATATGGCTCCTCGTGGCGGTCGTGGCGGGCCCGATCATGCTGGTCTTTTTTAATGTCGCGGTGCCCATGGTGCTGCCAGGCCTGTCGGTGTTTGGCGCCTTTGGCGCCATTTATCTCTATCGCTATTACACGGAACAGCAGGAGGTGATTGAAATCCGCAAAAAATTCTCGGCGATGGTTTCTCCGCGCGTGCTCAAATATATGGAAGAGCATCCTGAGGAACTGCACGGCCGGCGAACGGAAGCCACGATGTTCTTTTCAGACGTGGCAGGATTCACCAACATTTCAGAAAAGATCGAGCCCGTGAAGATGGCGGATCTTTTGAACGACTATCTCACCCCTATGGCGGATCTGATTCTTGCGCGCGACGGATATCTGAACAAATTCGCGGGCGATGGCATCATGGCGGTCTGGGGGCTTTTTGAGAAGCCGGGGGACCATGCTGCCCAGGCATGCTTTTCCGCGCTGGAACAGCAGGCGGTTGTCGATGAAATCAGGTCTCACTTTCAAACCAAATATCGGATTGATCTCAAAGTGCGCATGGGAATCAATTCCGGCATTGTTTCCGCTGGCAAGATGGGATCGCGCGAGCGCCATGAGTACACCGTGATGGGTGATGCGGTCAACTTTGCGGCGCGACTTGAGCCTGCCGCCAAGGATTACGGCATCCGCATTTTAATCGGCCAAAACACGTTCGAGCGAACCCAAGGCGAAATGGTGGCCCGTCCAATGGACAAAATCGTGGTCTTGGGCAAGACGGAGCCGATTCTCATCTACGAACTCATGGCGACACGGGCTCAGGCGTCTGCCGCACAGATTCGACTGGCGGAAGCGTTTGCAAGAGCGATGGAACTTTATTGGAAACGGGAATGGACTTTGTCCCTGGCGTCCTTTGAAGAAATCTTGAAGGAGTTTCCAAAGGACCCCCCGAGCTTTGTTTTTGTCCAGAGGATTCATGAATTTCTTATACATCCTCCTCCCGAGTCATGGAGGGGGGAATATATCCGAGCCACGAAGCATTGAGGGGAACCGACCTAGTCGGGAAAAATGAAGCTTGCTTCGGACATCAAGCCCTCCTAGAATGTCCCTTCTACGTGAAGCCGTCCCGGCATTCGTTTGGGTGGGTTTACGCATGAAAGTATGGAAGCTAAAATCAAAAAGCAGATCGCGAAGGAACATCAGTTGCATGACAAGGACACAGGCTCGACGGACGTGCAGATCGCCCTGTTGACCGAGCATATCAACGAGTTGACCGGCCACCTGCAGAAGAATATCAAGGACCATAGCTCGCGCCGTGGCTTGCTTCGCATGGTAAGCCAGCGCCGGACTTTGTTGGATTATCTCAATCGCACCGATACGCCTCGCTATCAGAAGCTCATCAAGAAACTTAACCTCAGAAAGTAAGCGTCGACCGTTTATTCGTCCCCAGGCATTGTTGCAGAGCACATCTCGGATTCCGATTTCCTTGGGCTTCGTGATGTTCTCTTGCCAATGCCAGAGGGTCAAGATTTGGGTCGTCGCATCCCTCTATTATGCCTACATCAGTCTCCCGCCGCATCGGCCAACATGATATCACCATTGAAACCGGTCGCTTTGCCAAGCAAGCCGACGGTTCTGTAACGGTTCGTTCCGGCGACACCATCGTCGTCGTCTCCTCCGTGGCTGCCACCAAGCCCACGGACAAGGACTGGTTTCCACTTACTGTGGATTATCGCGAGAAAGCCGCTGCTGCCGGTAAGTTTCCGGGCGGCTACTTCAAACGCGAAGGGCGCCCCACGGAAAAAGAAATTTTGACGAGCCGCATGATCGATCGTCCGCTGCGCACGCTCTTTCCCAAAGGTTTCATGAATGAAACCCAGGTGATTGGAATTCTTCTTTCCGCAGATGGCGAAATCGATCCCGACATTCTCACGATCAATGGAGCTTCCGCAGCATTGATGGTTTCCGATATTCCGTGGAACGGGCCGATTGGTGCTGTGCGCGTTGGCCGCGTTCATGACCAATTTGTCGCAAATCCCACCCATTCCGAGATGCTCGACAGCACACTCGATCTCGTTTACGTCGGCACCGATGAGGATATCCTGATGATTGAAGGCGCATCGGACGAAATTACGGAAAATGACTTTTATCGCGCCATGGAATTCGCGCACACGCATGTGAAGGAAATGGTCGCAATGCAGCGCGAACTCGCGCAGCAGGCCGGAAAAACAAAACGCATTCCCGTGCTCAGAATTCCCCGCGAATCGATTCTCGAAGAAGCACGCGCGCTTGTGGGTGAACGCATTGTGCCAGCCCTCCTTACTCCGAGCAAGCTGGAGCGCGAAGGGCAGGTTTCCAAACTTCGCGATGAGGTGATTGCGACGCTCACTCCCAAATATCCTGACATCACACCGTTTGAAATCGGTCAGGCTTTTGAATATATTCAGAAGCGCGCCATCCGCGACACCATTATCCATCATGGCAAACGTTGTGATGGACGGGGGACCGATCAGCTTCGCGCCCTTTCGGGCGAGGTGGGTTTTCTTCCTCGCTCCCATGGTTCTGCCATGTTTCAGAGAGGCGAGACCCAGACCGTGGTGCTCGCGACTCTCGGCTCGCCGGAGGACACCCAGGAAATGGATAATTACGGAGGCGGCGAAAACTCAAAGAGCTTTATCCTCCATTACAATTTTCCGCCCTTCAGCGTGAACGAAACCGGCCGATTCGGCTCCCCAGGACGCCGCGAGATCGGCCATGGAGCCCTTGCCGAGCGTTCGATCGAACCGATGATTCCGAAAGGACCCGAGTTCCCCTACACGATCCGTTTGAGTTCGGAAATCATGGAATCGAATGGTTCCACCTCCATGGCTTCCATTTGTGGCGGAACGCTCGCTCTTTTGGATGCGGGAGTGCCTCTGAAGGCCCCTGTGGCGGGCATCTCGATCGGTTTGGTGAAGGAACAGGATCGCGCCGTGCTTCTGACCGATATTCTTGGCACGGAAGACGCGTTCGGTGATATGGATTTCAAGGTGGCGGGCACGCGTCAAGGCATTACCGGATTTCAGCTCGATCTCAAGCTCGCGGGTTTGCCTTTCCCCATCATGAAGGAGGCGATCGCAGCAGCGCAACGAGCCCGGATGCAGATCCTTGATGTGATGGATCAAGTGATTGCGGAGCCGCGGGCGCAGCTTTCAGCTTATGCGCCCAAGGTGAAGGTGGTGCGTATTAATCCTGAGAAGATTGGCGCCGTCATTGGGCCGGGTGGCAAGATGATCCGCAAGATCCAGGACGAAACAGGAGCCGAAATTTCCATCGATGATTCGGGCGAAGTCAAAATTTACAGCTCAAGCCAGGAAGCCATCGACAAAGCAGCGTCCCTTGTCGAGGGAATTGCCGGCGACATCGAAGTAGGCAAGACTTATCGGGGCCGCGTGGTGACCATCAAGGAATTCGGCTGCTTCGTCGAAGTCATGCCGGGCCGGGATGGAATGGTTCATATTTCCGAACTCGCAAATATGCGTGTCAATAAAGTCGAAGACGTATGCAAACAGGGCGACGAAATGTGGGTCAAATGCATCGGAGTGGACGAAAAGGGCCGCGTGCGTTTAAGCCGCAAGGCTGCCATGGCCGAACGCGACGCTCAGGAAGGCAGCGCGCTGGCCAGCGCGGAACGCAAAGCCCCCGCTCGCGCGAACTAGTTTCACATCTCTTCTAAAAGAGCCGTTGATGGCCGGTGTAACCGCCGGCCTTCACATGATCTTTAGCCCGGGCTGCCCTCCATCGGCTGATTCTGGACTTCCACTCCCAGAAACCATCACGGGATCAAGACTTACTTCTGAGATCCATCCTCATGCGTCGTTTTTGAAAGCAACGGTTCATCTTCCTGGGGCCCTTTGAAAAGCCCGCGCTGAAGCAGCTCGCGATAGTTTTGACGCCAATAATTTTGCCATTTGGAGCGGAAGAATTTGACGTTGTAACGCATATTCAGGGGGATGCTGACCGTCGACTTGATGAAATTGATTCGGCGATGGACCTGGCGCTGCTGGACGATGGGCCGCGTTTTCCTGTGCAGGATGCATTGCAGGAACCAGTCCGGCTTGTTGAAATCAGTATCGACTGGAACGGCTGTGGCTCCAAATCCGACGGTGTAAGGATAATGGCTGTCACTGCCACCCAACGCGGCGATCTTGTATTTCTTCGCGTAATCGAAGGCGTTGCGATAACGGCGTGTATCCTGAAAGATCCACGAATTGTATTCCTCAATGCCGTCGACCTTGTCGAGGTAACGGCTTCCCATGGGGTAGAAGGGGCCGAAAGGATGCGGGACGACGAGCACACCCCCAAGGTCGCGCACGCGGCGGATGACGGAATCCGCATCGAGATAGTGAATCACGCCCTGATCGAGTTTGAGGGCCCGTGCGACGCTCCGCGCGTTTGCGGTAGATTCGAAGAATGCAAGCATGTGACCCTGTGCGGTGGAAACTTCGACGCCCAGGGCAGTCGCCATGCGGGAGTGACGGGCGGCTTCCAGGCTTTCCTCCCAATGCTTGACGGTGTCGTGGTCCGTGATGACAAGGCCGCGCAATCCGCGCCGTTTTGCGTGGAGGAACATCCGTCGCGGCGTCGACAGTCCGTCGGAATATTTGCTGTGCGAATGCGGATCGATCAACACTTCATCGGGATGTGGATGGGCGGGAAATGTCATGCAAGGGTTGGCACGGCAGCGAGCAGCTTTTGGGTGTAGGGATGTTGGGGTGACTGATAGATGGACTTGCAGTCTCCGGCCTCGACGATCTTGCCTTCATTCATGACCATGATGCGGTCGCTCATGTGCTGAACCACTCCCAGATCATGGCCGATGAAAAGGTAGGAGAGGCCCATCTGTTCTTGCAGGTCCTGAAGAAGGTTGATGATTTGAGCCTGCACCGAGACATCGAGTGCGCTGACGGGCTCATCGCAAATGATCAGTTGCGGATGAACAGCCAATGCGCGGGCAATGCCGATACGCTGGCGCTGGCCTCCACTGAATTCGTGCGGATAACGCCGAGTGTGCTCTGGCAAAAGCCCCACCTGGTTCAATAGCTCCGCCACACGCGCTTTGCGTTCCTTGAGATTGAGCTCTGGAAAATGAATTTCGAGCGCCTCGCCCACGATGGATCCAATCGTGAGTCTTGGATTCAAAGAGCCGAAAGGATCTTGGAAGATCATCTGGATTTCTTTGCGGAGCGAACGAAATTGGGATTCGGGCAGGCGTGTGATGTCGTCACTCTTCCAAAAAATGTCGCCGCTTGTAATGGGGGCGAGCCGGATCAGAGCGCGGCCGACCGTGGTCTTTCCACTGCCGCTTTCGCCGACGAGACCCAGCGTTTCACCCGGCGCAATTTCAAACGAGACACCATCAACAGCCTTGACGACACTTTGGACGCTGGAAAGAAGTCCGCTTCGGATGGGAAAGTGCACGCAAAGCTCGCGCACTTCGAGCAGAAGTTTGGGATTCTTGGAAAAATTGGACTCGGTGTTCATCAACTCATGCGCGCGAGGGCCTCGTGATCAATGGTCGTCAACCGCCGCTCCATCGAGCCGATCTTTGGGATGCATGCAAGAAGCGCTTGGGTGTAGGGATGTTTCGGATGGTGCAAAACCTCCTGAGTTGGCCCTTGTTCCACAATCTTGCCACGATACATCACAAGCACACGATCTGCCAAATTCGAGACGATCGCGAAGTTGTGGGTGATCAGCAACACCGCCATCCCGAGTTTTTTTCGAAGCTCGCGGAGAAGGTTGAGAATTTGCGCCTGGATGGTCACGTCGAGAGCGGTGGTGGGCTCATCTGCCACAAGGAGCTTTGGCCGGCATGCGAGCGCCATTGCGATCATCACACGCTGTTGCATGCCTCCCGACAATTGGTGCGGATAGGCTTCCATGGCGCGAATCGGATCGCGAATGCCGACAAGATCCAGGATATTCAGAATCTCTGCCCGGACGTCTTGCACGTCACGCCGATGGAGATGGATCGCCTCGGCAATTTGATTGCGGACTCGGAACACAGGATTCAGCGAGGTGGAAGGCTCCTGGAACACGTAAGCGATTTTTCCCCCACGAAGGTCTTGGAGCTGGCGTTTTGAAAATTGAAGGACATCTTTCCCTTCGAATAAAATCTGTCCGCCCTGATATCGGGCGGGCGGGGTTGGAACCAAGCGGGAAAGCGAGAGAGCGGTCACGCTTTTGCCGCTGCCGCTTTCTCCCACAAGCGCCACGGTTTCGCCAGAGTCCACGAAGAAGCTGATATCGTCAACGGCTTGAGTCTCTCCCTCTTCCGTCACGAATTGAATGCGAAGATTGCGAACTTCAAGGAGCGACATGCTTTAAATTTAACAGGATCCAACATCTGGAAAAAGCGTGAATTTGCAAAGATGGCTCCCTTTTCGACACGGTCTTTTCAGCGCGATACAGAAACAGAGGAACCGCGTGGGTCGAAAGCGCGGCGCAAGGCGTCGCCGAGGAGGTTGAGAGCCAGGACGAGGAAGAAAAGGGCGCATGCCGAAGCTCCCAGGTTCCACCATACGGCCGGCTCCCGGGCGAGTTCCATGCGTGCGGAATCGATCATCTGACCCCACGAAGGTGTTCCGACCGGAACGCCGACGCCGAGGTAGCTCAAAATCGACTCGGTCATGACGAACCCGGAAAACCCCAGAATGAAATTGATAATGACCAGATGCATCACATTGGGGAGAATATGCCGGCAAATGATCTGTCGATGGCTTTGTCCCAACGCGCGCGCCGCTTCGACGTACGCGCGTTGCGATTGACGCATCGTTTCGCCACGAATGAGACGGCAAAGGCCAACCCACGCCGTGACACCCAGCGCAATGGAAATTTGGGGAAGGCCCTTGCCCAATGCCATGATGATGGCGATGAGGAGTAGAATGCTTGGGATTGTCGCGAGGGTGCTGTAGATATATTGAATCACGTCATCGACCCATCGCCGATAGTAGCCGGCGAGAACGCCAAAAAGAGTGCCAAGGGGAATGTAAATCATGCTGGTGAGTCCACCGATGATGAGCGCGGTGCGGCAGGCTTTGAGTGTCTGGAGTAACACGTCCTTGCCTAAAACATCGGTGCCCAGAACGTGACGCCCTTCGAGCGGTTGAGGGCGGGTTGCCGAATAGCTTGTGGATGCCAGCGGCGCGCTGTAGGTGCGTTCCCTCTTTATCCCATGAAACATCCAGTCCAGGGCGGTGCGATCGCGATGCGGACCGGCAGGGATTTGCACAGAATCGAGCAAACCGATGAAAAGATAGACCGAGATCACGCAGGCGGACAGGAGACCGACTTTGTCGTTGCGAAAGCGCCGTGTGGCGCGTTGCCAGCGCGGTGAGCGGGCCACGAACCAGAATGCCGAGCCCATCGAGGCCGCCAGCAGGAATATGGCGAGATTTTGAATCCAGAGGGGGAAATTCATTGGAATCGAATGCGGGGATCCACGGCAGCGTAGCAAATGTCCGTGAGCAACAATCCCACGAGATAGAGCAGCGATCCCAGGTAAACGGTCGTGCGCACGACGGCGAAGTCCGAAGTGCGGATGGCGTTGACCGTGAGATTGCCAAGGCCAGGAATGCCGAAGAAGTTTTCAAGCACAAGCGAGCCGATGATGAGGAAGGGAAGCGAGGCCACCACGAGCGTGATAATCGAAATCATTCCATTTTTCAGCACGTGCACAAAAAGCACGCGCGCCGGCGAGACGCCCTTGGCCTGTGCGGTTTTCACGTATTCCTGATGAATCTCCTCGAGAAAGATGGTGCGATACAACCGGACTTCACCCCCGAGATCGGCGAGCGTATAGAGGATCACCGGGAGAACCAAAAATTTGATCGTCGAAGCGCCCGACAGGTAAAAGCCGAACGCGGGAAGATAGGAGGTTTTCACGGCGATGAGCCACTGCCCAAAAATCACGTACACCTGGATGGGAATGCTCATCATCGCAACGCAAAGGATGACGCCAAACAAATCCGTGCGCGAATCGCGGACGAAGACGAAAAACAACGCCGCGCTGAGGGAGATCAAAAATCCGAAGATAAAGCTCGGCACCGTGATCAGAAGCGAGGGAATGGCGCCCTGCCGGAACATGCGGGCGATGCTCTCTCCAGTCGCGTCGGAATAGCCGAGATCAAACGTCGCCAGGGCTTTCATCTGATGCACGAATTGAGAATCCCACCATGTTGCGCCGGGCTGGGTGTTGATGAAGCGGGGTTTGTCGTAACCGCGATTGTGCAGCCAGTTCTGGATGGCTTCCGGTTTTGCCTTCGGTCCGAGAATGCGTTTCGCCATGGCCGTCGGCGACTGGACCACGAAGAAAAGGACGAACGTGATCACCATCACGCCGAAAATGATAGGCACCATGTAGAGAATGCGCCGGATCAGGTAACTAGCCATGTCGTTGACTCCATCGGTATGCAAACATGCCCGCGGCGGCAAGGAAAGCGGCGATTCCAGCGAGCGGCCACATCGGTTTTCGATTCCATTCGACCTGCTTTTGCTTCCGCATCGCCACGTCGATCTGCGTGTATTTAAGCCCGTTGCTCACGAGTGGGTTCAGGACGACGCGCGGCGCCCAGGGCTGGCTCAAATGGAAGGCGACTGGATGATAGAGCGGAATCATCGGACAATCCTCCGTAAGGATGGCGTTCAGCCGATGGATGAGATCGAGGCGTTCTGGTGAGTTTTCCATGGCGCGCATCTTTTCAAAAAGGCGGTCGAACTCGGGATTGGCATAGCGGCTGTTGTTGTTGCCCTCCGGTGGAATGTTTTTCCCGTAAAAAAGGAAGAAAAAATTTTCGGGATCGGGATAGTCGGCGTTCCATCCGGAAGCGGTAAACTGGAAATTTCCACGATCCATTTTGTCCTGTTGGGTTGCCCAGAGGTTTTCTTCCACCTTGACGGAGATTCCCAATTTCTCGATCTGTTCCTTTTCGAACTCCGCAAGCTGCCGGCTCTCCGCGTCATCGACGGTCAGGTCGAGCGTGAGTTGAAGTTGCTTGCCTGTTTTTGCGTCATAGCCGTTGGGATAACCCGCCTCGGCCAGAAGTTGCCGCGCCTGCTCGACATTGTGCTGGCGATAGGGATCTTTGAAATCGGCCTGATATCCATAAACACCCGGGGGAAGCAACTGCTGGGCATTGAGATAGATGCCGTTCATGAAAATATCAATTTCCAGGTCGACGTCATAAACGGCGGAAATGGCCTGCCGCAGCTTGCGATTTTTTCCAACCACAGGATTTTGCATGTTGAACTGGAAATAAAAGGTGGAGGGTTCCGCATCCTTGTAGAGCCAGACGCCGCGTGCCTGATATTCAGGCGTCAATTCCTGCCGCGCGCTCACCGCCGTGTCGAACACGTCCTTGCCGAGTCCCGCCGCTTCGACATAACCCTGGCGAAAAAGGAGCCACGCCGGAATGCTCTCACGAATGATCCGAAAATCCACTTCGTCGAGGAAGGGAATTGGTTTTCCGGCCATGGCCTGGTAGCGCGCCGCATCCGCGGCGGGCCAGCCTTCGGTCGGAAATCGCGTCGCGGTGTAGTTGTCGTTCCGGATCAACCGCAGCGAAAGGCCCTTCTTCCATTCCACGAGGCGAAAGGGTCCGGTGCCGACGGGCTTGAATTTGAATTGCTGTCGAATGGTGCCGTCGTGTGACCTGCCATCATAATATTCAACCGCCTCGCGGGGAACCGGTGCGGTGAACGGCATGGCCATCCAGTAAAGAAGCTGGGGAAATGGTTTGAGCAACAGAATGTCGAACGTGTGGTCATCGATCACGCGAATGCCGGGAAATGGTTTCGAATAATCAAACGATTTTGTTCTCTTCGCCTCATCGTTGCGCTCTTGAAGGCCGACCACAAACTCGGCGAGGGTGGAGAGGACGGGGCATTCCACTTTGGGATCCGCGATTCGGTTGAAGGCATATGCCATGTCCGCGGCGACCAGTTCGCGGCCTTTTCCGCTGCTGAAACAGGGATCATCGTGGAAATAAACGCCGCGTTTGATTCGAAATCTGTAAGCGAGTGTTCCATCCGATCCGGAAATGGGCTCGGGCATCCCGTCTGCGAGGCATGGAATTAATTCATACGGATCGGTCTTGAGAGGGTGATATTCCAGCATTTCCTCGTAAACGAGGCTGACGACAGCATGGCCGAGCGTGTCGTAGCTGAATTGCGGATCCAGCGACCGCGGATCGTCGGGAAATGGACGATAAGAGGCTTGCCACGGCGTTCCATCGGCGCGTTTTTCACGGAACGGTGGCGGATGGGGATTGTTGCTGCACCCGGCAAGCAGCGCGCACGCGACCGTCAGATAAAGGATGCGAAGAGCCATTCGGATTTCCCCTGCTTAAGTCACCCGCAGGAGCTTGTCGAGGATCTGTTTGAATCTGTTTCACACTTGGACGGGAATGATGTACGTGTGTGCCATCCATGAAGATCCTCGGCCTGAATGCCTATCATGGCGATGCGGCGGCGGCGTTGATCATCGATGGACGTCTGATCGCAGCCGCCGCGGAAGAACGCTTCAATCGCCAGAAGCATTGCGCCGGATTTCCGAAGCTGGCGGTCGAATATTGCCTGCGGGAAGTGGGCCTGCAACTCGCCGACCTCGACCACGTTGCCATTTCGCGCAAACCCACCGCGAATCTGCCGCACAAGGTGTGGCATGTGCTGTCGTCCGGCCTGTGGCGGAAAAAGAATGCATGGAAATCGGCTCAAAGCACGATCTCTGTCGGCTCAACCCGCAACCATTTCGCCGAATTATGGTCCGGGGGGCTTCCGCCGCACGTCCACTTCCATTGCGTGGAGCATCACCTCGCACATGCGGCGAGCGCGTTTTTTGTGTCGCCATTCGACGACTCCGCCATCCTCACGCTCGATGGCTTCGGGGATTTTTGCAGCGGTCTGATCGCGACCGGCAAGGGGAATCAGATGGAGGTGCTGCAGCGCATCAGCTTTCCGCATTCCATCGGAATTTTTTACACCGCGCTCACCCAATACCTCGGATTTCCGCACTATGGCGACGAGGGCAAGGTGATGGCGCTCGCCTCCTTCGGCACGCCCAAATATCTCGAGTCGATGCGCAAACTCCTGCGCTTTGATCCGGGTGGATTGATTCGGCTCGGGCTCGGCTATTTCACGCATCACTCGCGCGGCGTCGCAATGAGCTGGGCCGAGGGATCGCCGGAGATCGGGACGCTTTACAGCGACAAGCTGATCACCCTGCTCGGACCGGCGCGCCAGAAGGGAGAGCCGCTCAATCAGCATTTTTATGATGTCGCGGCGTCGATGCAGATTCATGTCGAGGAGGTGATCCTGGAAATCGTGCGGCATCTCGCCCGACATACGGGGAAGACGCGCCTCTGTTTCGCAGGGGGCGTTGCATTGAACAGCGTGGTCAACGGACGGATCCTCTCGGAGACGCCGTTCAAGGAAATTTATATTCAGCCTGCGGCTGCCGACGACGGCACCGCGATTGGCGCGGCATTTTACGTGCAGCATCAGATTTGCGGGGCCCCACGGTCCTTTGAAATGAACCATGCGTCATGGGGCCCGGCTTTCACCCCGAGCCAGATCGAAAAAGCGCTTCGCCGGGCCAATCTTCCGTTCCAGCGTCTTGAACGTGCCGTGCAGACGGCGGCGCGCTGCATCGCGGAAGGCAAGGTGGTGGGATGGTTTCAAGGACGGATGGAGTTTGGGCCGCGCGCCCTGGGGAACCGAAGCATCCTTGCCGACCCGCGCCACGCCGACATGAAGGACATCCTCAATCGGCGCGTGAAGCACCGCGAGTCATTCCGGCCCTTCGCGCCCTCGCTGATGCTGGAGGAGGCCGCCGCACTTTTCGAACAATCCGATCCATCGCCCTTCATGCTGCTGGTTCACAAGGCAAGGGCGGCGCAGGCGTCTAAAATTGCGGGCGCCCTGCACGTGGATGGCACGGGACGGCTGCAGACGGTGACACCCCAGCAAAACCCGGTCTATTACGAATTGATTTCCGAATTCAAGAAGCTCAGCGGCGTCGGATTGGTGATCAACACCTCGTTCAACGACAGCGAGCCGATCGTCTGCACGCCGGACGACGCGATCCATTGTTTTCAAAACACGAACATCGATGTCCTTATCCTGGAATCGTTCATGGTGGAACGCGGCAGGTAGCCGTTTCGTTTATGTGCGCCATTTGTGGAATTCAATCGAAGCGGCTGGAAAGTTCCATTGAGAAAGCGGCGGGTTTCTGCCGCGGGATGATGGCGGCGATGCGGCATCGCGGGCCAGATGATGAGGGAATGCACATCGACGGGCGTCATGGGACGGTGCTGGGTCATTGCCGCCTTTCCATCCTAGACTTGTCGCCTGCGGGGCGGCAGCCGCTTTTTAACGAAGACAGGTCTCTGGCGACCGTGGTGAACGGCGAGATCTACAACTATCGGGAACTCCGCGAAGCGCTTTTGAATCAGGGCCACCGCTTTGCCTCCCAATCGGATTCGGAGGTGATTGTTCATGTCATCGAAGAGCATGGGAAGGCTGCCTGGAGTAAATTGCGGGGGATGTATGCGGCCGCGGTTTACGACGAAAAATCAGGCTCGCTGGAACTCGCGCGCGATCCGCTGGGAATCAAGCCGCTCTACGTGTACGAAGACGAAGACTGGTTTGCATTCGCCTCCGAAATCGGCGCCTTTGACGTTTTTTCCGTGAAGCGCGCATTCGACGAGGAAGGCGTGGCGGATTTTCTTCTTTTGGGTTCTGTCCCCCCCGGGCGCACCCATCGCAACAACGTGAAGGCGCTTCGTCCGGGTGAAGTGCTCGAGCGGCGCGATGGCTTGAAGCATTCGAAGTGGGATTCCATCATCTCCCAATTTTCCCGGGAAGCGGCGCATGCTTCGCCGGCGAATCCGGAGGAGATGGCGTGCCTCTTGCGCGATTCCGTGTCGAAACATCTCGCGAGCGATGTGCCGATCGGCATTTTTTTGAGCGGTGGCATCGACAGCGGAACCTTGGCAGGCCTTGCCTCTGAGGTTTCGCCTGATCGGATTCATACCGTTTCTGTGGGACTGCCAGGGCATTCGCTCGACGAAAGCGCCTTGGCCCTTCAGACGGCTGAACTCTATCGGACAGCGCACACTGAAATAAAATTAGATCGGGCCGAATTTGAGCGCGATCTCGACGTGTTCTTTCAGCATCTGGATTTGCCGAGCATCGATGGATTTAACACCTTCATGGTTTCCAAAGCGGCGCGGCGCGCCGGCCTGACGGTGGCGCTCTCCGGCGTGGGCGGCGACGAATTGTTTGCGGGTTATTCCACATTTGAGCGCGCTCCGAAGATCGCCACCTTGATGCGAATGGCCTCGATGGGCGGTTCTGTGAGTCGTGCCGCGGCGGCGGCGTTGATCGAAGTGCGCGGAGCGAATGCATCCCGCAGCCGTGTCGCGGAAATTTTCCGATCCTCTCCGGCCGATCTTCGAAGCGGTTATCTTGCCTGCCGCGGGCTCTTTGTGGGAAAATGGCTCGAGTCGCTTTTTCTTCCTGACGCGCGGGTGCATGCGCGCCGCGCCCAGGAACGGTTTTTTGACGAAACGGCGTGGGTCACGACGGAAAAACTTCCAGATTCGGTGGGCGTGGGTGGATTGGAGTTCACGCGCTACATGGGGTCGCAATTATTGCGCGACACGGATGTCATGTCGATGGCGCATAGCTTGGAAGTGCGCACTCCCCTGGTGGACATCGAAGTGGCACGCTTCGCGTTTCGTTTCCTGGCGAATCCCGTGCCCGGGGACGGCTATCCGAAATGGGTTTTGCGTCATGCTTTGAAACGTCCGCTTCCCCAGGATGTGGTGCGCAGGCCGAAGCAAGGATTTGTGTTTCCGTGGGAGGAATGGCTGCGGGGAAGTGTGTGCGAGGATTTCAACCGCCGGCTCGCACAGGGTGGAGTGTGGACCCGGTTCCTCGACCGTCGAAAGATCGAATCATGGAAATCGGATTATGAATCAGGACGCGCCCACTGGTCCTATTATTGGGCGCTCTACGTGCTCATGCGATTTCTGGAATGACTTCTGCTTGGCAAAGGTGGGTGTGAGCGAGCATCATTTTCTCATGAACGAAGATACCTTGGTCGAATTTAGCGTCACGCCGCTTGGTGCGGGTGAATCGGTGGGCGCGTACGTCGCAAGCTGTGTGCGGCTTATCGAAAGCTCAGGGCTCGAGTATGAGCTGCATGCGATGGGGACGATTCTTGAGGGCAGCCTCGACGACTGTTTCGAGGTCGTCAAAAATTGCGTTCGCGAGGTGCTCAAGGGGAATTCTCGTGTGACGGCAGCCATCAAGTTGGACCTGCGTCCTGGCAGGCGAGGTCGGATCCGCTCGAAAGTGGAGTCCGTGAGAAAGCGGCTCAAATAAGTATGGTGAGCATCATCATCCCGCTGAGGCAGGACCAGGGATACCTGAAGCCTTGCATCGACGCATGCCTCAAGCAGGAGATGGAGGTGGAGATCATTGTTTTGCCCGATGTGCCGCTGCCATCGCCCGATCTCCGGGTGATCGAAGAAGCGACGGGATCGATGTCACCCGCCCGCAAACGCAATCGCGGGGTGGAACTGAGCCACGGAGACATTTTGGCGTTCATTGATGACGACACCCGGCCACAGCCGGGCTGGCTCGCGGCGGCCCTCGTCCATTTTCAAACGGCGGATGTTGGGGCGGTAGGCGGACCGTCCGTCACACCTCACAACGATCCCTTTTGGGCGCAGGTAAGCGGGGTCGTGTATGAATCGTGGATGATCTCGGGAACCGAATTTTATCGCTACCGCCCTGGCACATTGCGCGATGTGACGGATTTCCCGAGCTGCAATTTGCTCGTACGCCGATCCGTGTTCGAAAAAGTGGGTGGATTTCGGACCGATTTTTGGCCCGGTGAAGATACGGAATTTTGCCTTTCGCTCGTAAAAGAGGGTTATCGCATCCGCTACGAGCCCCGGGCGGTGATTGAACATCATCGCCGGCCTTCGTTGAAAAAACATTTCATTCAGCTCGGGAATTACGGGCTCCATCGCGGTTATTTTGCGAAGCGCTATCCAGAAACGTCGTGCAAACTGCCTTATTTCATGCCGTCGATGGCGGTGCTCGCGGGAGTGGTGCTCTCGATCCTTGCACTCCTCGGCCAGCCGGGGGCCGGCTGGATTCTCGCTCTGTTGTCGTCGATCTATGCCTTGTTGCTTCTCGTGAGTTTTGTTGGCACCTCATTATCGCTGATCATTCCCGCCTTCATGGTGGCTTTTGCGTCGCACTTGATCTATGGCGTTTCATTCTTGGGAGGACTCATTTCTCCACGACTGCCCGAGGAAGCAGAAATCCTTTAAAGGGAGCTGAACGTCCAAGCTTCGTAAGCTTGAGCCATGGATCCATCTCACAGATTCATGCCGCGGCCTTACCCAAGGCCCAGTTGACATGTATGCAATTTTTGAATATATTGCATGCATTAAATCGATTCAATATACGATCCGTCAGATTCCACCCAAAGTGGATGAGGTATTGCGATCCATGGCGAAGCAAGAAAATCAAAGCTTCAATGAAACCATTGTCCAAGCCTTGGTGCGTGGCTCGGGACTGACGGAGTCGAAAGCCAAATATCATGATCTCGATAAACTCGCTGGCGCCTGGATGAAAGATCCGAAGTTTGATGAAGCCATTCGTGCTCAGGACCAAATTGATCCCAACCTCTGGAAATGAGAATCGCGCTGGATACGAACCGCTATGTGGACTTCTGCAAGGGAGACGCCGATACCCTTGCTCAAATTCAGGAAGCAGAACGCATTTTTCTGCCATTCGTCACCCTCGGGGAACTGCGCGCCGGATTTTTTTGCGGGATTTGTTCGCAAGAGAACGAGCGCACGTTGACACAATTTTTAAGCTCGCCGCGCGTCTCTGTCCTCTACGCCGACGAACAGACCACGCATCATTACGCCCGCCTTTTTCGCCAGCTCCGGACTCAAGGCACTCCCATTCCCATCAACGATCTCTGGATTGGCGCGCTTGTGGTTCAACACGATCTCTGGCTCTTCGCACGCGATCAACATTTCGATCACTTCCCTCAGATCCCCCGGCTTTAGGTCATGACTTCGGAGGGTAAGCAAATTAACTTATGTTATGAAGGGAGGGAATACGGATCATTAAGCTTGGCAGGGGAATCGTGTCGATATATGGTATAGAGGGTGGGGTTTGCGCTTGGAAAACTTCCGCAAGTCACACGCAATGAATAACTTGGCAGGGTTCGTGCCGCCTGTTTGAACATCTCCCTTTAGCTTGCTGCGCATATGCCTTTGAAAGTCATGATCGCGTATCCGCCGCTTCCCGATAAAAAGGGCGTTCCGCTGATTTCCCAGAACCGCCAGTTTCAGTGGTTCAACAAACCCACCTTCATTTTTCCGTGCGTGCCGGCTTATGCGGCGACGGTTTTGAAACAGGCCGGGCACGACGTTTATTGGGAGGATGGCGTGGCGCAGATGGACAGCGTGGAGGATTGGGACAAACGGTTCGGACAGATCCAGCCCGACGTGCTTGCCATTGAAGTCAAAACGCCCGTGGTCAAACGGTATTGGAAATATATCGACAAGCTGAAGGCGATCTACCCCAAGACCAAATATGTCCTGATGGGCGATCACATCACAGGGATGCCAGAGGAATCGTTGCGCAACTGCCAGGCCGATTATTGCATCACGGGCGGCGATTTCGATTTTGCGCTGCTCAATTTATGCGCGCATCTCGACAAGGGCACGGATTTGGAACCGGGCGTTTATTTCTGGCGCGACGGCAGGCGCGACGCGACAGACAAAATTGTTTCCACAGGACGTTTCGAGTTGAAACATGGATTGGATGTATTGCCCATGATCGACCGCCAGCTCTCCAAGTGGCATCTTTATGCGAAGGAAAACGGAAATTTTAAATATCTTCCCGGCACGTACACGATGGTGGGGCGGGATTGCTGGTGGGGACGTTGCACGTTTTGCTCATGGACGACGACGTTCACCAATTTCCGATGCCGCACCGCCCAGCAACATGCCGATGAGATCGGTCACTTGATTGACCTCGGCGTGCGCGAAGTGTTCGATGATACGGGAACATTTCCTGCAGGAGGCTGGTTAAAGGAATTTTGCAAAGAGGTGATCCAGCGCGGTTATCATGAAAAGATTACGCTTGGCTGCAATATGATCCCTGGCGCTCTTTCCGAGGAAGATTACGATTTGATGGGAAAGGCAAATTTCCGATTCATGCTCTTCGGATTGGAGTCGGCGAACCAGAGCACTCTGGATCGTCTGCATAAGCTGGGACAGGCCGATAAGATCGAAGAATCGATGCGGCTTGCAAAAAAGGCAGGGCTGATGCCGCACGTCACGTGCATGGTCGGTTATCCGTGGGAGACGAAAGAGGAGGCGCAGCGCACGATCGATCTCACTCGAAGTCTCTTCGACAAGGGCTACATCGACACGTTGCAGGCCACGATCTGCATGCCCTATCCCGGCACGCCGCTGTTTAAAGAATGCAAAGAGCAGAATTTACTACGTACGGAAGACTGGGATGATTATGGAATGCGCGATCCTATCATGAAGTGTCCCATTCCAGACGATGAACTGCTCGATATGACACGCGGGATTTACAACAGCTTTCTGACGCCGCGTTTCATCTGGAACCAGGTTTCTTCAGTGCGAAATTTTGAGGACGTCAAATATCTCATTCGCGGCGGAATGCGTGTGCTGGGTCACCTTGCCGATTTCAATTTCTTCGGTCTCGGTCAAAAGCAAACGAAGGAAGTGCGCCAGGCGACAAAAGGAAAAATCGGATACGATGAACCTTTGAGCGACGAGCCTCCGCCGGAGCCTCATGGCCGTGTCGCGCGCCCGTTGCCGCCTTCTCGCGCAAAGTCGGTCGTGTCCAAAGACGTTTAGCAGGCTGCTGGAAAATCCTAGAGCGCTGCTCCAGCGCAAAGTGCCTCCCGTCGCATATCCATTCTTTTTTAATCATCATCACTCCTCAATCCCGAGTGGTGGTGGATTTTTGAATAGAGCTTGCAACTCTGCAGGCAGCAGGAATCGGCACTCTGGATAGGGCAGCTGGCTTCAATGCGCTTTGCTTGCGACCAAGACCTGCCGGCCCAGAAAGTAACGCCGGATTTCGGGAGAAGGAATTTCAGCATGAAATGCGAGCCGCCGCATTTCGTCTTCACTGAATGCGCGCCGTGCGGAGAGCGCGGCATCGAAACGTGTCATGGGATTGGATGTGAACCATGGAATGAAAGCACGGGCGGCGAATGCCATGAGCCGGTTCCGGTGAAGATCGGTGATGAGGAGTGTATGTCTGGAGACGAGCCAAAGGTCTTTGAGAATATCGACGGCCTGTTTTGCTGAGAAATGATGGAGAGCGAGATGGCACATCACGAGATCAAAGGAATCATGATCGAACTCCAGGCGGGTCACATCCGCTTCCGAGACGTGAATTTCAGGATAGTCTTCCGAAAGGGAACAGGCGATCTGCCGCATCACAGGATTTTTGTCCGTCGCCTGGATTTCAACCGCAATTTTTTGGCGACGGCACCAGTCCACCATGCTTCTGGGCAAATCGGCTGAGCCTGTGCAGACATCCAGCACTCGGCAGGGGGTTGTTCCACGCCAAGAGGTGAAGAATCGTTTGCATTCCGATCGAACCAGACGATGAGCGCCGAGCCAGCGATTGAGTTGACGAATATTTGCGAGATCCTCCTGGAGAAGAGGGATATCCGCTTGCGGCTCATCCATCATTTCGACGACATATTCCTCGAATTGCCGCGGAAATCGCCGCACGGGGAGCTTGAGTTTCATGGGTCTGACGTTCGCTCTAATAGGCGAACGTGATGCTGCCTTCCCGGAAGTCCCCCGCAATGGCTTTCATGGTGTCGGGAAACGGATCAAAAGGGGCGGATTGTTGAATGGCTTGAAGGCACCAACCGGCCAGAACGGAATTGGCGGAGTTGTGTGTCACTTGCAGTTCGGTAATTCGGCCATCGGCCATCAGTTTGAAAGACACTTCGACCTCTCCAATGGTTTCACCGTAAAACTTGTTTTGAACAAGGGGCTGCCAATAGGCCCCGATCTTTCCGATGATTTTTTTGTCATAGCTGGCGAAAGGAGACTCTGCGGAATCGAATGCGTATGCTTTGCCGACACGGTTGACGCCGCCGGCGATTTTGGACTGTTGCGCCAGCACCTCGCGACTCTGCGGGAGAGTTTTGGGAGCGGGAGGCGCCCGAGGCGCCGTTTGAGGATTCGTTTTGGAATTTTCCGTTGGCGATTCTGTTTGCGTGAAGGGGCGTTCCTCGGGTTTTTTGAGCAAGGCAAGATCCCCTGGCGTTGGATTGTCAGGGGGAGATTTTTGCGGCGAGGAAGGGGGCGCGGCCGGTTTTTCCGGTGGAGTCGCTGGGCCTTCAGGCATCGGGGGCGACGGCGGAGGTGCTGGCCGTGTGGGGAGCACCGTTTCAGTGGCCATCGTCTTGGTGTTGTTCCCGTTCATGTTCGGCATCTCATTCGACTTTTCCGGGGTAGCCGACGTTTGGGTCGCGCGCGTGTTGTGCTCCGAATAAAAAGGCGCGTCTTTTGGTTTTTCCCGCTCGGCTTGGCTCGGGTCGGTTTCAAGAAAAGTGGGCGACTCGTGGCGTGGGATTGGAGGGGGGCGTTGCATCAACACGAGTTGGGTCATTTCCTTGCTTGCGTGCGGCTTGGGAGCGGGTTTAAGCCATGTCCAATCCGTGATGTGAAAGACCAGAGAAATCCAGAGCAGGAAAAAATTCAAAAACAGAGAAAGCGCGATGGCAATTACGACCCTGTGCCAATAGACCGAATCCGGCTCGAACGGATTGGACAAGAGGGGAATGTAAACCGGAATTCCAGTTGTCAAAACAGGCAGGGGCACGTCAACGGGGCGCCGGGATGGGGGAGATTCCTTTTCAGGAGGCACCTCGGGCTGCTTCTGAGGCTGCACGATGTCGGCAAACAGGTCCATGCGGGGCTAGCTTGATGTGTTACAAGTCAATCATATCGTGCAAATTCGGAATGACAATCTGGGATTGAGGGTGGCTCACCCTCAATGCCGATGCCAACGCTTCGGACTGATCCTCTTGTCCGTGGGTCAAAAGGATGCGTTTGAACGATCCCGTGCTATGCCGGACGAGGTCCAAGAGCTCGTTGCGGTCCGCATGCGCGCTGAATGCATCAATGGTTTCAATTTGGGCGCGAACTTCATGTTCCTCGCCAAAAATGGAAACCTTGGGGGAACGATCATGCATCGCCCTGCCGAGGGTGTTGGGTGCGCAGAAGCCGACCATGAGGACGGTGTTGCGCGGATCTCCAATGTTGTTTCGGAGATGATGACGGATCCGGCCCGCTTCACACATGCCCGATGCCGCGATGATGATGCAGGGATCGTGCCGGTCATTGAGCTTTTTAGATTCCTCGGAGCTGCGGATGTAGGTCAGATTTTTTAGGCCAAACGGATTTTCGTGGTGACGGAGCATCTCGTAGGTGGACTGGTTGAAACATTCAGGATGCAGGCGGAAGACCTCGGTTGCATTGATGGAAAGAGGGCTGTCGACGAAGACGGGGATGTTCCGGACGATTTTGTGAGCCGTGAGATCGTGGAGAGAGTGGACAAGCTGCTGGGTGCGGCCCACGGAAAAAGCAGGAATAATCACTTTGCCGCCGCGTTCGAGCGTTTGATTGATAATTTCTGCAAGACGTGCATTTGCGAGTTCCTGAGCCTCGTGAACGCGTCCACCATACGTCGATTCCATGAGGAGGACTTCGACATCTTCAAAAGGAGTCGGATCCCGAAGGATGGCGTTGTTGCCACGTCCGAGATCGCCGCTAAAAACAAGCCTCACATGGCGTCCGTTTTCGCGCAGATCAAAGATGATTTCGGATGATCCGAGGATGTGCCCTGCGTCGCAAAATGTGACGGTGATGCCTTCCACGAGATCGAACGAGTGGTCGTAGGCAATGGAAACAAACTGTTTGGCGGCTTTTTGGGCGTCGAGACGCGTATAGAGCGGCTCTGCGGGAGGAAGGTTCTTTTTCCCGAGTTTTTCGTTGCGGCGATTGATAAAGGCGCAATCCGACTCCTGGATGTGCGCGCTATCCTCGAGCATTAAAGTCGCCAGGTCACGTGTCGCGTGATTGCAAAAGATGGGACCCTGAAATCCTTGTCGGACAAGGTTGGGAATGTTCCCGCTGTGGTCGATGTGCGCATGGGAAAGCAGCATTAAGTCGATCTCGGAAGGCTTGAAGGGGAATTGACGGTTGCGGTCCATCGATTCCTTGCGCTTGCCTTGAAAAAATCCACATTCGAAAAGAATCCTTTTTCCGCACGCTTCAAGGAGATACATCGATCCGGTGGTGGTACGAGCCGCGCCGTGAATGGTGAGTTTCATTTGAAAAGAGGCAAAGTAAAAGCTCCTGTATGGGGTGAGTAAAGCATCTTCGCACGGGCTCGTAATCCCTTTCCGCCCTGCGTCTGCTTGGTATCTTGCATCGGTTCTTGCCAGAAATCTGTCATTAATTCCGAATCGGCGAAAAAATTTTCCATTTTGGCTAAATCCTTATGACGAAAACAGAGTAGATTATAATGTGATGGGGAACATTTTCTATGGGCCTGTTTTGATCGGATGGGGTCAAAGATGTGGTCCATTTGAAATGAAGGCTGCCGGGCCTTGGTGGGGTCCTCTTTCCAGGGGCACATATCCTCCGTTTGTGCCCGGCAGCTGAATTCCTTAAAGGTCGTTGATTTTGGTCATGAGAAACTCTCCTTTCCGCAATCTCAGGCGGCCAATTTTCTTTTCTGCGATGGTCATGTCGCTTCCATTTATAAAGGGATGGAAAAAGCCAGAAATATTCGCATGCGACATCCTCCCGGCCCGTTCTGAGCCTTAAAATGGCTCTCGAATTTCGAGGAAGGAAACGCTATTTTACACAGTGTGATTTTTTCCCGATGTCTTTTTTTCTCTGCTCTTCTTTTTTTTACTGTCAACACCCGGAGTCAAGACGTCGGTGATCGGATCCTCTTCAATGGGCTTCAGTCCGGTCCCGGGCAGTGGAAATCAAGCCAAGACATTAGCCTGCACTTCAAAGAGGAGGGGATTCTTTTGCAAAACGGAGACAAGGCTTACGGCTGGGCGGCGCCGGAAATGGTCTTCGGCCTGGCGGAAAACACCTTGCTGGATGTGCAGCTCGCTTCGGTGAAGAATGGAACACTTGGAGTTCAGATCGAATGGATTGGGGCGGATGAAAATTTTATCAAAGCTTCCAATCTTCTTCAGCACTCCTCGTCGAATTCGCTTTTGAATGTCCGGCTCATCGACTTTCGTCCTCCGGAGAAGCGTCCTTATAAATTTAGACTGAAGGTTTGGGTTGAGGGCAAAGATTCAGAGATCGTGCTCTCCCGCCTGCTGGTGCATGCTTCGCGCGCCTGGAAGCATCCAGGGACGAATCTCATTCAAACCTACAAACCTGATTCCACTTTTTCGTCTGAAGAGGGTGTGGCTGTGGACGTGGACGAGGATTCCCTGGGAATGAAACTGGATGGGAACGTCAGCCAAGCTGGGATTATTTTTTCCGACAAGGTGGTCTATCATCCCAAGGGCACCTGCATGCTTGAACTGCTGGATGTGGAGGGAGGCGTTTCTGTGGATGCGATGTGTTATGACGGGAAGGGGATGTTTCTCAAGTCGGTGGAGGTGATTCATGAAGCAGGCGAGCCTGGGCTTTACGAATCGAGTTTCAATATTTTGGAGGAACGCGTCCCTGCAGGGACTGCGCTCGTGGCATGGCGTGTCCAACCTGTGGGGAAAGGAGCGTCTGCGAGGGTTCTCGGTTTGTATTATGGAGTGGTCCCTTGATGGGTGGGCTTCGAGAAGATGAGAAACGGCGAATCAAAAATCATGCCATTTCACCGCAAAAATGCACGGGTGACACCGTGGCTTAGGTTTGTTTTGGTTCTTTTGTGGTTTTCGTCATGGGATTTTGCCGAGGCTCAAGAGGAGCAGCGGATCGTGTTCGATGCATTTATTTTGCAGCCGGCAGAATGGAAATTAGGACCTGAAATGAGCATGGTTCAGAGCGCCAATATGCTAACCATCCATGCCGGGAACACGGATTCGGGTTGGGTCACACCGCAATATGACATGGCGTTCACGCCCGAGACTCTTGTCGATATGGAGGTCAAAGAGGTGCGGGATGGGCGAATCAGCGCGCAAGTGGAGTGGCTTCAGGAAGGCGGCGAATTTCTGGCCGCAGCACCGATCTTTCCGCCGAAGGGAGAGGCTTTTTCACTTATGAATCAAAAGCTTGTCGAGCTTCTTCCCCTCACGGGCGAAAAACCGAAGCGCTTTCGCTTGAAGTTCTGGACCGAAGGGAAGGGATGCGAGGCGCAGTTCTCAAGAATTTTCGTGCACGCGCCCAGACTCTGGCGGAAGGAGAATATCCGTCCGCTTTTTTCCTACGAGGAAAGAGTGTCCCTCAAGGCGGACTCCGGAATGGAGGTGCGGATCCAGCATGGACTCCTTTTTGCACGTTTGCGTCCACTGAGTGAAAGCTCCTCATTCGTGCTCAAAGATATCGTGCCATTTGATCCCCAGGCCGCCCTCATGCTGGATATCCAGACGCTCGATAAGGGGGACATCGAATTGCATGCCCTTTGTTGGGACAGCCGCGGACAATTTTTAAAGGAACTGGAATTATTGAAGGAAATCACGCAAAGCGGTCTCTACGAGACCGCTTTTACAACTTTCAAATTTCCGCCAGGCACGTCCAAACTCAGCTTCAAAATCTGGCTTTTGGGAAAAGAAGCGTCTGTTCGCATCTCGGGACTTCATTACGGAATCGCACCACCGGAATGAAATGTATTGTAAACGTTTCCTGCTAAGATATAAGAATGTTCTTTCGACGGGAGGAGTTCCTGATCTGATCGACTGGATTTTATGCGACGTTTTCTGTGGCCCGCTTTGTTGATTTTGGCGGCTTTTGCGTTTGTGCTTTGGAGATGGGATCGTCCTTTCGATCACCCAACTGGCGAGTCTCCGTGGAATCTCGAGGGCCGACCTCCTCATCTGGTGGCCCATTACATGCCATGGTTTCAAGTGGAAAAGTCGCCACGGGATCCTACTCTTACTTGGTTTCATTGGAAGTGGGAAGAATGCGGACCAACACGAGATCCGATGCATGTTCGCGCGGATGGATTGCGGAATATTTCTTCCGATTTTTATCCTCTTATCGGTCCCTACAACTCTTGGAGTCCCCGGGTGGTTCGCTATCATTTGAAGACGGCCAAAGCCATTGGCGTCCAGGCGTTCCTCGTGGATTGGTACGGGCCGGAAAGCTATGAGAATCAGCAGATCCCCCTTCTCTTGAAGGAGGCACGCAAGTTTGGGATGAAAATCGCTCTTTGCTACGAGGAGAAAATCAACTACGAGAAATTCAGAGACCTCAAGGATCCCCAAGCCATTGAAGCCAAGATTATCGAGGACCTGACGTACATTGTCACCCATTATGGTCACGACCCTGCTTATTTGAAGCGCCTCGGCCTTCCTTTCATTTTCCAGTTCAACCACTGGGATGAAGGCAAGGCATTACGAAATACGAGCCCGGAACAATGGAAAAAAATCTTCGCCAAAGTTCCAGGGCCTCTCGTGTATGCACGGCAAAATTTTGACCGCCACTATCATCCCCTCATGCAGGGCGCCTATCTCTGGTGGACGCCGGATACCGACGTGTTGAAAGAGTTCCCCTCTGAGGCAGAAGAAGCGCGCAAGAATGGGAAGCTTCAATTTTACATGTCGATGATCTGTCCGGGTTTTGATGATACCGGGGTGTGGGGATGGGGATCCGGACCACGCAAAACAGAACGCTACGGACTCTCCGTTTTGCGCGATACGTTCGACCGCGCGTTCAAATTTCATCCTGAATTGATTCAGATTGTGACTTGGAATGACTTTGAAGAAGGAACGGCGATTGAGCCGAGCTGGGAACATGGGTTTTGGTATCTCGATGCCATCGAAACCTGGTGGGGGAAGATGACAGGTCGAAAAATCGATCTTGACGACATCCGCAGGCCTTATCAGGAATATCTTAAGGAGTGTTCTGAGTTTGAGTGGTCCATGCTGCCCGCGCCTTGGATGGTCAAACGTTCCCTGATGGTGGAACGTCCGAATGTGCTGGAGAGCGCCCGCAAGCAGGCTGAGGCACAAAGCGCCCTCACGAACCAGTGAGGTCCAAAGCAAGCTTCATGCTCGAGGAGATTGTGAGGCTGGCGCCGTTCACGTTGAAAGATGAGAGGCCCTTTGCTGAGCGTCCAAGGCCAGACGCGTCGCGGCGAATGAGAGGGAGTGTGGAACGCAGCGATTCACGCGATCATGCACGTCCTGTATCAATTCTTCGTAAAAAGTTGTCTTGCCTGAACAGTCTATCCGGTGCGGTTCCTGATCTTGTGTCGCAAAAATCAACTGCTGACCGGTAAAGCGATGGTTGTCGACCGCGAGATCCAGAGTTTTGCGAAGTTCGATCATGCCATGAGTTCCGGTAATGATGAAGCGTTGATCCCCGTAAGTTGGCATGGCGTCCGGGGTGAGCCAATCGACACGAATATATCCGGTGCATCCATCCGAATGTGAAAGAGTCATATCGCCGAAATCCTCAAAACGCGGATATTGAGACGTTCCGAAATTCCCCGTCCTTGATTGGAGCACACTCCATGCGGGACCCGCCAACTGAACAAACATGTCGAGCGAGTGAATGCCAAGGTCGGTGAGAATGCCGCCATAGGAGTCCGGACGGAACATCCAATCGGGACGGCGATGAAGGGTGAGCTTGTGTGGACCAAGACCGATGACGTTGACGATCCTGCCGAGCATGCCTGCGCGCACGATGTCGACGGCCCTCCTGCTACACGGGTCCATCAAACGTTCGCCATACCAGACGAACCAGAGCCGGCCTGTGTGCCGTTGGACACGTTCGATCTCTTCCAATTGGGAGAGCGAAATCACACCTGGCTTATCCACTAAAAAATCCTTGCCTGCCTGCATCGCGCGAATGGCCAGCGCCCCCCGCCGGTCATTCACGTCTGCGGAGCAGATCAGCTGAAGATCGGGGTTGCCAAGGACTTTTTCTTCGGCAGGTGCCGATTCTGCAAAGGGGAAGCATTTGAGCATTTGGCGTTCTGAATCGGGCGTTCCAGCAAAAAATGAGACACATTCGGCCCGTCCCGTCTTGAGAAGCCCGTCGATCATGGCGTAAATGTGTCCATGGTGGGGACCAATGACCCCGAACTTGAGCTTCATAAAAAGAAGTTAGGGGACAGGAGCTGGAAACAAAGGAGAAAAAGCTGCGGCATGTGGATTTGACAAGATCGAGAGAGCAAGGGAAGCTTTTTGAATCATGAATCGTCCTCTTCTTTTTTGGATTTTTCTCGCGCTCTGCCCGATGGGCTTTGCGGATCTCAAGACAGGAGATCAAGCGCCGGACTTTACCCTCCCATCGGTCGACGGCAAGACGATCAAGCTCTCCGATTATCAGGGCAAAATTGTCGTCCTGGAATGGTTCAATATGGGATGCCCCTTTGTTCAAAAGCACTATCGTGAAGGCGATATGCAGGCGTTGCAGAAGGAATATACAGACAGAGGAATCATCTGGCTCACCGTCAACTCAACGAATCCCAAGCATCAAAATTATCTCACCCTTGATCAGGCCAAAAATCAGGTGGAGCAGCTCAACATTCATTCGACAGCCATGCTGCAGGACGCTGATGGAAAAGTGGGCAAGAGGTATGGCGCGAAGAGCACCCCCCATATGTTTATTGTGAATCAAGAAGGCAAACTTGTTTATCAGGGCGCTATTGACGACCAGCCGAACACGACGGTTTCTCCCAGGAAGGCGAATAATTACGTGCGCGCCGCACTCGCCGATCTGATGGCGGGCAAACCCGTAACCGTGTCGACGACGAAGCAATATGGCTGCGGCGTAAAATATGCCGATTGAGAGAGGGATCAAGCTTACTGAAAAAATGTTCACCTGGATATTTTATGCCCTCGGAGCGGCGTTACTTTATGGACTGCACCAAATTTTCACAAAATTGGCTGCGGATCGAATGAGTGACGGTTTGGGCGGGTTGGTGGTGGAAGGGAGCGCCACGCTCACGATCCTGGCCTACCTGCTCCTGCTTCGATTCTCCGGAAAATGGACGCAGATGGCAACGGCTTCAGGAGTCTGTTATTCTGTTGCAACAGGAATCTGTGTCGGCATAGGAACGGTTTTCTTTTTCCTGCTTTTTCAGAAGGGTGGAACACTCTCGGTGGTGCCTGCCATTCTTGCGGTCGGGATGGCCTTCATGGCGGTCGCTGGCTTCGTCTTTTTCAAGGAACCCGTTTCAGTCGCGAGACTTCTTGGGGTCATACTTGCCATTGCAGGCATGGTTCTTTTGCGTTCCTAGGCGACCGAATTTTGCAGGGATGCCAGGCCCTCGATGCGGACTTCCAATTGATCGCCTTTTTGAATGGGATGAATCCCGGGTGGTGTGCCTGTAAGAATCACGTCTCCGGGCAGGAGTGTGATATGCTGGCTGATGAAGCTGACGAGTTGCGCGGGTTTAAAAATGCATTGTGTGGTGCGCGAGTCCTGGCGCACCATCCCGTTCTGAAACTGTTGAATCCGGAGATTGGACGGATCCAGATCGGTCCGAATAAAAGGGCCGATGGGCGTGTAGGTATCAAATGATTTGGACCGGGTCCATTGCGACTCGCGCGCCTGGATGGTGCGATCCGTGATGTCCTGAGAGCAAGTGTAGCCGAAAATGGATGCCACCGCGCCGTTCTCGTTCACACCCTTTGTGTGGCGGCCCATGACGATGCAAAGTTCCGCTTCGAAATCTGTCCGGTGCTCTGGATAGGCGATTTGGATGACACTTTCATGAGGAAGGAGTGACGAGTTTGCTTTGATCCAGATGAGAGGCTCCTCGGGAATGGGTTTGCCTGTCTCCTTCGCATGATCGGCATAGTTCAGGCCGACGGCAATGACCTTCGAAGGCACGACCGGAACCAGGATCTGCAGGCTGGCAAGGGGATGCTCGCGCACCACCGAAGGAGCCTCCAGCAAGGGATTTGCGTGGAGCTCCAAGATTTTGTCACGGAGCACTTCGCCATAAAACGTCCTGTCTTCGCTTTGAAATCGACCGTAATATGCCATACTGAATTCTTGGAAACATTCCATGTGGCAGCGACCCAAATCAATCCCCATTTGGTCACGTCAGGTTCGACATGAAATTTTTCCTCGGTAAGACAACGGGTTTTTTGAAATATGCCGTGGGATTATGTCTTTTTCTCTGCTCGTCAGGCTTTTCGGATGAGACGCCGTTTCAGGTCGGTGAGCGACTGACGTATCATTTTTATTGGGGGCCTTTCATGGTGGGTCGTGGAACCTTTGAGGTCGAGTCGACGGACCGTGAAGGCGTCTATCGTTTCGTCATCGACGGGAGATCCAATGATTTTATTTCGAAGCTTTATCCGGTGGAGGCTCACCTGGAGAGCGATTTCGATTGGACGAAACAATGTTCCATCCGAACCCTGCAGAATCGTTCCGAAAGAGCGAAGTCCACATGGGAGGAATCCTGGTATTATCCTGAAAAAAGTATTGCGAGCACGCAATCGTATGTTTCCGGCGAGACTAAATGGTTTGAGATTCCGCAAACAGGGGTGCTCGACAAGTTTTCCATGATCTACTTCATGCGAGGTCTCGAATGGAGCCGGCGGGATTTCGCGAGCGCGATTTTGGGAAACGACAAGGGAAACTACGAGGTCAAAGTAAAAAAGCTCAAGGAAGAGACTGTCGAGCTGCCCAATTTCGCTCCCATTCCGACATTCAAAGTCGAGCCGAACACGGAATATCTCGGTGGGTTCGTGAGGAAAGGGAAGATGGTGGTATGGGTCAGTGATGACGAACACAAGATTCCCGTTCGTGTGGTATCGCAGCTGCCGGTGGGAACAGTGAGTGCGCGGCTTGTCAAAGTGGAAAACGTGAAGGATTGGCGCTACAATTTGCCCGACTGAGGGGCTTCTTCGTGCCCAACCTTGTAGCTGCCTTGGATGACGTAAATCACGCCTGAGATGACTGTGAAAACGCCCGCGATCCACATCGGCAATGTCCAATAAAGCGATGGAACGCGGATCAGAACAAGTCCTGCGGTAATCATTTGAAGCACGGTCGCCACTTTGCCGATCCAGTGCGGTTGGACATGCAGACCCTTGCCCATCATGAACACGACCGCCACGCCGAGCACCACGATCACATCACGGCTGATGATGACAATGGGAAACCAGAGTGGAAGCTGGTCGAACGCGTCGCCATGATTCCAACTCAGCAGGATGAGGGCGGTGACAAGAAGTGCCTTGTCGGCGATGGGATCAAGAATGGTTCCAAGGCGGCTCTTCTGATTGAGTCGTCGAGCAAGATAACCGTCAAGGGCATCTGTGCTCGCTGCCAGGGTGAAGAAGAGGATGGCAAGGGCATGCTCCCATGACTCTGGAGTGCCGTGTTGGACGCTCTGAGCGTAATACGTCACGGCCAGCACAAAGCATGGAATGAGCGCGATGCGCGTCAAAGTGATGATATTGGCGAGCGTCATGCGTGGATTTATTTTTGGATATCCGATCTTGTCAAAAAGATCAGTCCAAAAAGCACAGGCGCAAGGCAGATCCAGATAAACCAGTCGCCGTGACGCGTGTAAAAGGTCTGACCTGCGTTGGTTTGGTAGGTGATGGTGGCGCATTTATAACCGGTTTGAAACGGTTCGGCGGAATCCAGAATCTGTCCGAGTGGACTGATGATGAGGGTCAATCCATGATTGGTGCAGCGGACCATGGGCCGGTGTGTTTCGATGCAACGCATGACGGAATTTGCCGCGTGCATCATCGCCCCTGGAGACGTTTTGAACCAGGCATCATTTGTCAGATTCACTAAGATATCCGCGCCTTCACGGCTTATATCGCGGGCGAGCGAGGGAAAAGTGTCTTCAAAGCAGATCAGCACGCCGAGACGTCCTTTGGGATGTTGAAAAAGGACTGGCTTGTCCCCGGGTGACATGCTGACGGCGATCGGCGTCATTTTTTTGAGGCAAGGAAGCCACTTTTCAAAGGGAACATATTCACCGAAAGGAACGAGCTGAAGCTTGTGATAAAGCGGGTCAAACCGTCCATCCGGGTGGGCCAGAATCGCCCCGTTGTAATATTTCCATCGGAATGTTCCATCTGCGTTCGTCTCATTTCTCACCGCGTCGATGGCACCAAGCAGGATCGGTATCTGCAGCTGCGCGAGTAATCCAGAAAGCCATCGGTGGCTCGTGAGGTCATAAGTGGGACCATCGACGAGAGCGGTTTCGGGCCAAAGAATCAGATCCGGTTGAAAGATGGCTGCCTGTTCACTGAGTTCTCGCAGCCGTTTCCACTGCTCCTCTTCGCTCAGCGCTTCATATTTCACGTCCTGTGGAATGTTGGGCTGAATGAGCGCAACTTTGAGCGTCTCTGTCTTGGAAGGATTCTGCTGATGCAGGATGAAGTGGAGTCCGACCGAACAAAGACCGACCCAAAGAAAAAGCGCGAGCGAAAATTCATAGCGCCAGGATCGCGCGGCAAACCTGAATCCTGTGGTGACGCACTCGTGTTTCATACGGCAATAGGTCAACCAGAGAGTGATATTGAAGAAAAGAATCACAAACGAGATCCCGTAAGGACCTGTCCATGCGGCGATCTGGATAAGAGGAAGGTTCCGATATTGGCTGACCGCCGCGAAATTCCATGGAAATCCGCCAAGGAACCAGCCCCGCAGCCATTCCAGGATGACCCACGCACAAGCGCCTGCCAGAGCGATGCCGATGTGCGTGACCCCGTGCATTCCGGGCCATCTGGCGCGGACGGCGGCGACAAAGCCGCTCCAAAGACCCATATAAAGTGCAAGAAATATCGCCAGCGCCATCATTCCGATCAGAGTGACATGATGAAGCCATTGAATGCTGATCAGCCAGAATGTGAGGCCGGTGATCCATCCGAGAATGAAAGCTTTCAGGAAGCGCGGTTGGGCGGGACTCGTTGCGATCTGCGCCAATAAAGGAACCCATGCGAACCACGCCAGCATGCTGATGGTCCATGGTTCGAAGCTCAACGCCATAAGGACGCCCGACATCATCGCCGAAATCCAGGGAACGAGGGATCGTAGATTCACAGGGTGAAAAGGTGGATCTCATCCCCAAGCCCGTCAATGCGAAAGGGGAGGCCTGGGGAGGTGTCAGAAACCTCAAGGAGAGCACCCCCGTGACACGCTCCAGAGGCTTTCGCGAAAGAAATTGAAATCAGGAGTTGCGCAAAAGACGGCGGTGCCGTAATCGTTGAAAAATTGTTTTCATGCCCACGGTAGAATTCCTGATCGAGAAAAAGAAAATCAAGGTCGGCAAGTTTGCGAACTTGAAAATCGCCGCCAAAAAAAATGGCATCGACCTTTCTGGCACGATCGAAGTGGTGGAAGGGCTCGAACATCTGAGTCCTCGTTCGAAGGTCGAGAACATGCTCCTGAAGGACAAGCCTGCGCAATTTCGCCTGGCAGGCGAAACCGAGGTGCTAGGCGACGTATGTGTGATCAGCAACTTCATTCCAAAACCCTCAAGGCAATGATCGATAGGTGGTCGTGGAATCATCTTTCTCTCTCCTCAGAGACTTTTTGGTGTTCGATTCTCTTTAAGACGAGGGGATAGTCTGCCGATTGAATAAGTAAAGCATGAGTTTTCATCGTCTCACTTTCTGCCTCTTGGCTGTGATGCTCCTTGCTTCGTGTGAGACGACCCAGACCACGTCTTCGACCCAGGGAGAGCGGTCTTGGCAGGGGTCGACCCGGCCAGCCCGGTCCTCTTTGCATGAATTTCGGGGTGCGTGGGTTTACGATCCGCGCCGGTTCAATGCCGACGAGGTGGTTCGTTCCTTGAAGCAAGCAGGTTTCAATGCTGTTTTCGTGCGCCTGAGCTCGGCCGGTGCGGCTTATTATCCGAGTTCCGTGTTGCCCCAAGCGCCTGGAACCGACGAGGATTATGCAGCAGCCTATGTTGCTGCTGGAAAAAAATATGGGATGCAGATTCATGCGTGGCACGTCTGTTTCATGATGCATTACGCCCCGCTCTCCGAAGTGGAATCGGCAATCAAGACGGGAAAGGTGATGCGTGATATGAAAGGGCGCGCTTTGCGACCCACCTACAATGTTCCCGTCCGGACCCCGGCACTCGCGTCAAATCGCGAACTGGAGGTCAAGGCGATGGTGGAACTCGTGAGTAAATATGATCTCGACGGCGTCCAGTTCGATTATATCCGTTATTTTAGTCCCAGCGTGGATTTCAGTGCGACCTCACGCGCTGCCTTTGAAAAGGCAAGGGGCGTCAAAATCAAAGAGTGGCCTGCCGAGGTTGTGACTGGAAGATATCGGAAGGAATATCATCGCTGGCGCACCGATCTCATCACCTCCGTTGTGTGTGATGTGAGCAAAGCCGTCAGGAAGGCAAATCCTTCCGTGAAGGTTTCCGCTGCGGTATGGCACAGCCCCGAAATTGCGGTTAACGACTATGCGCAGGACTGGCTGAGCTGGGTGGATGAGGGATATCTCGATTTTGTGGTTCCGATGGACTACACGCCCAACAATGGGCGCTTCAACGAATGGGTTGAGAATCAACAGCGGCTTGTGCATGGCCGCATCCCGGTGTACGCGGGCATCGGTTCCTATATGCTGGACCACGCCGATCAGCTGAATCAACAGATTTCGCTCTGCCGCCAAGCGGGATTGCCAGGTTACGTCCTCTATAATTACGATGACCGTCTTCGGGAGCGGTTTTTGGCAGACCTCGCGAATTGACCGGCCATGACCGGTCGAGGGCCTGACGATCGACGGACTGAAGCTATTTTTTTAACTTGTCGAGAGTGAACGTCTCGGAGATTCTGGAGGCCATCGTTCATGATGTCCTCCCACGAGCCTTCCAATTGGTTTCAAGGCTCTGAATGACATCGGATTGGAAATGATCCTATGATTTTTCGAACTTCTCTTTTTTCGGTTCTTTTTTGGAGCACCCTTTTCTCTGTTTCCGCCGCTCCTCCCCCTCCTCCTCCGGAGATCCAAAAGGCGATCACTAGCTTTTTCACGCTGCTCAAGACGGACAAGCTCGACGAGGCGTATGACGTGGTTCTCGCAAACACGAAAATCAAGGGCAAAGAGGAGGAAGTCAAAGGTTTGAAGAAGCAGACACGCGAAGCCATTACAACTTACGGGCCTATATCGGGTTTCGAAATCATCGAGCAGAAGCGCATCGGCATGAGCCTTCTCCAAATAGTCTGTTTGAGCTGGTCGGAGAATTTTCCGTTGCGCTGGCGTTTTACTTATTACCGTCCCGGCGACAAATGGCGGCTTATCGATATCTTCGTCGATGATAAGGTGGGTGAGCTTTTCGACACGCGCACGTCGCGCGTGATGCCGATGGACACCCCCGCCGCTTCGTCATCAGAGCCCAATCCACCCGGTTTCTGAGATTCGCTGAAAGAGGCGTTCACGGAAGAGCCATGCAAGGGTTGCCGTGCTTGTGACGGCCGTGGACGCGATGAGGAGAAGAACCAGCCCCCGTGCCAGAAGCCCCCTGATGGCAAGCATGGGGGGAGCGGAGGTGCGCAGGAATGTTCGCAAGCTCCAAAGAATCCAAGTCGCGATCAGACCTGCGATCAGATAAGCGACCCCGGGAGGCCAATGGGTTACGCTCCAGAAAATCGGCACGAGGAAAAAAGCGAGGTTAGGGGTCATGAGAGCGGGAATGGAGTCAGGAGCCTCTGCCTTGCGTACCAAGAGGAGGAGGACGAACCACGCCAGCAACACGCTGCATGTCTGAAGAAAGAGGCTGCTGATAATGCTCGAGACGTTCCAGAGAGCCAGAGATTGCGTCCAGCGCCAAAGGTTGAGATTCCTTGTGAGTGCCTCCTCGTTTGCAATCCAGGTTTCGCTCCACCCTTTTACTTTGCTGGACGAGAGATGATCACCCTGATCCTCGAGAAGATTGAAGAAATTTTGAGAAAGGGCCTTGAGATCAGGATTGGGTGAGCCGGAGGTCCAGTAGGGTTCCAGCGCCCGATGAGCCATCGAATGGGCGATCGCGTGATCGGCAGGGCCCCAAGCCGCCTCGGAGATTTGGGCTGTCAACGCAAGATGAAGGAGGGTAATCTCGACTGCTCGCTCAATATTGTATTTTTGGAGCAACGTCTTTTCCTGAACGACCAAATCACGGCTCAATGCTTGGATGGGACGATCCAGTTCGATGCTCCAGTTGCGTGGAGTGGGAGGAAGAACGATTCCTTTGCGTGAGTCTTGTCGCCAGAGGGCATATTCAGACCGGTTGAGCTCTCTTAGCCCGAGATCGAGGCGCGAACAGCGCTGCCCTTGTTGGATCGCGAGAACGGCAGATGCGTCCTGACCCAAATAAAAAGAGACGAGTGCATCTGCGAGATAAGGGAAGGCATTGTCAGGCTGGGTCTTTTTGATTTGGGTGGAAAGTTCCTGGATCGTCTGAATGAGATCTTGTCGCTGGCCGGGCGAAGAATCTTTCGTGCCCGCTTCTGGAAGCTGTCGAAGCAGGAGGCGCAGAAGGAGAACTTCCTCCATCGAACCACATTTCCATTCCACGCACCATGTGTGCATCGCAGCTGGAGTGACCCGAAATTCCTGGATTCGAAACTCCATGCTGCGAGCCAATAGGGCAAGGTGGGTCTGAGGTGTTGGCGCCGACTCAGGAGGTGTGGTTTGGAGATAGGATTCGACAGGGTGCACCAGGACATAGAGCGTCGAAACGGAGACATCCCGGAATGCCGGCCATGTGAACAGAAGGACGGCTTGGAGAAAAAGAAGCGCCACCACCACTGTTTCTCCGAACAGGTCGTGTTTGGTTGCGTGTGAAGATGGCAGTGAAGTGGGCTCCATCGGAGCGGAATTTTACCGCAGGTCGATGCGCCTCGCCAACCCTAAGCGCCCGCGGCCAGTTGTTCCGGCGTTTTAAACGAAGAGATCGACGTGGTCTCCTGCGGCACAGTGAGACGCACCTTGCACCTGGGGCAGTGGATATTCATATCAATCCCCGCTTTATCGATCACGATGCGCAAGTGGCATTGCGGACAATCAAACGCGACGTCGTTTTCCGTCACGACCGCATGGTTGTTGATGAAAACTTTCGGAGGATAACGGCGGCGCACTTCACTGGCAACCGATTGCCACAACTTGAGCGAGGAAGGATTGATCTTTCCAGGAGATAGGAGCGCGGTAAGATAAAGGGCGCCCGCAGGCGCGAAAAGCAATTCATTCGCTTCGAATTGAGTGACCTGCATGTTCGCAGGCCGTGTCTTGAGTTCAAGAAGATCGTCCTGCGTCACATTCATGAATTCAGGAACCTCTGCGGCGAGCTTTTCAAAAATAGTTTCGGTCTCGGGAAATTGGAGGATTTTGTGGCCCATGCGCGTGGTAAGAAGGCAACCCGTGGCTTCCGAAACCTTGCTTGCGCTTTCCAGGAGTTTCGAGAGCGGAGCGAGTTTGTCCGGTTCAAGCTGAAGGGATTTCTGAAGGGCTGCATCCGGTTCAACCGCGGACTTGGGGAAACACCATGTTTGCAGCGATTCCTCCGTCACCCCTTTGAGTTTGAGAAGCTGCTGAAATTTGAAAACGTGCATCGATTCGAGACGATATTCGAATAAATAACGTGCTGTCGCATGATCGATTTGAAAGACCTCGCAGAAATCCCGAACCGTGCATCCATTGAAATCGAACTGAAGATCGAGAGATCCCAACTTCACGTCGTCCATAGCTCCAGCAACTATCAAAGCATGCATGCAGCCGCAAGCCTGAACTACATCATTATTGTAGCGTTCCGCGAGCCTGGAACCCTAGCGGGGGGACATCTCTCGCTCGCGAAGGGATCAGCTTTGTGGCGTTTCGGCGGGTGTAGCCCCGGCGGCCTGCTTGAACACGAGGTGATCGTCGGCCAGATGGACAACAATGGAGTCGTGCGCATGGATGTTTCCCTTGAGAAGCTCTTCCGCGAGGGGATCCTCGAGGAATCGCTCGATGGCGCGGCGCAAAGGCCGCGCTCCCAGTGCTGGATCGTAGCCTTTTTCCACGAGGAATTCCTTGGCTTCCTTTGAAAGTTCGAGCGTCAGCTCGCGATGCTGCTTCAGGCGTTTCGTCACCTTGGCGGATTCGATGTCGACAATCTTCATCACATCGTCCTTGTTCAGAGCCCGGAAAACGATCAGATCATCGAGGCGATTGACGAACTCAGGTTTGAAAAGCTTCTTTGCCTCTTCGAGGATTTTTTCCTTCATCTTCTCGTAGGAACTGTCGTTCGAAGACGCGCCGAAGCCCATCGATGTCTGTCGCTTTAAAAGATCGGCCCCGATATTGGACGTGAGAATGATGATCGTGTTGCGAAAATCGACTTTGCGTCCCAGCGAGTCAGTGAGTTTTCCCTCCTCTAAAATCTGAAGCAAGATGTGAGAGATGTCAGGGTGGGCTTTTTCAATTTCGTCAAAAAGCACCACGCAATAGGGGCGTCGCCGCACGGCTTCCGTAAGTTGGCCGCCTTCTTCATATCCCACATAGCCGGGAGGCGATCCGACGAGGCGGGAGACATTGAATTTCTCCATGTATTCGGACATGTCGAACTGCAGCAAGGCTTCGCGATCTCCAAACATGATTTCAGCCATGGCTTTTGCAAGGAGCGTTTTTCCGACGCCGGTTGGCCCCAGGAAAAGAAAGGAGCCAATGGGACGCTTCGGATCGCGCAAATCGGCGCGCGAGCGGCGAAGCGCTTTGGAAATGGCTTCCACGCCTTCCTGCTGCCCCACGACCATCGTATGGAGATCGGTCTCGATGCTAAGGAGTTTTTCCGAATCGGATTTCTCCATGCGGGTGAGAGGAATGCCAGTCACCTTCGAGATGACGGTCATGATGTCCTCGTCCGTGACAATGACCTCCTTTTCCTCCCGTTTTGTCTTCCACTCGACGATCAGTTTTTCGATTTTTTCGCGCGTCTGCTTTTCGCGATCGCGCAGCGAGGCGGCTTTTTCAAAGTCCTGACCCTTGATTGCTTTTTCCTTGTCGGTCTTGATCTGCTCAATCTCCTTCTCGAGATCCTTCACTTCAGGAGGGCGGGTCATCGCTCCGATGCGCGCGCGCGCGCCGGCCTCATCCATCACATCGATGGCCTTATCGGGGAGAAAACGTCCGGTCAAATAGCGATCGGAGAGTCGGGAAGCGGCTTCGAGTGCCTCATCGGTAAGCTTCGCCTTGTGATGGGCTTCGTATTTCGGGCGCAAGCCTTTCAAAATTTCAATGGTTTCTTCGACCGAAGGGGCTTCCACGCGCACGATCTGGAAGCGACGCTCCAACGCCGAGTCCTTTTCAATATATTTGCGATATTCGTTCATCGTGGTTGCGCCCACGCATTGGAGTTCGCCGCGAGCAAGGGCAGGCTTGATGATGTTCGACGCATCCATCGTGCCTTCCGCCGAACCAGCGCCCACAAGCGTGTGCAATTCGTCGATGAAAAGGATGACATTGCCGGTTTTGCGGATTTCCTCCATCACGGCTTTGATGCGTTCTTCGAACTGGCCGCGGTACTTCGTGCCGGCGACCATCAGAGCCAGGTCGAGTGTAATGACACGTTTGTCGCGCAAAATTTCAGGAATATTGCCCGCCACGATTTCCTGGGCGAGTCCTTCTACGATGGCAGTTTTGCCCACGCCTGCTTCACCGATGAGAACCGGATTGTTCTTGGTGCGACGGCAAAGGATCTGGATCACGCGCTCGATTTCTTCACGGCGGCCAATGATGGGATCAAGCTTGTTCTGCTTGGCGAGTTCGTTGAGGTCGCGTCCGAAAGCTTTCAAAGCAGGCGTTTTTACTTCCCCCTTCTTCTCCTCCTTGGGAGGGCTTCCCGAACCGACCGGTTCGCCACTTTCAATGTTTTCCTGCAGATTGGGATCGAGCTCCTTTAAAATTTCCTGGCGGGCGCGTTCGATGTCCACGTCCAAGCTCTTAAGCACACGGGCCGCGACTCCGTCTCCTTCGCGGAGGAGGCCGAGTAAAATATGTTCGGTTCCCACGTAGCTGTGGTTGAGTGCTTTAGCCTCTTTGCTGGCGAGCGCGAGCACCTTCTTCACACGGGGAGTGTAAGGAATGTTTCCGACCATCTTCTGATCAGGTCCGGTGCCGACTTGTTTTTCAACTTCCATTCGAACTGTTTCGAGCTCAAGTCCGAGGCGGTTGAGAACGCTCACGGCCACGCCCTGACCCAACTTGATAATGCCGAGCAGCAGGTGTTCCGTCCCCACGTAGTTGTGGTTGAAACGGTCAGCCTCCTTGCGTGCAAGAGCGAGTACCTGCTGGGCGCGTGGGGTGAAGTTATTCATTTAGATTCCTCTTTATCATCCTGTGTTTTTTTTGGGATGGGTGCAAATTTGGGTCTTTTGATTCCCAGAAGCTTAGCACGAATATAATCAGCTCTCAAACCATCTCGATCTTCCGCTGCCATTTTCTGATTGTTATGGTTGCGCTGGAGATGCGCGGGCTGGGTGTCCATGAAGAGCTGGTCGACCATGGCATGGGTAAGTTCGTCGAAAAGCCCAAGGTCAATCCCCAAACTCAGCATCGAGAGCAGGTTCATGGTCTCCTTTGAGGTGATCGTTTGGGCGTTAGCAAGGATGCCGTAAGCCCGTCCGACGTGATCGTAGACCATGCGTGGGTTTTTTTCAAGAAGTGTGAGGCGCGCATTTTGTTCATGTTTCACAATTTCAGCGATCACCTTGACGAGACGGTCAAGAATGTCGGATTCTTTTTCACCTAAGGTCGTTTGGTTGGAAATCTGGAAAAGGTTTCCGAGGGCCTCGGTGCCTTCGCCATAAAGGCCGCGCACTGCAAGACCGAGTTTGTTGACCGCCTGGACGATTTTGTTGATATGGTCCGTGAGCACGAGGGCGGGAAGGTGGATCATCGCCGAGGCGCGCATGCCAGTACCGACATTGGTGGGGCAAGCTGTGAGAAAACCGAGCTTGGGAGAAAAGGCAAAGGGCAATTTTGCGCCGAGCTTGCTGTCGAGCTGGTCGATCAATTGGTACACTTGATGCAGATGGAAACCTGGCATGATGGCTTGCATGCGCATGTGATCCTCTTCGTTGATCATGACGGCGAGCGTTCCCGCGCGATTGATCACAATGGCGCTTCCGACGTTCTTGGCGGCGTGCTCGCGGCTGATCAGATGGCGTTCGACGAGAACCTGCTTTTCGATGGCAGAAAGGTTGTCCATCGTCTCGGAAAAGCCGCCTTCCATGTCCGATGTTTCCTGTACGATAGGACGGACGACTTCCACGATCCGAAGACGGTCCGGTTTCTTCGCCCATCCTGGAAAAGGATGGCCTTGCAGATTGCGGGCGAGGCGCACCCGGCTTGAGATCACAATGTTGTCCGGAAGTTCGCCCGGCGTAGGTGGACCGGAAGGGATATGTTCAGGTTTTGATTTTGGCACGGCTTTCCTGTTCGAGTTTTTTGATGCGATCGCGCAATTCCGCGGCGGTTTCAAAATGTTCCGATTTGATCGCGTGGTCGAGGTCGCGGCGGAGAACTTTCAAACGTTCGGCGAACGCCATGTTTTCGGAATGCCCAGGAGGTGTCTTGCCGATGTGCTGCTCGCCTTTGTGCATGCTTTTGAGGAGAGGGGCGAGGCCGTCGACAAATGTGTCGTAGCATTGAGAGCAGCCGAGGCGTCCGGACTTCTTAAAATCAGTCTGCGTCATGCCGCAGCCCGGGCAGCGCATCTCCGCAACGAGCGAAGCGGATGATGTGGAGCCTTCCTGACCAAGGCCGAGGAGAAGATCCGCAAGAGAAAATCCAGTCGGATCAGAAACACCCTTGGCTTTTGCACATGTCTCGCAAAGGTCGATCTTTTGCATCGCTCCACTGACGATCTGGGTCAGGTGGACAGTGGCTTCGGCCTCTTTACACACGTCGCATTTCATTTGGGTATGGGATAGCCCTCGTGCGTGGTGAGTTCTCGAAATTGTTCCATGAGGCGCATGGTGATCTTGCCAGGCTTTCCAGTCCCAATGGTCCTTCCATCCAACTTTACGGCAGGAATGATTTCCGCACCCGTTCCAGTAAGGAAACATTCATCGCTGGAGAACACATCGTAGCGGGTGAGATTCTCCTCGCGCACCTCGAGGCCGAGATGCTCTCGGGCAAGTTGAAACACCACTTGGCGCGTAATGCCGCAGAGCGCACCTGCCGAGGTCGGCGGCGTCACAATGAGACCGCTGCGCACCATGAAAAGGTTGTCGCCCGTGCATTCCGCGATGTAGCCATGATGGTTGAGCATCACTGCCTCGAGCACTCCACCCTGAATCGCCTCGATTTTGGCGAGGACATTGTTGAGATAGTTCAACGATTTGATCGCTGGATTGAGCGCGGAAGGGGCCATGCGCATGGTCGGCACCGTGATCAGTGCCAGACCCTTTCGATACATCTTGGCGGGATAAAGCATGATTTTTCCTGCGATGATGACCACGGTCGGTTTCTTGCAACTGAAAGGATTGAGCCCCAGGTTGCCGACGCCGCGTGTCACCACAAGACGTATGTAGCCATCGCGGATTTTGTTGGCAGCGCATGTCCGAGCCACGGCGTCGATGGTCTCTTTTTTCGAAAAGGGGATCTGCAGAAGAATCGCTTTTGCGGAGAGATAAAGCCGGTCGATATGTTCCTCCAAACGGAAGATACGTCCGTTGTACGCACGAATGCCTTCGAAAACTCCGTCTCCATACAGGAGACCGTGATCAAACACGGAAATTTTTGCGTTGTTTTCGGTGTAAAACTTCCCGTCGATATAAATCTTCATACGAAGAACTGGAACGCCTTTCATTCAAGAAACACGAAGGCAGAGGGTCACTCAAGAACTCATTTCAATATTTGTGAACGCCCATTTGCGAGACGAAACAAGCTGTTATTCCGAAGCCTTTTGATGGCGGGTTCCAGATTGCTGGTCCAGTTCGTCCAGGAGATGGGTGACATGCTGGCCGCGTTCCAATCCCCGGTCGTGTTTAAAAACAAGGTGCGGAGTATATTTCATGATCACTTTGCGCGCCAGATCATGCTGGAGACCACCCCGGATTTTTGCAAGATCGTGGATGGCACGCTCTTCTTGATTCGCCACTCCCACGATGCTCACGTAGACGTTGGCCGTTCGAAGGTCCTTGGAGACGTCCACGCCTGTGACCGAAATCACTCCGTGGTCTTCCACCGGCATGCGCTCGCGAATCAGGAGACTTAACTCCCGCTTTACCTGCTCGTTCACGCGTTTCATTCGAAAATCTGACATAGGATCCTATCTTAAAGTCACCCCCTCGGAATTGCAAAACGCAAATATTGCCATAGAAAAGATTATAAACACAACTTGACATCATAACTATCATGATGCATATTCGAAGTAATCGGTTGACTGTCTTCGCCGCTATGCCTTTTCACCTGGCAATGTCTGTTTACCACCCATCCTTCGGAGGCTTTTTATGAACATTTCCGATATATCCTCTCAAAACGCTCTTTATTATCTGAACCTTACTTCCTATGGCACCCAAAATTCAACGACACAACTGGCTTCAGGAAGTAAACTTTCGATTCCTTCGAATGATCCCGCGGGTGCGGCTGTGGCCAGTCAACTGGACTCCACAACGCTGGGCCTTAATGCCGCTTCGCAAAACGTGCAGAATTTGACGTCCTTTGCTCAGACATCGGATGGTTATTTGAGTGTCATCCAAGGACAACTCGGCCAATTGAGCACGTTAGCGGTCCGTTCGACCGACGGAACACTCAGTGCTTCAGATCGCTCCGCGATCAATGATGAGTTCACAAAAATCCGTGATCAGATCAATAATCAGATTCAAAATGCCTCGTTCAATGGCACGAATGTTTTTGATACCACCAACACCGTCAGTGCGGCCGTCGATGCATCTGGATCCAACAGTTACACGTTGTCGATCGCGAACGCGAGCCAGGATGTGGCGGGGCTTGCATCCAGCAACGTTCTCACCTCGAGTGCGGCTCAGGCGGCTTTGAATGATGTGACGACGGCGATCCAGAACATTGCGACGAGCCGGTCGCAAGTGAACGCGGATGTCGCTACGCTTAGCAATACCAGCGACAACATCCAGACCCAACAGATTAATACAGAGAAGGCAGCATCACAAATTTCCGATGCGGATTACGCACAGCAAACGACGACTTTGGCCAAAAATAATATTTTGAATCAGGCAAGCGTTGCCATGCTCGGACAGGCTAATCTATCGGCGCAGACTGTCTTGGGGTTGTTGGCGTAATTTAAGGCCGCGCGATTGGCTTTTTGCGCAGGTTTTGCTTCAAACCATTCCTGCGAACCCGGGTCGACTTGCAGCATTGACTATCTACGGCAATGCTTCGCATCAAGTCCGTTCTGCTCGATTCATTCCGCGTGGGCGCCGCGTTTTACAATGCGGCCCAGGGTTTATGAAGCGATCATTGTCACATAGCAAAACGCGGTGCCATGCGCGCATCCCTTATGCTTTGTCGTGGCAATTCATAAAAACTGTGGCTACAAAACGAATATGCCGGAGGCGCCGGAAAAATTTTATGTCTTTGCGGATGACCATCGCACGTATGGTCCTGCCGATACCAAACTCTTGCAGGAATGGGCTTGCGACCGGCATCTTTCCCCGCAATCCTGGGTTTATCATGAGGGAACGGATACGTGGACGCGCGCGGAGGATATCGAAAAGATTAAGGATCTTCTGCCGCCTGGGGACACAGAACAGGGCCATCAACTTCATCCCAATCTCGGCCTCAAGGCCAGTCAGATGCGGCGGATCCGGCTCTTTGCGGAAATGACGGAGTCGCAGATCGATCTCTTTCTCGATTTAGTGGAAAAAGTGAAAGTGCGGGCATTTTCATCCATTGTAAAGCACGGTGAGCACGGTGATTCCATGTATTTGATTCTGGATGGCGAAGCGCGTGTTTCCATCCAAAATGCGGGCAAGGAGGAACTCATCGCCACGCTGACGATTGGCGATTTTTTCGGCGAGCTTGCTCTCATGGACGAAGGCCCGCGTTCGGCGGACGTGACGGCGAACAAGGATTGCACCCTCTTGAAACTCACGAAGTCGGGTTTCGAGAGCATTGTGGTGCACCATCCGGAGATTGCGTCCCGTTTTTTGATTTCCATGAACCGCTTTCTTGGGGATCGCCTCCGTCAAAGCAACGAACGCTTCACCAAAGCGAAGAATTTTGCGCGCCGCGCAAGTGGAGAAGTCACCGCCCCCATCCCCAGCATGAAGTGGAAGCGCGAGCTGGAGTAAGCGACTTCAGCTTGCCAATGCGCTTTGCGTCAAGTAGTCCAGAGGTTTACACATGAATCACCTGCAACTCCTCTCCTTATCGATTGGCATCTTTGCCGTAGGGTTTGGCTGGTGGTGCCTCCAGGCTCCTGAAGCTTCCAAGCGCGTGATCACCCGCATCCCACGCAATGTGATGCTCGGTCGCGTGTTGATGCTGATCGATTCGGTTTGGTCAATTTATCTTTTGGACAAGATGGAAATCTCCATGTTGACACTTCATCCGGGCGGGGGTCGGGGAATTTCTTTGATGGTAATCCTGGCGTTACTCGTAAAACATTGGCCGTTGGGAGGTATTCTTGTCTATTTGTTCATTATCACGTATGTTGACCATTACCTGGCAGCCCGCAGCATCGGACTTTTTCTCATCCTCGCTGCCAAACCTGTGTTGTGGATCTGTTTCATGCGCGACGAACCCGCAAGGCTCGTGATAGTCGTTTTCGCGTATCTGTGGATTATCTGGGGCATGTGCATCGTTTCCGCGCCGCACTGGCTGCGTGACGTGATTGAATATTGCAAGAAGACACCTGGACGCTGGATCTTTGCCGCCCGCGCAAAAATTCTTTTCGGGCTTGCGCTGATCGGCCTGGGGTTGATTGCGTATTGAAATCGATTCTTTTCATTCGTGGTGGCGCGCTGGGGGATTTCATTCTGACTCTCCCGTCGATGCATGTGGTGCGTGAACGATTCCCCGCCGCCCGCGTGGAGGTGATGGGCTACTCGCATATCGCCGCATTGGTGGATCGCCGTTTTTATGCCAACGCTGTGCGCTCCATCGAACAGAGGAGCGTGGCCGGTTTTTTTGCAGCGCGAGGCGATCTCGACCCCGAACTCTCCGCGTATTTCGCGTCATTTGAGACTGTCGTAAGTTGGCTTTACGATCCTGATTTCATCTTCAGTGACAACCTGAAGCGCGCCGGCGTCACGCGGCTCATTCGAGCCGAGGGGTCGCCGACACGGGAAGTTCATGCGACCGAACACTTGGCCAAATGGCTTTTCGAATTTAAGATGGATGCTTCATTGAGCGCGCCGAGAATTTATCCTTCGGCTGAGGATCGTGCGCAATCTTTGAAGATGCTGGCCCGTGATACGCCGCGCGTGGCGCTTCATATCGGGAGCGGATCGCCGGCGAAGACGTGGCCCGCCGCGCGTTTTGCAGAGATTGCGACGTGGCTTCAAGAACGCGGAGTCGAGGTTCTTATCATCCAGGGACCCGCAGACATGGAATCTGAGCGCGAGTTTTCGAAGCATGGTGTGGCGCGTGATTGTTCCCGATTGAAGGATCTTACGTTACCCGTGCTCTCGGCGGTCTTGGAACAGTGCCTTTTTTTTCTGGGCCACGATTCGGGGATAAGTCATTTGGCGGCGGCCGTGGGGATTCCGACAATCGCACTTTTCGGGCCTACCGATCCCGCACTTTGGGCTCCTCGTGGACCGTCCGTAACCGTCCTGAGGAAAAACCCGGATCTTGCCTCTTTGAGTGTCGAGGATGTGAAAAGAGCGCTTGAACCTCGGCTGCAAAGCAGGCGAAGATAACAATTCTCTCAAAAACCCACTTTTTATGATTGTTGTTCTTAAGGCGAAGGCGAGCAAGGCTCAGATCGAAGCGGTCGTCCGGGAAATCCGCAAACTCGGTTACAAGCCGCATCCCATTCTTGGTGTTGAACGCACGGTGATCGCCGCGATTGGCGATGAACGCGCGCACCATAGCCTGGAAACGTTGATTTCCATGTCGGGGGTCGACCAGGTGATGCCGGTTCAGCGCCGTTACAAGCTCGTCAGTCGTGAAACCAATCCGAAGGGGACCCATCTCAATATTTTGGGACACATTTTCGGCGGCAAAAAATTTCAAATCATTGCCGGTCCCTGTTCCGTGGAAAACGAATCGCAAATCATGGAGACCGCGCGTGCCGTGAAGAAAGCCGGCGCCACGTTCCTCCGAGGGGGGGCGTTCAAGCCGAGGACTTCGCCTTATGAATTTCAGGGATTGAAGCACGAAGGCTTGAAGCTTCTTGAGAAGGCGAAAGCCGCCACGGGCCTGGGCATCGTCACCGAAGTGCTGAGCGAATCGGATGTGGATCTCGTTGCCGAATACGCCGATATTCTGCAGATTGGCGCGCGCAACGCGCAGAACTTCGCGTTATTGGTTGCGGCCGCAAAGACGGGAAAGCCGATTCTTCTCAAGCGCGGCATGAGCATGAAGATCGAGGAATGGCTCCTCTCCGCCGAATATATCTTAAGCAACGGCAATCCGAACGTCATTTTGTGCGAACGTGGCATTCGCACCTTCGAAACGCTGATGCGCAACACACTCGATCTCGGAGCGGTGGCGCTTGCCAAGGCGGAGACGCATCTTCCTGTCATTGTGGATCCCAGCCAGGGCGCGGGCCGCGCGGATCTCGTCAGCGCCATGTGCAAGGCAAGTGCCGCCGTCAATGCGGACGGACTCATTATCGAAGTGCACCCGAATCCGAAGGAAGCTATGAGCGACGGCGCCCAGCAGGTAACGCTTCATCAATTCAGTGAGCTCATGGGCGACATGAAGCCCTTCCTCAAAGCCGCCAAACGGCTTTGAGAACGACGAGGATCTCTCGTCAAGGCTCAATCCTTGGGGATAACCCATGCTGTTTCAAAGAGAACAGCTGGATGCGATAGCGACCCTCAAGACCGGGAGTCTTTCTCTGGAGTTTCCGCCTAAATGTGCTTCGAATCGTGCTCGTCTTTTTTGACGTAGCCTTTGTCCTGACGCTCATGGTTCACGGCGTTTTTCTTCACGTAGGCGTTGAAGACATCGTCGGCTGTCATCCCAAGGACTTGTGCGATGGAAATAAGAAAATGAAACAGGTCGATCACTTCAACCCGGGCATTCTGCTTGTCGAAATTTTGATATTTGGCCCACCATTTCCACGGCACCGAATCGACGAGTTCGGCGATCTCCTGTGTCATCGCGCGTGTGTAGTTCAGGATCCACTTGGTTCGTTCTTCGTCGGTCATGGTGCTCGTGTGGACACCGATGCGCTGGTTCAACTCTTCCTGCATCCGGAAGATTTCTCGAAGATGGTCAGGGGAGGACATGCGGGTGATCTTATCTCGTGAGATTCAAAGTTCAAGGTTCAAGGTTTCGAGTGAGACGGCTCATCTTGAACATGGGAGGGTGAACTTGGAGTCTCGGTTTCGGATGAAACGGTTTGAGGATTTGGAATTTTTCGCAGAAGCTCTCGCGCTTGCGCGTGATTGGGATCAAGTTTGAACACCTGGGCGAGTTCTTTTTCCGCTTCTCGATATTTTTGAAGATGGATGAGAATGCTCGCGGCACTCAGGTGCGCCTCAAGAAAATAAGGCGCGAGGCGGATCGTTTGACGAAATCCGTCGAGTGCAGCGTCCAGATCGCCGATATTGGCGAGAACCGTTGCGCGGTTGGATTGAATCAGGTATTCGTTGGGATTGAGTTTTAAAGCTTCGTCATACATAAGCACAGCTTCCGCTTTGTGCCCCAGTTGGCTGAGTGCATAGGCGTATTGTGCAAAAACTCCTGCGGATTTGGTGCCAAGCCGAATCGCCTCCTGCAGGTTTTGGCGGGCGCCTTCATAATTCTCGAGCCGCATATAGAGGCTGCCGATTGCTTCGAACGTTTGAGGTTGTTCGGGGAAATCGTCCGCAAGTTTCTGGTAAAGCGCGAGAGCCTCCGATGTTTGGAAGGATCGGGCAGTCTCATTTGCTATAAAAAAGCGTTTTGCCCAAGCGATTTGCCGCATTCCGGATTGGGCTGCTCCATCCACTCGCATCAGGCGTGGAAGAAACAATTTTTGGTAGAGCAAAGGTTGTGTTTCGAGCTGTTGTGCCGACTCCGCCGCGAGAATGTGAGCTTCGCCGAAACGCCCTTCCCTCAAGAGGGATTCGGAGAGGGGCGCTTTGATCACGAAGGAATGGGGGTAGATGCGCGCAGCGGATTCCCAGAGGGTGAGATTCGATTGCCAATCCGGCAGGCGATTCTCCAATCCGATCAGGAGGAAAATGCAGATGGGAGCGCCCACGAACAATCCGTGGAGGGAGGAGAGTCCTGTCTTTCCGGCCAACCTAAGAAAAGCCTGATAGGTCATGACGATCAAGGGGGCAAAGAACAAAGTCGAAGCGTAAAGGAAGCGTTCGCCAAAAGACGTCCCGATGGGAAGGATCAGGTTTGAAACGGAAATCATGAGGGCCCAAAACCATCCAAGGGCCCAGAACGCCCACGGAAAGTAGGGACGGGCTCGCCATGCTGCCCAAAAGACAAAAATCCATGCGCCGGCAGAGAGCAATCCACGAGAGGCGCTCTCGACGGGGACGATGGCATGATACACGCTCAATGAAACCGGAAAAAACCAGACCCAAAGGTAACCCCACATCAGTTCGAGCGATGTCCAAATGCGCTGCAACGGTGTCACGACATCCTGATAGGTGACAAGCGAAGGCCGCCAACCACCCAGAATGAGGGTGCGAACGGACCAAAATACAAAGAGGAGAATGCTGGCAATGAGCAGTTGGATGAGCGCTTCGCGTCGCACCGGCCTCTTAGGACGCGCTGTCTGCAAGATGGCGATGGCGACCGGTAGTGCGATCCATTGTTCCTTAGAGAGCATCGCCAGGAGCCAGAAAAAAATCGCGATAAGAAAGCCATTCCTAGAGGGGTGGCGAAAATAGAAGTAGACGGCAAGCAGGCCGAAAAAGGTGCCCAATAACTCTGCGCGGCCAACGATCCACGTCACCGCTTCGCTGAGAGCCGGATGGATTGCGAAAACGAGCGCGCAGAACCAGCAAGCCCCCCGAGGGACGTTCCAGCAGCGTAAAAGCAGAAAGAGCAGAAGCGCGTTTAATGCGTGGATGAGGACATTCGTGAGATGAAATCCATTAAAGGAGCCGGGAGCCGCGAAGTTCCAGACACGGTGGTCAACCCAATAGGAGAGCGTCACGATTGGACGATAAAGCCCTTGCTCGGCACGCCCGGGCGCGTAATTTTCCGTGAAGATGCTTTTCAGCTTCAACGGTCCTTGCACCAGTGGGTTTGCAAGAATGTAAGGTTCGTCGTCGTAGACAAAGCCGTTCCAAAACGCAGGAAAATAAGCGATGAGAACAGTCACTACGAGCAGAGCCGCGTCAACCCAGAAAGGCCGTGCGGGAGCTTGACCATCATCCTTCATCAGCTAACAAGTGGCAAGTCGCTCAGAGCAAGTCAAGGCGTGCAGCAGAGCCGTGGCAAGTCCAGTTTCATGATTCCAGAGTGTCCTCAAGCCATTTCAAGAGTTGTGAAATCGTATGGAGAGTTTCGTCGCCCATGTGTGAGATGCGGAAAGTGGCGCCTTTCAATTTTCCATAGCCGCCGTCGATGATACAAAAGTAGCGTTCCTTCAGCCGCTTGATCCATGCGGCGACATCGATATTGTGAGAGTTGGCGACGCAGCTCAAACTCACCGACTCAAAACCGGCTTTCGGAAAGAGCTTGAATCCATGACTCGCAACCCATTGGCGCGTCATCTGTGCCATTGCCATGTGGCGGGCGAAACGACGGTCGAGGCCCTCTTCAAGGATTTCGTTCATCTTCGATTGCAGCGCGAAAATGTGTGGGATCGAAGGGGTTGCCGGCGTCATGTTTTTCTCGTGATTCTTCTGAAATTCCATGAAATCGAAATAGTAGCCGCGGTTGGGGACGGTTTTCGCCCGTTCGAAAGCGCGTGCGGAAACACCGAAGACAGACATGCCTGGAGGAAGGGCGAGCGCCTTTTGAGTGCCGGCGAGCATCACATCGAGTCCGAGTTCATCCATCTTCACTGGAACGACTGAGAGCGATGAAACGGTGTCCACGATCAGCATCGTCTCAGGAAATTTGCGCACGATAGCGGCGATATCCGTCAACGGGCTCATCGTGCCCGTGGAGGTTTCGTTGTGGATCACTGTGATTGCGTCAAAGCCGCCTTCTTGCAATTTGGCTTCCACAAGATGAGCCTCGATGGGCTGACCCCATGCTACCTGAACCTTTTCGACAGATATTCCGTTGGATTGGGCGACATCGAACCATTTGTCCGAGAACGCTCCGTTCATGCAGCAGAGCAGTTTTTTGCCGGGACGAACCAGGTTTCGGATGGCTCCTTCCATGATGCCCCATGCCGAAGAGGTGGAGAGCAAAACCGGATTTTTTGTGTAGAACAACTGTTGAAGTTTGGGTTGCAGATCGGCATAAAGCTCCTGAAAGGACGCTCCTCGATGTCCCACCATAGGAGTCGTGAATGCGCGAAACGTTTTATCCGAAACTTCGATCGGGCCAGGGATAAACAATTTGATATGTTTCGTCACAAAATTCTCCAAGGGGCGATACATAGATGAGCGCACTCATCTTAGCAAGGAGCTTATCGGTGATGCTGGCTTATGTCTCGCCGGGGGTCGTTCAGACGGTTCCGTCAGTCGACGCAGTGATCGATCAGGTCATCCAACAGGAAGATATGAATTACGAGCGGGCGAAAACGTGGGAATACCAGCAGCATTTTTTGATCCAGAAGCTCGATAGCGAGGGGCATGTTAAAAGTGAACAAAAAAAGACGGTGACATATCGTCCTGAAGGACGGCTTTCTTTCAACGTCGCCGCAATGAAGGGTGGGGATGAAAAGACCCAAGTGGGAATCGGCATGACAAACAGCAGGGACAATTCGGAGGAAGGGAGGTTTTCCGAATCCATCAAAATGCGGGAGTTGCGTCCATTTTATCGTTTCACACTGCAAGGAGAAAGAGAATGGAAAGGCAAGAAACACTGGCTTGTTGATTTCGAGCCTAAAGGGGATGTCTCTGCCCACGGCCAGCAACAAAAAGTCCTGTCAAACCTCAAAGGCAGGCTTTGGATTGATGCCGATAAAAAAGCCATCGCGCATGCGGAGTGTTCGCTCTACAGGCCCATCCATTTGATGTGGTTCAATCTCGTACAACTCCAGGATCTCCAGATCCATTACGATGCCCATTTGCATGAGGAGAAAGTCTGGATGCCGGAAGCCATGGAGCTGACCTATTGCGTTAGAATTTTATTTTTTGGACAAATGAATGAGCGTCAAGTGATGAAAACCGACAACTTTCACCAAGTGATACCCAATCAAGCGAACGATCAGGCTAAATAGCCGTGTTTCGTCAGGAAATCTTCGAGCTGACCGGTATCGAAATCGCCAAGCACCTGTCCATCGATCTCAATGACAGGAACGAGCGTTTGGCCGCTGAGATCCGAAGCTCGCTTGCGGGCTTCAAGGTCGCGACCGACATCTTTCAGCGTATAAGGCCAACCTTTCTTTTCAAGCCACTCCTTGGCCTCGATACACCAACCGCACATGCCGCGAGAATAAAGCGTGATTGTTTCCGGCTTCTTAAGAACTTTCATGGTCGCTCACCATGCCATGAAAAGCCCGTCCAATCAATGAACAGGGCATTGAGTTGCTGCAGGGGTTTTGGTGCGTGGCTGAACGTCTGGAACTGATGGTCCCTGCGCCTGCGCGAAGGAGATCGGAGAACGCGGAACCAGCGTTCCGAGCATCAGGTCCGCCAGCGGAAGGACGACATTAAGATTCTTTCCCATGTAACGGTGATGAAGCAGGTGATGCCCATTGAGGCGAAAGAAAATGCCGGAGCGTTCGACGTTCCGTTTCTTAGGAACATGCATGCACCAGTGGATATATTCGTAGGCAGCATAATAACCGATCATGGCCAGAAGAACTCCACAGAGGATGAAATGCCCCACAAAATGTTGCAGCAGCAGAATGGCAGGAATGTGCATGAGCCACATAGCCGGAGCATTCCACCACGCCATTGGAACGGTGGGCTGATCCTTCTCGTCCTGAATGTGATAAGTATGGTCCGATTTAAAAATACCGTGGTGAGTCACTGCATGTGCTTTGAAAGGATATGGAAAAAAAGACAAGTTCTTGTGCATCACATACTTGTGTAATGTCCATTCAAAGAAGCTGCAATAAATGACGCCACCTATAAAACCGATGCTTTGCCAAAAGAAGAATTCGTACATGTGATTGGGAATGAGGCGAGAATAGCATAGATAAACCTGGTTGAGCAAAGGTAATCTCTTTCTATTAGACGCATTTTCAGCCATTCGCCGGCATTCGAGACATCTTGGTTCTTGCAGAACACTTTTCCGGGGATAAGCTAGCAAGCCAGCAAAGGAGCCTTCATGAGACATGTTCTCTTCTCCCTTTTTTTGTGCGGATTTCTTGCCGCGGCCGTTCCGGAAGATTCAGAGTGGATGCTGGATTATGACAAGGGAATGAAACTCGCAAGTTCCGAAAATAAAGCCATCCTGATTCTCTTTACAGGATCTGATTGGTGCCCGGCGTGCATCAGGATGGAAAAAGAGGTGTTCAGCCAGCCGGAATTTAAGGATTATGCGGCTCGCAATCTGATATTGGTCATGGTGGATTTTCCCAAAAAATATGCGCAAACCACGAGGGTGAAGAAACTGAATCAAGAACTTCAAAAGAAATATGATGCGCATAGCTATCCCACGCTGATCTATCTGTTTCCGAATGGCAAACTCATGGGCAGTCTCCGTTTCGACGATTTTCCGTTTGTACAAATCCGGGATGGAAAGGGGCGCAAAATGGCGACTCTGAATCATGAGACCATAAAAATCCGCGATTATCTGACGGAATTGGACAAATTGCATCTGGGCAACTGATTTTTTCACCTGCGAAATTGCAGCAACGCAACCGTTGCCATTTTTTCAGCGCCCTGCTAGCTTCCCATCCCATGGCTGTACTTGATGATTACTTTAGGGCCATGGTGGAACAGAAAGCGTCTGACTTCCACCTCCCCAGCGGCACTTTTCCCATGTTCCGTATCGGCGGAGTGATGACGCCGGTGAGTGACCAGATTTTCACGACCGACGTGGTCAAAAACCTCGTCTACGAAATCATGCCCGAACGAAACCGCGCTGAGTGGGAACAGACGCATGATACAGATTTCGCATACGAAATTGCAGGCGTCGCACGCTATCGTTGCAATGTTTTCGCCGATCGAAACGGAATCGCAGGCGTCTTTCGCCTCATTCCATCAAAAATCCTTTCCTTCGAAGATCTTCATCTTCCTGACTCATTAAAAAAGCTCTGCTTCCTGACGAAGGGCTTGGTTCTCGTTACCGGTCCCACGGGCAGCGGCAAGTCGACAACGCTTGCGGCGATGATCGATTTCATCAATTCAAACCGCAGCGATCACATCATCACGATTGAAGATCCGATTGAATTCGTTCATCAAAACAAGAAATGCCTTGTAAACCAACGTGAAGTGCACACCCACACAGACAGTTTCAAGCGCGCTCTGCGCGCGGCGTTGCGCGAAGATCCGGACATCGTCCTCGTTGGTGAAATGCGCGACCTCGAAACCATCATGATTGCTTTGGAGACGGCGGAAACCGGCCATCTTGTGTTTGGCACGCTGCATACGACCACGGCGCATGGCACGGTGGATCGTCTTATCAATCAATTTCCCGCCGACCAGCAGTCCCAGGTGCGAGCTGGCCTTGCCGAGGGGTTGAAAGGTGTCATTGCGCAGACTCTTTGCAAGAAAAAAGGAGGGGGGCGTGTCGCCGCTTTGGAGATTCTCATGGGAAGCCATGCTCTGGGAGCAAATATCCGTGAAGGCAAAATCCATCAGATTCCCATGCTCATCCAGACCGGACGCAAGGAGGGCATGTGCGCTCTCAACGATTCTCTCCTCGATTTGGTATCCAAAAATGTCGTCGAAGCCGCGGAAGTTTACCAAAAATCAGTTGTCAAAGATGACCTGATCAAACGGATGGCTGCGCTGCCGAATGTCCGGACTGCGAAAGGCCAGCTTTGGACAGAAGAGGATCTCATCAAGGCCGCCGCAGAGTAATTTTTATGAATCTTTTGCGCTGCAGGGCGGCACTCCTTCAGGCTTCCGAGATTTTTGTCGCATGAAACCGGCGGAGATCTTCAAAATTTTTCGGTCCAGTGGCGCCCTGCTGGATGGCCATTTTATCCTGCGCTCCGGCTTGCATAGCCGCCAATTTTTTCAGTGCGCCCTCGTTTTGCAGCACGCGCCACTCGCGGCAAAGCTTTGTGGAGAGCTCGCCAAAAAAATCGACGACGAGGCGATTGACACGATTATTTCACCGGCGATTGGAGGAATCATTGTTGGCCAGGAGATCGCGCGCATTATTGGGAAGCGTCACATCTTTGTCGAAAAGGAGGACGGCAAACTTGTGTTGCGTCGCGGGTTTTCCATTGTGCGCGGCGAACGTTTTCTCGTGGCCGAAGATGTGGTGACACAAGGAGGACGCGTGAAGGAAGCCATCGATATTGTGCGCGCCCATGGAGGAATCGTGACTGCCGTCGCCGTTCTCGTGGATCGCTCCACGGCCGAATTAAGCCTTGGCACAGCGCTTCATTCGCTCGTGAAGATGCCGGTGGAAACATTTTCACCCGCGGAGATTCCAGCGGATTTGAAAGATGTTCCGGCAGTCAAACCCGGAAGCAAATAAATTTCCAGGGTGCGGAGGATGAAAAACTCGCGTTACTGAAAAATCGGGTTATTCCGAGGGAGTCGGGCTGGCGAAAAGCAGCA
>JABDCI010000006.1:64098-64436 GCA_013288215.1 Verrucomicrobiota bacterium | reverse complement strand
GAGGATTAAACCTCAACATCAGCGCCCTGTGGGGCGGCAGCGGCGTCAAAACAAAGACGCTCACCCTTTTTACCCGCCAGCTCGCCACGCTCGTCGATGCCGGCCTTCCCCTGCTGCGCGGCCTTTCTGTCCTGATGCGTCAGGAACGCAACCCCGTCCTCCGCTCCATCCTGGCTGATCTTTCCAGTTCCGTAGAAAGCGGAAGCACCTTCTCCGAGGCGCTCTTTCATCATCCCAAGGTCTTCGACAAGCTTTATATCAACATGGTGAAAGCCGGAGAGGTGGGTGGTGTGCTTGAAGTCGTCCTGAACCGTCTTTCCCAGTTCATGGAGAAGGCG
>JABDCI010000006.1:40705-64088 GCA_013288215.1 Verrucomicrobiota bacterium | reverse complement strand
ACTGAAGGCTATTCGTGCGCATCGATCCCAACTCAAAGCGGCCATGGTCTACCCCGTGGTCGTGCTCTTCATCGCCATGGCGATTCTGTCATTCTTGATGATCAAGATTGTGCCGCAATTTGAAACCATCTTTTCGGAAATGCTCAATGGAGTGCCGTTGCCGGAATTCACCCAGTTCGTGCTGGGCATTAGCCGAGCCGTAAAGGACCACCTGCTCATGATGATTGGCACTGGCGTGGTCTTATTCATCGCCATAAAATTGGCGGGTCGCACCTCCATGGGCCGGCTTCTCATCGACAAATTTAAAATGAAAACCCCAGTGTTCGGTGATCTGGTTCGCAAAACTGCCATCGCGCGTTTTACACGAACCCTGGGAACTCTCGTCTCCAGCGGCGTGCCCATTCTTCAAGCCCTTACGATCGTCAAAGAAGCCAGTGGCAACCGTGTCGTCGCGGATGCCGTGGGCAAGATTCATGACAGCGTCAAGGAAGGTGAAAGCATCGTCCAGCCTCTCGAAGCCTCCGGCATTTTCCCTCCAATGGTGGTCAGTATGGTAGATGTCGGCGAGAGCACCGGCGCTCTTCCCGATATGCTCATGAAAATCGCCGACAATTATGAAGAAGAGGTTGATAACGCCGTCTCCGCCATGGTTTCGCTTCTCGAACCCCTCATGATCATTTTTCTTGCCGTGGTTGTCGGCGGAATCGTCATCGCCCTCTTCCTTCCCATGATTAAAATCATCACAACCCTGGGCCAGGAGACTTCAGGATAAGTCGAAGGGTCGCCGCGAAGATGCTTGGGCGTCGAAATTCCCATTTGGAAAACACCCTTCAGAGCGGAGGTGTTCTTTCGACTCCATAGACAGCGCCGACCTCTGATCCTTGGATGGATTTCTCACACCCCATTGGCTCGGGAAGTGTCCATCCTTTCCCGTCAGCAGATCGGGCACGACACGACGGCAGATCAAATCTGTTCCCACGAATGGGTTGGTTTTTTCATCGCGAGGGACCACTCAAGAAACACTTCCGCAGCCTCACATTTGAGAGTCATCGCGCCGCGATAGTGATTGAGACCCGTGATGGCTCGCACATAATCGTAGTCATTGAGTTGGGATCGATGCGCACGAATAGCCTTCAGTTTGCGCTTCATGACCGCACTGATATCCTCCACATGGTCATATCTTGTGAGCGGAGTCCAAATCTCGTAGCCACGCAACGTCGGAGCCGGAATGCCGCTGCGTTTGAAGGCCGCAAGGACAATTGGCAGCGCGGCTTTATGATCTGGATGCCATTCTTGCGGATGGGGAAGATAAATGAGCTTGGGTTTTTTTCGCTTGAGAATCGGCCTGAGCAAGCTTTCGGCCTTGGAAATTTCCTCACCCAGCATCCAATCGCTGCATCGTAAGAAGCATGGATTCTCAAGTTTCAGAATCTTGGCAGCCTTCTTGGCCTCGCCTTCCCGGATGAAACAAGCCTTTTCACGCGGTAAATGTTTCAACCCAAGCCTGCCTGAAGTCAGATAAATCGCCGTCACTCGGTCCCCTCGGGTTGTGTGGTGACAGAGCATGCCGCCGCAACCGATCGATTCGTCGTCAGGATGAGGTGCTATGACCAAGACATTCATCTTTTCAACTCATCATGCTTACTTCGTGATAAACCCGTGCGTATTCCTGCGCCATTTGCCGGGCAGAAAAACGTGCTTCCGCCCGCTTTCGTATTTGCTTCCGGTCAAGTTTCAGACATTGGGTAATCGCCTCCAGGAATCCTTGTTCTGTCTCGGCATAATAGCCCGTGACACCTGAATCAACGATCTCCGGCACGGCGCCTAAATTCATTGCCGCAACCGGTGTGCCGCAAAGCATGGATTCCACTAACACAAGCCCGAACGCCTCGGGATAGGTTATGGGATAAAGCAACGCCTTGGCTCCTCCGAGGAGTTTGCAGCGTTCTGCGCCACTGACGTAACCGACATATTCAACTGTTTTTCCGTCGATTAAAGGGGCTACATGCGCTCCAAAATAAAGGTTGTGAGGACCTGCCATCACCAATTTGAGACCGAGCGCACGGGCTGCAGCGATCGCCTGGCAGGGGCCTTTACCCGATACGAATCGACCCAGATAACACACATAATCCCCGGGTTTCTCTTCCAATGAAAACTCTGAGAGATCAACCCCGTGCGGGATAATGGCAGTCGGTCGAAGTTGCGAGTAAGCGCTCCATTGATGTTTGGAAGGCGCCGTGACATAGGCCTTTGGTGTCCTCATCCAGAGCTGCGCAGAATTCTCATCGGGAACAATATGGGTGGTGTGAACCATCGGGCAACGGGAGAGCGATTGGAGCGGGAGACCCCAAAGATAGGCGTGACTATGGATGACATCAAAGCGGTACGATTCTTCGACAGCACGGCACAAATTCACCCATTCACAAAGCTGCCAGTCATCCAGGGATCCTGGCGCGGCGTACGGTCCAGGCAGGGTCGCAATCACTTCGCCATCCACTTTTGAGCCGGCGCTGCCAAACACGGTTACTTCATGTCCCAGCTGGCTCAGCTCGCGAGTTAACAACCAAATCAGGTATTCCACACTGCCGCGCGCGTCGGAAGTGACAGGGGCTGATAAGGTAGAAACTTGGGCGATCCGCATAAGAAATCAATGGATTCGTGTTTTGTCTCGATCCCCGGAAAAAGGTTCGAAAGCTCTTATCCGTGCGTTTTGAACACGCCGGGTGTTTGAAGGGACGGTCCAAGATTCCTTCTCCGCCGCTTGCGTATCATGCTTTGCCCTCATTGACTTTCGCTTGGTGTTTATAATAACTCCTGACCGGCACTCTGGAGAGTTTCAATATGGCCGAATTGGGTCTCATAAAATCGGGCGTAAAGCTGACCCTTCGCGAGCAATTCGTCATGCGTTCCACTCTCGGCAATCATGCCGTCTTTTAAGACCATAATCCTGTTGGCCCGGCGAATAGTCGAAAGGCGATGAGCAATGATAAAAGTTGTGCGTTCTTTCGTCAATCGTTCCAATGCCTGCAGGAGAAGATTTTCCGTTTCCGCATCCAAGGCACTCGTCGGTTCGTCCAAGATCAAAACGGGCGCGTTCTTGAGCAAGGCACGCGCAATGGAGATCCTCTGCCGTTCGCCTGCGGAAAGAGTCGCGCCGCGCTCGCCAATGACAGTGCGGTATCCTGCCGGCTGCCTTTCGATGAATTCATGAGCATTGGCGGCACGCGCGGCAGCTTTGATTTCCGCAAAAGTGGCCGATGGGCGTGCGTAAGCAATGTTTTCCGCCACTGAAATAGGAAACAGAAAAGGCTCTTGTAAAACGAGTGCGATATGGCGACGAAGACTCTTGAGTTGAATGTTTCGCAGGTCCTTGCCGTCGAACAAAACGCGGCCTTCTGTAGGATCGAAAAATCTTGGAATTAAATTAAGCAATGTGCTCTTGCCTGCTCCGGTCGTGCCCAATAAAGCCACGGTTTCACCGGGTCGCGCTTCCAATGAAATACTCCGCAGCACAGGTTGTCCGGTGCGGTAAGCGAATGAGACATTTTCGATTTGAACGTGTCCCCTCACCGACGTGAGAGGAAATGCGCCCGGTTTGTCAGCAACCTCGCATTCGGTTTGCAAGACCTCCCACACCCTCTTTGCGCTTCCCGCGGCTCCTTGAATGGTGGAAGAAGAATACATGATGGATTCCAAGGGCGCATAGAGCGAGGCGAGATAGGAAAGAAAAAGCAACATCGTGCCCACCGTCAGATGACCGCTCAAAACGTGTTGGGTTCCCATCCACATGATCGCGGTCGTGCCAGCAGCCGTGGCCAGCCCGATTAAGACCTTGAATTCCGTTTGCACGCGAGTGGAAAGCAGGGTTGCTGCCAGAGCATTGTGGGTTATGACGCGAAAGCGTCGATCGTTCTCCGCTTCGCGGCCAAATGCCTGCACGATGGGAATCGCTGCAAAAGTCTGCTCCACCTGATCATAGATTTTACCCTCCACCTCTTGCTCATGATAATTTCGTTCCATCATGGGCTTGGCATAGAGGCGAAAAACCAAAGCCAGGTAGGGCACCACCACCAGCGCGATCAGGGTGAGAACAGGATCAACCTTCCACATGACTGAAAACATCGCAAGGAGGCTAAAGAGAGCTGAGAGAACCGGCAAGAGGGCGTCTCTGACAATGGTGGAAACGCACCCACAATCCAACGTGACCCGGCGGATATTATCCCCCACCGATTTGCTGGAATGAAAACGAAGCGGGAGCCCCTGGAGCTTGGCGAAAAGGTCTGCGGCGAGATCATAAACCATACGTTGAGCCCAACTGATGCCCAGATAGGCGTTGGCCAATTCAACGACCCAACCCAATAAAAAAATTAAAACGGTCGCAATGACACTCCATGCGATGAGACTGGCTGTCGTCGCCCCCCCCCCGGCAGCCATTCCACAAGCTTGTTGAGCGCCGGTGGCCGCGCTTTGCCCTGCAACACATAATCGATGAGAAAAACCATCGGCCAAGGCTTGATCAAATCCAAACCGGTTCGGACTAGAATCGTGATTATGACCAGCATCATCTGCCATTTGCGTCGAATGGCATAACCCAGGCTCCACCGGCATAACTGGAGCATGCTTGACTCTCCGATTTTGGTTGGAATGTTTGCCATGTTAGATTGCCCTTCGTTGACGTTCCCCAGCGAATTGCATTTCATGAAGCCGAGCATACGCTCCATCCTGCTTTAACAATTGGGCATGAGTTCCACTTTCCGCAATCTGCCCTTCACGCAACACCACGATGCAGTCCGCCTTTCGCACGGTGGAAAGACGATGTGCGATGATCAGAGTGGTCTTGCCTGCCATTAACCGTTCCAACGCTTCGAGAATGGATTTCTCCGTCTGACTGTCGAGGGCGCTGGTAGGCTCGTCGAGGATCAGAATGGGCGCGTTCCTTAAAATAGCACGAGCGATTGAAACGCGCTGTCGTTCCCCCCCTGAGAGCGTGGCGCCTCGTTCCCCCAAGACGGTATCGTAGCCTTGCGGGAGTTTCATCACAAACTCGTGGGCGTTTGCCGCCCTTGCAGCAGCTTCAATTTCCGAACGGGTCGCGGCCAACCGTCCATAAGCAATGTTCTCAGCTACCGAGGTGGAAAAAAGAAAAGGTTCTTGGAGAACGAGCGCCACCTGTTGACGCAGATCTTCCAAGCGCACCTCTCGGACATCCTTTCCATCAAGGATCACTCGTCCCTGCCAGGGATCATAAAAGCGGGGTATCAGGCCTGCCAGCGTGCTTTTGCCAGCCCCGCTGGACCCTACGATCGCCAAACATTGGCCGGGCATAATCTCGAGCGAAATATTTTTTAAGATCGGTTGTTCCGGATGGTAGCCAAAAGTGACTGTTTCGATTTGAATCTGGCCGCGTACGAACGGAAGTGGCATGGCATGGGCCTTCTGAGCCACTTCGGGCTCACCTTCCAAAACTTCCATCACCCGGTCGACACTCACATGAAATTCCTGGAGCGCCGTATGGACGTTCGCAAGCGCCTTCATTTGTGTTTGCAAGGAAGTCAGATAAACGAGGAATACGAGAATGCCACCCATGGTGAGTTGGCCTGAAATGACATGCCGCGCACCGATCCAGAGAACCAGTCCGGTTCCCAGGGTGGTCACCAGTCCGGAAGTAAGGCCATTGACGCTGCCAATTAAGGTGCTCTGTTGTTGCGCACGAATGGCAGCATCCGCGAATTGTTGGAAACGCCGATGTTCCCTTTCCTCCTGAACGAAAGCTTGCACCACGGGAATGCCGGTAAGAATCTGTTGAATTTGGGATTGAATGCGACTTTCAATCTCCCGCTTGAGCTTCGCGGCCGCACGCAATGGCTTTCCTAAAAAAAAGGAGGCTCCCATGATCAAAGGAGCAATGGCCAACGACAAGATCGTGAGGATTCCATCCAATTGGGCCATCAGAAAAATCATGACAGCCAAGGTCAACACCGCATGAAAGGGAGTAAAAAAAAGGGCGTCAAACACTTGATAGACACACCAACTATCCACCGTGATGCGACTCATGCTGTCGCCCACGGAGTTCCGGCTGTGAAAAGACAGGGAGCGGCGTTGCAAACGAGCGTAGAGATCTTCCGCCAAATCATACACCATCCGGCGCCCTGCCATGGTCCAAGCCCAAATGAGTCCGATCTCTAAAACACTATTCAAGGCGAAGAGGAACAGCCCCCCAAGCACTACCACTCCCATCAAGAAAGAAGAGGTTGGATGAATTGCCAACTTCGTCAAGGCGTCACGCAAAAAAGGCGGAAGCGGTTTTTGACCCAACACCTGGTCGACTAATAATTTCATTGGCCACGGCTGCAAGGCGGCCAACAACGAAGCAGCTACGGTCAGGATGAGGACAAAAACAAATAACGCGCGCCATCGTTTGGCATATCGTAAGAGTCTTCGATATTTATGCATCTGTGAGTCATGTCATTGCCCATCAGGCCATGAATGGCAGAACAACCTTGCCGCCTTTCGGTCTGAGAACTTCACTTTTCTGCGCGGACATGGGCGTCCTTTTCAATCGTATTCCAAAGGGAACCAAGGAAGGAAGAAATCCTCGTTTTGGCTGCGGACAACTCCAGCTTGGTGAATATTTTCCCTGCCGCCGGTTTTTCGTGCGCAAACATGTAATATTTGATCTTGGGTTCCGTTCCGCTGCCGCGCACGGCAAAACGCGCGCCATTCGAAAGTTCCATAAAAATCAGGAGTTCTTTCGGCAAGAGCTCCCCTTCCATATCGCGGATATCTTCCTTCGCGTAATTTTGAATGCGCGACACCTTCAATCCGAGAATCTCCTTCGGCGGATTGGCCTGGATCGATTGGAGAATTTTCTGAATCTTCGCAGCACCGTCGGCGCCTTCGAAAACAAGCTGGCCCAGCTTTTCCTGGTAATATCCCAGCTCGGCGTAAATCCCGTTGAGATAATCGATCACAGTCTGACCATGCGATTTTGCAAAAGCCGCGAGTTCGGCAAACATGACGCACGCCGCATTCGCGTCTTTGTCGCGGCAATAGTCTGCCGCCGAATATCCGTAGCTTTCCTCGCCGCCAAACACGTAATAGCACCCATGCTTGAGTTGGAGCTCGCGTTTTCGGGGCTCCGAAAGAGCGCGATATTCCTGCCACGAAACGCCCGATTCTTTCAGCGTTTTTTCTTCATAATGGCAAAGTTTCGCACCGATATATTTGAAACCCGTCAGAGTTTCAGGAATTGCCACGTGAAATTTCTGCGCAATCGACTTTTGAAGGTCTGTCGTGACCACGGTCTTGATCAAGCACGCATGCTCGCGATTTTTATCGTTCAAAACTCCATGCTCAAAAAATCGCTCAAGGCGGTAATGTCCCAGGAGAGAGCCAATCTGATTTCCGGTCAATAATTCCATTTTCCCCTGCTCGTTTCGAACTGCGACCCCCATGCGGTCGGCATCCGGATCCGTCGCCAAGACAACATCGGCGCGCTCGCGATCCGCAAGCTGAATACTGAGGGCAAGTGCCTCGGCGTTCTCGGGATTGGGCGATTGGACGGTTGGGAAACGGCCGTCTGGCCTCATTTGTTCGGGCACTGTGATGAGCTCGAGCCCGAGTTCCTCCAACACCTGAGGCACCATCTTCGCACCGGTTCCGTGCAACGCTGAATAGACGACCTTGAGCCTCCCACTCTCTTTTTTTAAAATTTCGGGCTCGAGCACGAGGGATAGAAGTCTCTCCTTGTAGGCACGGTCGACTTCCGCAGGCAAAATCTGAAAATTCTCCACGACTCCCGCGGGTTTGCGGCAGACGTCCTCGATTGAGACGGCGTGAACCTTGCCGATGATTCCGCTTGCGTGCGGCTCGACCACCTGAGCGCCATCGGCGTAATACGCCTTGAATCCATTATCGTAGGGTGGATTGTGGCTTGCGGTGATCACCACCCCGGCGTCAGCGTTTTGATGACGCACTGCAAAACTCAGTTCCGGTGTCGACCGTTCCGAATCAAAGAGACGAGCCAAACCCCCAAGTTCAATCACGGTTCGAGCGGCGAGCTCGGCAAAATGACGCGAAAAGTAACGTGTGTCATGGGCAAAAATCACATGTGGTTTTGGCCCGATCGGGCCCGCTTGACGGATGTAGGCGACGAGCCCCATCGTCACACGGCGCACGTTGAAATCGTTCATGCAGTTCGATCCCACTGCAGGGTGCGGAGGTGGCGGACTCGCGGGCTTCCCTTCCCACTCGGCGTCGGTCACAACATTGCCGACGGTGCGCCCGCGAAGGCCCCCTGTGCCAAAACTCAGCGTTTTGTAAAACCGGTCGTTGAGTTCCGACCAATGCTCTCCCTCGACGAGTTGCGCGATGCTTTTCAAAACCCACGGTTCGAAGAGATCCGGATTGAGCCACATACGGACGTTTTCGCGCGTGGACGCCAGAATGAGACCTCCCAACTGCGCTTCTTGCAGTTTTTTCTGAATCGGGTCCATGGAATTCATGATCGCGTCTCGGAAAAGATGAAAAAGATCATCCTGCCTTCGAACCTCTCGCAATGCAAGGGCAAGCGGTTTAACCCGGTGAGAGAGCGATGATGTAGCGGTATTCGTGCGTGCCAGGCCCCCGGATCAAGACCGGCTTTGCAACCTCAGGAAACGAGGCATAAAAACCCACAAATTTTTTTCCGCGATATTCCGTTTCAACGAAAAACTCGCGCTGCCCTCTCTTGCGACCGTGATACGTGATCGTGATCACAAAATCGTCGGGCATTTCAAAAATGGCCTTTTCATCGCGGATGAATTGGGATTCGGAAAAGAAAATCTGATCGTAATGATTATACCCGAAATCCGCCTTGAGCTGAGCATCCAGCGATTTCACCTTGGGATCAGAGGTTTCGGCCGACAGGTTGGAGGCCTTGATCAAACGGACCTGGAGCTTGGGAACAGAGTCCGTGGGTTCAGCGTGCGCTTCGTGGAAACAGAAGCCGCCAAGCAACAAGCTCAACATCCAAAGACGAGGGATTAAAAAAGGTAAAACGGGCCGGGCCATGAGGCAATTTTCAGGAAGAAGCCCCATCCGGTTGCTCTGTCTGATCATCCAAACCAGACACCCAAATCACCGTGGCGTTCCCTTCTTGCGAATCGTAGGCCGTTGCGAAAACATCGGGTCGAAAGCTATAAACCTGCCAGATCTGGCCAAATTGCGAAGGTCCTTTTTCATATCCGGAAACCCAGACCACAGTGGCGTTGGCAGACTTGGAATGGTAGGCAGTCGCCGATATCGAAGGGTCAGATCCCCGCACGTGATCGACCTCGACGAACTGACTGGGTGCGGCCGGCTTCAAAAACCAGAAAACTCCCAGACCCACCGCCACGCACAATGCCATCGCGGCAATCGTCGGGAACTTCCATCGGTCAAACGACAACCACCACAAAAATCGTTCGTTCCAAGAAACTTTCGGCGGACCGGGCTCAAGCCTCTCCTTGAGTTTCAGCCACAATGCGTCCGGGTTTTGCACATCCGGGCATTGTTTGGCGATGTCTTGCAGGAGCTTATTGAGCTTCTTGGTCTGGCGTAACCCCGTCAGTGTCTCAACGGTCGGATCCATCACCAACCACGCTTCTAATTGACGCTGTTGTTCCTCCGTCAAATTGCCATCCAAAAGCAGATTGATCCACTCATCCGCACTGAATTTCTTTTTCATGGCTTGGATTGTTTCGGTGAACTCTTGCTAGGTTATAAACCGTTGTTGCTTAAAAGTCAGATGATTTTTTCAAGGAGTTGGCGGATTTTTCGACGGGCATGAAATAAGCGCGACATTACAATTCCCTCCCGACATTTCAATGTCCGCGCAATTTCCTCGTAGTCAAGGCCCTGCATCTCGCGTAGCAGCAGGACGAGCCGTTGTTCGGCGGGAAGCTTGTCCATCGCCTGCAATACTAGGCTATGGATCTCCTGGTGAATCAGCGCTCGCTCGAGAGGAGACTCCGAGCTCAAAACCTGTTCGAGCAGGAGCTGCGGGGGTTCCCCATTCCTTTCGGAAGGCCTATATCCTCGCTCACGCATCCGCGTGTGCCATAAATTCCAGGAAACGTTCACGCACTGACGATAGAGCCAGGTACTAAAACGAGCGTTATTTTTGAAACCACCGATCTTCCTCCACCCTTTGATGAATGTCAGCTGCACGGCCTCTTGCACCAGTGGCTCGTCACGAAGGATCTGCATCGCGAGGTGATAAAGCAGATTTTGATTTTTTTGGACGAAATATTCGTAACTATCAATGTGCCCCTTTTTACACTCGTCGATCAATCTTTTCTCCAAAACCTCCTCGGAATCGACCGGTGTTCGTCTGAGTATGGACTTCACAAGATTTTTTTTCATCCTGAGCGTGGGCACAGGAAAGTTCCATTAATGTCTATCAGGTTGTTGCAGAAATGGGAACGATCGCGTTGGGATCGTTTTTTTTAGCTGCATCCTCTTCTTTTGCTCTCGTTGCTTGATTGTCCTCTGCCTCTGGAATAACCTCGCTCGCGATTGAAGCGTCTTTTGTTTTTTCTTTTTTACGCGACGTTTCGTCTGCTGGCTCGCTGTCTTCCACCAAAACGGCGGGACCTTGATCCATCGTCATTTCGCAAGATCCTTGTGTTCAGTGCTGCAGGCATTGGCGATACGCTGACCGACAGTGTCGCGATTCGCGCGCTGAAGGAAAGCTTCCCGAAAGCAATTCTCATCGTAGTCACCCATCGCCGACGCCGCGCGATCGTTGCCCACAATCCTTATGTGGACGAAATCATCCCCTATCACAAATCTCTGGCCTCCTTCCCTTGCCTAACATGGAAACTTCGAAAACGTAAGCCTGATGTGATCGTGATGTTGCGAGGCAACGACCCGGATCTCTGGCCCATGGCATACCTCGTCCGACGCGATGCCGTGGTGAGCTGCCCGATCATGACGCGCTTTCCTTTCTTAATTTCACACCGAGTGGAAATTCCAAAATGGGACACCACTCACGGCGTGGAACAAACCCTCGAAATTGTCCGCTCGATCGGCGCCGACTGTCGCAATCGCCAACTTGTTTATGAGGTACGCCCCCGGGAAAAAAAGGCCATGGAGGAAAAACTCCGCAAATGGAACATTCCTTCAAGGCCTGGCATCGTGTTTCAGCTTGGAGGCGGCCGCCGATCCTCCTGGCGCGACTGGCCCAGCGACTCTTTTGCACAACTTGCAGAACGCCTGTTCCAGCATTATAAAGTCAATCTTTTCCTCACCGGCGGTCCCGATCTGAAACAGAAAGCCGCCACCGTGCAGGCGGCCCTCAGAAACGCGGCCATCAACCTGGTGGGACGCCTTTCATTGGAAGAAACTGCCGCTCTGCTTTCACTCTCAACATGTTTGGTTTCCACCGATACCGGAATTATGCACCTGGGATTCGCCGTGGGGATCGAAACTGTGGCTCTCATTCACTGTCATAATCCTGCTTCTCGCGTCGGTCCTTACGGCTATGACGAAAAACATCGCGTGGCCCAATTACCCCCCCCTGCCCACCTTCCTATCTCCAAGAACATCGACATGAAAGGCCTGACCCCAGATCAGGTTTGGTTACTCCTGGATGAAATTTGTCAGAAACAGAAGGTTGTGTAGGTACATAGTACCTACATTTCCGCATGTTTTTTAAGCCACACGAGCAAGACGCCGATGTCAGCCGGAGTGATACCTGAGATTCGACCAGCTTGTCCAACTGTTTGCGGCCGAATAGTTTGTAGCTTTTCTCGAGTTTCGCGTCGCAGCGCCGCGATTTGCGTGAAATCGAGAGTTTCCGGAATGCGCTGCCCCTCCGTCTTCTTCATGTTTTCAACGTGCGCTAAGTCGCGCGCCACATATCCGGCATATTTCAAGTCCATTTCAATCCCCGCCATCAAATCTTCAGGAATTGAGTCAAAAGCATGAGATATTTTTGAAAAAAGCAGTTTTAAGTCCATTTCGGGTCGTCGCAACCATTGCTCCAAGGTCACCCCTTCCAAACGCGTGGCACGAAGCTTTTCCTTGAGTTCTGCCATCTGTTCCTGCTTCCGTTTGAAACTTTGATAGCGATCTTTTGAAATGAGCCCCCACCCCCAGCCCAATTCTGTCAATCGTTCATCCGAATTATCCTGCCGCAAAATCAAGCGATATTCCGCCCTCGATGTGAACATTCGATAAGGTTCCGATGTTCCTTTGGTTACCAGGTCGTCGACCAAAACCCCGATATAAGAAAGAGCTCGCTGAAAAATGTGGGGTTCCTTGCCCTGAATTCGCAACCCCGCGTTCACCCCAGCGACAAACCCTTGGGCTGCAGCCTCTTCATAGCCTGTGGTCGCATTGATTTGCCCCGCAAAAAATAGATTTTGGATTTTTTTGGTCTCGAGCCATGGATAAAGCTGAGTCGGAGGAGAATAATCATATTCTACCGCGTAACCTGCCCGCATCATTTCCGCATGTTCAAGACCTTTGATCGATCGGATGATTTCAAGCTGAACCTCATAAGGAAGACTTGTCGAACAGCCGTTCACGTAAATTTCTTCCGTATTCAATCCTTCAGGTTCTAGAAAAATCTGATGTGTCTCTTTTTCGGAAAATTTGACATATTTGTCCTCAATCGAAGGACAATACCTTGGACCGACGCCTTGAATTTGCCCTGAATAGATTGGAGATCGGTGAAGATTGGCCCGGATCACCTCAGCCGTTCGAGATGTGGTGGAAGTTAAATAACAGGAAATTTGAGGAAGTGGGGGGGTCCACCGACCCGAATAAGACGGTTGTTCCACGTGGAACACTTGGCCATCTGCCATCGTGAAACGGGGCTCGGAACCTTTCCAATAACTGGGCTCATGGGTAAAACTAAAGGGAGGGGCAGGGTCCTCCCCAGGTTGCTCAGAAAGTTCATCCCAACAGATCGTATGTTTATTAAGCCGGGGTGGGGTGCCAGTTTTTAAGCGATCGAGTTCAAATCCACATTTAAGAAGGCTGTCACTCAGGCCAAATGCAGCCTGCTCACCCCCACGTCCCCCTGACTGCTGATTTTCGCCGACATGCATAAGTCCTCTAAGGAAAGTTCCCGTGGTCAAGATCACACACCGACCCAAATAACGAACCCCCATCCCTGTGTCGATGCCGATCAGAAGATCTCCCTTCATGGCGAGGGCGGTTGCTTGAGCTTGTCGAACATCCAAATTTGGTTCGCGCTCACAAATCGCTTTCATCCTGAATTGATAGGCTTTTTTATCGCATTGCGCGCGCGGAGCCCAAACCGCCGGCCCTTTCTTTCGGTTCAGCATGCGAAATTGAATTCCCGTCGCGTCGGTGGTCAGTGCCATTTGCCCACCGGCTGCATCAATTTCCCGGACCATATGTCCTTTCGCCAGCCCACCAATCGCCGGATTGCAGCTCATCTTGCCGATGGTGTCCAAATCAATGGTTGTCATCAACGTGCGGCATCCCATGCGTGCAGACGCGAGAGCCGCTTCAATTCCGGCATGACCGGCACCCACAACAATCACATCATAATTTTTGGGATGAATGAACATGGAAAACTTTATTTTGGTGAGCTGGGTCACGATGTCAATGCTACAGCGCGAAGGAACATTCCGACGTGCAAGAAAGGGCGCGAAACGCGCCGCTGCTTAAGAAGGACAAAAATCGACTGAAACTTACATTAGAATGTTTAATACTAAAGCACTCGTCAATAAGTTGGCTCTTATGGGCTCACGGACATCCGCTCGGGCACAGAGGCGCGGGCCATGAGAACCCCCTGGTCTTTGTACGTCTTCAGCATGAAATGCGTGGCGGTGGAATGAACTTTTTCCAGGGTGGAGAGTTTGCTCGCGACAAAAGAAGCCACTTCCTGAAGAGTACGGCCTTCGACGAATATCAGGAGATCGTAGGCGCCGCTCATGAGAAAACACGACTTCACCTCGTCGAATTGAGAGATGCGTTCGGCGACGCGGTCGAATCCGCCATCACGTTCGGGCGAGACGCGCACTTCGATGACGGCATGCACGCGATCCTTGCTCAGCTTCTCCTGGTTTAGGATAGCCTTGTAACCAAGGACAAGACCATCCACCTCGAGTTTGGCAATGCGTTTTTTGACCTCATCCACTGAAATTTGCAACATCTTCGCGAGTTTGTCGGTGCCCACCAAGGCATCGCGTTCAAGGAGTTGGAGAAGCGTGTCCATAAGTTTCCGCAAGCTGCGGAGCCTCCTTCAGACAACTTGCTCCTGCAAAAATCAAGAAGGAAAGCGTGCTCCAGACCTTGTGCGGCAACCGAAGGTCGCTCGAGTCACGATCTGTGCTGCCTCTGCGCGGACAGTCCGAGGACTACGTCTGAAAAATCTTGATCAACGAATAGACCAGGAAGGCGACGAAAACGACTCCGAGAAAAATCAGTGAGCCCTGGAGCACTTTCTTATATTTGCCCTGGCCTTTCCGGGCGAAAGGAGAGGCGCTGCCAAAGGATGTTTTGCGCACGCCGCTCGAAGAGAGGTTGCTGAGATCGACCGTTTTCTTGAGAGGAGAGGGAAGGGGCTGGGGGGCGGTCTGAGGCCGTGAAAAATATTGGAGTTGGAGATGGCCGACATTCACAACGTCTCCATGATAGAGACGCATCTCCACAATGCGTTGACCGTTCACGCGAGTGCCGTTGGTTGAGTTCAAATCACGCAACACGTAATCTTCACCTTTTCGAGAGAGAACGGAATGATGGCTTGATACGGCATTATCCTCGAGACGAATTTGATTATCGGGCAGACGTCCGATGGTGATCTTGTCCTCCGAAAGTTCGAAGGTCCGATCTTTCATCTCTGTGCTGATAACGACAAGTTTTGGCATGACTAAATTTTGACCGCGATTGCTTAAATCATATCATCCTCATCCCTCAGGAGCGATAACAACAATTGAATTATATTTGCAATATAAAAAAAATCAAAGACTTCTTAAGCCTTTGATTTTCTGCAACTTAGAACAACACTCGCAACCGATAAATTTTCAACGATGCCATATAAAAATGCTCTTGGCATCACGCCTGCTTATTTGAAGAATTTTCCGTATGAAAAAAAATGGGATTTTCATGCCCGTCTTGCCATGCGTTTTTATCTGTTGCTTGCGCTTGTTTGCTTCCTCCTTTTTTCGATGAGTCTGTCCTAGCAGCCTTTCGTCGCACTTTGTCGAGAGTGCTCTCTTGTCTGATGTCGATCAGCGAAAAATCTCTGCCGAAATTTAACCACTTTGAAAAAAGAACCTCAACTTGGCGAAGGAATGCGAAATCACACGAGTTTTTTAAAAGGCCCTAATTTCCTTGAAATCAATACGTTGGATTCGAATGCACTTTCAATGTTTCGATTTGGCATTGCGCCTGCTTTGAGTCATACGCTCAAGATTGGGACAGCCAGGGGGTGGACTGTGTGCTCATCTCGATGAAGAAACGAAATCAAATAAAAATCAGGATGAAACGGCCCCTCTCATCATTCTCCGGTCATCGTAAGTTGTTTTGGATGTTCTTCTCCGGTCGCCTGCGATCCCGAATGCATGCCTTTTTGCTCGTGGCTTTGACTTTTTTCATTTCTCCCGCGCTTTTTGCTGAAAATGCTCCTGCCGCTGCAGCGCCATCCTTTGCGGCCGAATCGACTGGAACTGCACTGAACGCCACTACAGGCGTCGATAAAATTGCCGTCAACTTGATATGGATTCTGATCGCCGGATTTCTGGTGATGTTCATGCAAGCGGGATTTGCTTTAGTGGAAACCGGTTTATGCCGCGCAAAAAACGCGGCACACGTCATGAGCACGAATTTCATGATCTACTCCCTTGGCATGCTGGGTTTCTGGATTTGTGGATTTGCCATCATGTTTGGTGGTTATTGGAACGGACCGGTTCCCATCGGCTGGCAGCCCACGTTGGGGCATGGACTCCAATGGTTGAATGTCGAACATGGCATCAAGCTCATGGGCAAGACTTTTGGCCTGATGGGCGGCAGGGGATTTTTTCTAAATCCCTCCGTTCTCCATACGGCGGTGTTCGCCCTCTTTCTCTTTCAGATGGTCTTCATGAGTACGACCGCAATCATTCCAACCGGTGCCATGGCGGAGCGTTGGAACTTCAAAAACTTCATCCTATACGGTTTTTGGGTGGGAATGCTCCCTTACGCCTTCTTCGGAAATTGGGTGTGGGGGAGGGGTTGGCTCGCCCAACTGGGACAAAATTTTGGACTCGGACACGGCCATGTCGACTTCGCCGGCTCCTCCGTCGTGCATATGTGCGGCGGCGTGATTGCACTGGCAGGCGCCTGGGTTTTGGGTGCCCGCCTCGGAAAGTTTGATTCCGCAGGCAGAGCGCGCCCCATGCCGGGTCACAATATTATTTATGTGATGCTCGGGACATTCATTTTGGCTTTTGGTTGGCTCGGGTTCAATTCCGGTTCGACTCTTGCGGGCACCGACAGCCGAATTGCGGTCATTGCCGTAAATACCATGCTAGCTTCGGCTGCCGCCGCGGTTGCCACGTGTCTTGTCATGTATGCGAAGTTCGGGAAACCTGATCCGTCCATGATGTGTAGCGGGATGCTTGCAGGGCTTGTCGCTATTTCGGCGCCATGCGCTTTCGTCAGTTCGATGGGTGCCGTGGTCATTGGACTCGTAGCGGGTGTTCTTGTCGTGTTTTCCGTCTTTTTTGTCGAAGGAACCTTGAAGTTGGATGATCCGGTGGGGGCCATTTCAGTGCACGGAACCAACGGAGCATGGGGCGTACTCAGTCTGGGCCTCTTCGCCAACGGAACTTACGGCCAAGGATGGAATGGAGTGCATGTGCTTCTTAAAAATGGGGTGACGCAAATCATCAAGAACGACGGCACCCCAGAAATTGCCAAGAAATTCATGGACGCAACGGCTGCTGGTTGGGTGGACCAAGGTGTGACGGGAGCTTTTGGCAAATGGTTTGGAGCTGCGTATAATGACGGGTCGCAGTTTGGCGCCCAAATCGTCGGGACACTGACTTGCTTGGTGTTTGTGGGTTTCTTTTCGTTTCTCTGGTTCAAGCTCTCAAATCTGGTGGTTCCCATCCGTTCCTCGAGAGAACATGAAATAGGAGGCTTGGACATGCCTGAAATGGGAGCAGAGGCTTATCCAGATTATCATCTGACAGATCGTTCCTCTCCTCCCATAGCCTCCTAATCTCCTTCACCATCGGAAGCTCTCATATTGAACCAAGCCTCCAACGCCACAAATTTATGAAAAAAATCGAAGCGATCATCAAACCCTTCAAGCTCGAGGAAGTCAAAGAAGCTTTGGCCGGTATCGGGGTTGAAGGAATGACAGTATCCGAAGTCAAGGGCTTCGGAAGACAAAAGGGACACACCGAAATTTACCGCGGAAGCGAATATAGCGTGGATTTTCTTCCAAAGGTCAAAATTGAGGTTGTGCTCGACAACAGCCAGTCTCAATCGGCGGTTGATGCCATTGTGAAAGCCGCAAAGACCGGCAAAATCGGCGATGGAAAGGTGTTCGTGCTGCCCATTGAAGAAGCGGTGCGTATCCGCACCGATGAGCGCGGCGACAAAGCGATTTAATCATTCAACCCGACCAAAAACTCGATTTCAGAGCGTTTGGTTTCAACCTAAACAACAATGACACCAAAAGAAGTATTAGCGTTAGCGAAGGCAAAAGAGATCAAACTCGTGGACATCAAGTTCTGCGATTTTCTTGGGACGTGGCAGCATTTCACGATGCCGGTGAGAGAACTTGCGGAGGAAGTGTTCGAAGAAGGGCTTGGGTTCGACGGCTCGTCGATACGAGGATGGAAATCGATAGAAGCCTCCGACATGCTGCTGATCCTCGATCCCAAGACAGCTGTGATCGATCCGTTTCCTGCGGCAGCGACCTTAAGCATCGTGGCCGATGCGGTCGATCCGATGACGCGGGAACCCTATTCCCGAGATCCGCGCAACATTGCGCGGAAGGCAAGCGCCTATTTGAAACAGACTGGGATCGCCGACACGGCTTATTTTGGGCCGGAAGCGGAGTTTTTCATCTTCGACGACGTGCGTTACGACCAGACGGCGCATAGCGGCTACTACTACATCGATTCGAACGAAGGCATCTGGAACTCAGGCCGTGAAGAGTTTCCGAACCTGGGCAATAAACTGCGGCACAAAGAAGGCTATTTTCCCGTGGCGCCAGCGGACACCCAGATCAATATCCGCAACGAAATGATCATGGTGATGAAGGATTGCGGCCTGCGAGTGGAACGCGAGCACCACGAAGTGGCGACGGCGGGCCAGGCCGAGATCGACCTGCGCTTTAACGAGCTCGTGGCCATGGCCGATGACATGATGCTCTATAAATACATCGTCAAGAATGTGGCCAAGCGCCACAACAAGACGGTCACCTTCATGCCCAAGCCCCTTTTTGGAGACAATGGCTCGGGCATGCACACCCACCAGAGCTTGTGGAAGAAGGGCAAGCCGCTCTTTGCCGGAAATGAATACGGGGGCTTGAGCCAAATGGCGCTCTATTATATCGGCGGCATCTTGAAGCACGCCCGGGCGCTTTGCGCCATCTGCAACCCGACGGTCAATAGCTACAAGCGGCTGACGCCGGGCTTCGAAGCTCCGGTGAACCTGGCTTATTCGAGCCGCAACCGTTCGGCGGCCATCCGCATTCCGACCTACTCTCCAAGCCCCAAGGCAAAACGCATCGAGTACCGCCCGCCGGATCCGGCTGCCAATCCCTATATCGCCTTCTCGGCCTTGCTCATGGCGGGCTTGGATGGCATCCAGAACCGGATCGATCCGGGCGATCCCCTGGACAAGAACATCTACGAACTGCCGGCTTCCGAGCTTAAGAAGGTCCCTTCGGTGCCCTCAACCCTCATCGAATCCTGCGACGCTCTGGCCAAGGACCATGAGTTCCTCCTCAAAGGCGATGTCTTTACCGATGACGTCATCGACACTTGGATCGAGATGAAGCGCAAGGAGCATGACCAGGTACGCCTCCGCCCTCATCCCTACGAGTTCCATATGTATTACGATTGCTGACACTCCCCAGCTCCAAACACCTCCTCTCAAAGGGCGGACCCAAAAGGTCCGCCCTTTTTATTCGGCAAGCACTTCTCGAAAGCGGCTCGTTCATGGCTTTTTAACGAGAATGCGGATGGTTTTGATGACTCGATTTGATCGAACCCTGTCACACTCGGCCTCTCGAGAAGCTGGATCTTTTTAAAGCCGATTTTTCTCATGATATCAAATGTGCCAGTCATCCCACAAAAAAAGGCGAATTTCAGAGAAAGGAGAGCCCTTGATCGCCGTAAAAATCACCTTATGCCTTGAACAGAGCTTCCCTTAGGTTCATAAACTCACGCTGAGTGCCTTCGTGAATGGGCTTCATTAAAACGTGAACCATTAAACTTTAAAGTAATTATGAAATTGAGAACATGGTGCCGCCTTGCCGCATTCTTGCTTCTGACTCTCAGCCCATTTCAAGGATTTTCAACAGAAGCCGTAACCCCTCAGAAAGAACCTGAGCTTTCCGACCGTGTCGCCGATCTGGAAGCCTACGTCAGGAATGCGCAGCCTCCCACCTCCACCGACGATTTCAAGAAAACCAAAAAGCCGGGTCCGATCGCTGCCGTTTCCGGCCCTGGACACAACGCCTGGATGATGGCATCTGCCGCATTGGTGCTCTTCATGACGCTGCCTGGACTCGCACTTTTTTATGGCGGCCTGGTGCGCACCAAGAACGTGCTCTCAGTGCTCGCCCAATGTTTGGGCATCGCGGGACTCGTTACGATCCTCTGGTGGGCTTTCGGATATAGTCTTGTTTTTGGAAAGAGTTTTGGCAGCTCTTTTTTAGGAGGGAGTGAGTTCTTTTTCCTAAGGGGAGTCGATTCGGCGCCCAATACGGATTATTCCTATTGGGTATCGCACAACGTCTTCTCGATGTATCAGTTGATGTTTGCGATCATCACGCCTGCTTTGATCATGGGTGCCATTGCCGAACGCATCTCTTTCCGAGCGATCATGCTTTTTGTGGCAGGCTGGATGTTTCTGGTTTACTTTCCTCTCGCCCACATGGTGTGGGGTTCATCGGGTCTCATGAACGGCGTGTGGAATGGCGACGCGAAGATTCCTGCGATCGATTTCGCGGGAGGCACCGTGGTCCATATGTCCTCCGGCTGGTCCGCTTTGATCCTTTGCATTATTCTCGGCAAACGCATGGGTTTCGGCAAGGAACCGATGCCTCCTCATAGCATGGTGTTTTGTATGGTCGGCACCGGAATGCTCTGGGTTGGTTGGTATGGCTTCAATGCAGGGAGCGCGCTGGCCGCAGATGGCATCGCGGCAAATGCATTTATGACGACCACCCTTGCAACCGCCGTGGCTTCGTTCGTCTGGGCAGGCCTGGAATATTCCATGAGGGGAAAACCCAGTGTTCTCGGCTTCTGCTCGGGTGCCGTGGCCGGCTTGGTCGTGATTACTCCCGCTTGCGGTTTTGTCACCGCAACGGGAGGAGTGATCATTGGATTGGCCGCAGGAGCCATTCCTTACTTCGCATGCACCAAACTCAAAAGAATCTTCGGTTACGATGACGCCCTGGACACCTTCGGCGTGCATGCCATCGGTGGAACGCTCGGGGCGTTTCTGACCGGGATTCTTGCGCCCTTCGCCTTGACACCTGTGCCAGTGAATTCAAATGTGTTAGGCAATCCTGCCAAGAAAAATCACCTCGCAGATTTGCTGCAAAGTCATATGTTATGGATAGCACAGCTCGAAGCGATGATTGTCACCATCGTTCTCGCGGTGGTCGCAACCACGATTCTTGCCTATGTCGTTCGGGCGCTCGTGGGTCTGAGACCTGACGCGGATGTGGAACGGGCTGGTCTCGATCTCGTGGAGCATGGAGAAATGGCCTATGAATATTGATCCCATGATCCAAGCGCACCTGAATGCACGAACATTAAGGTTCTTATGAAAAAGATTGAAGCCATCATCAAGCCGTTCAAATTGGAAGAAGTGAAAGAAGCTCTGGCTGGCATCGGAGTCGAGGGAATGACCGTCTCCGAAGTCAAGGGCTTCGGACGGCAAAAGGGACACACCGAAATTTACCGCGGAAGTGAATACACCGTCGATTTTTTGCCCAAGGTGAAGATCGAGATCGTGGTTTCCGATTCGCTGGCAACCCGCGCCATCGACGCGATCATTGCAGCGGCAAAAACGGGTAAAATCGGTGACGGAAAAGTTTTTCTTTATCCCGTCGAGGAATCCGTCCGAATTCGCACCGACGAACGAGGGGAGAAAGCTGTTTAAAGAAAAACATAGGCAAGTGGAACCTACTGAGATTGCCATAGATTTATTTTTCCAGCATGACGAAAACTTTTCTCGAGAAAAGTCATTGACCCAAAAGAACCGGAGATGTAGCACGAACGCTGGCCCCAAACCTTCAGCCATTTACCTGCATGAAAAAAATCGAAGCAATCATTAAACCCTTCAAATTGGATGAGGTGAAACATGCCCTGGGTGAAATCGGCGTCGAAGGCATGACCGTCACCGAAGTCAAAGGCTTCGGACGGCAAAAAGGACACACCGAAATTTACCGCGGAAGCGAATATACCGTCGATTTTCTTCCAAAGGTTAAAATTGAAATTGTCCTGTCCGATGCACTCGCCCAAAAAGCGCTTGATGTCATCGTTAAATCTGCAAAGACAGGCAAAATTGGCGACGGCAAACTATTTCTTCTTCCCGTAGAGGAGGCTTATCGTATCCGCACCGACGAACGCGGCGAAAAGGCAGTATAGCATCAACCATTTGGACCGAAATCGGAACGAGTCGCAGGATCTGTCCCGGCTCAAACTGGCGGTCGAATCAAATTACCTAAGACAACAATGACACCAAAAGAAGTATTAGCGTTAGCGAAGGCAAAAGAGATCAAACTCGTGGACATCAAGTTCTGCGATTTTCTTGGGACGTGGCAGCATTTCACGATGCCGGTGAGAGAACTTGCGGAGGAAGTGTTCGAAGAAGGGCTTGGGTTCGACGGCTCGTCGATACGAGGATGGAAATCGATAGAAGCCTCCGACATGCTGCTGATCCTCGATCCCAAGACAGCTGTGATCGATCCGTTTCCTGCGGCAGCGACCTTAAGCATCGTGGCCGATGCGGTCGATCCGATGACGCGGGAACCCTATTCCCGAGATCCGCGCAACATTGCGCGGAAGGCAAGCGCCTATTTGAAACAGACTGGGATCGCCGACACGGCTTATTTTGGGCCGGAAGCGGAGTTTTTCATCTTCGACGACGTGCGTTACGACCAGACGGCGCATAGCGGCTACTACTACATCGATTCGAACGAAGGCATCTGGAACTCAGGCCGTGAAGAGTTTCCGAACCTGGGCAATAAACTGCGGCACAAAGAAGGCTATTTTCCCGTGGCGCCAGCGGACACCCAGATCAATATCCGCAACGAAATGATCATGGTGATGAAGGATTGCGGCCTGCGAGTGGAACGCGAGCACCACGAAGTGGCGACGGCGGGCCAGGCCGAGATCGACCTGCGCTTTAACGAGCTCGTGGCCATGGCCGATGACATGATGCTCTATAAATACATCGTCAAGAATGTGGCCAAGCGCCACAACAAGACGGTCACCTTCATGCCCAAGCCCCTTTTTGGAGACAATGGCTCGGGCATGCACACCCACCAGAGCTTGTGGAAGAAGGGCAAGCCGCTCTTTGCCGGAAATGAATACGGGGGCTTGAGCCAAATGGCGCTCTATTATATCGGCGGCATCTTGAAGCACGCCCGGGCGCTTTGCGCCATCTGCAACCCGACGGTCAATAGCTACAAGCGGCTGACGCCGGGCTTCGAAGCTCCGGTGAACCTGGCTTATTCGAGCCGCAACCGTTCGGCGGCCATCCGCATTCCGACCTACTCTCCAAGCCCCAAGGCAAAACGCATCGAGTACCGCCCGCCGGATCCGGCTGCCAATCCCTATATCGCCTTCTCGGCCTTGCTCATGGCGGGCTTGGATGGCATCCAGAACCGGATCGATCCGGGCGATCCCCTGGACAAGAACATCTACGAACTGCCGGCTTCCGAGCTTAAGAAGGTCCCTTCGGTGCCCTCAACCCTCATCGAATCCTGCGACGCTCTGGCCAAGGACCATGAGTTCCTCCTCAAAGGCGATGTCTTTACCGATGACGTCATCGACACTTGGATCGAGATGAAGCGCAAGGAGCATGACCAGGTACGCCTCCGCCCTCATCCCTACGAGTTCCATATGTATTACGATTGCTGACACTCCCCAGCTCCAAACACCTCCTCTCAAAGGGCGGACCCAAAAGGTCCGCCCTTTTTATTCGG
>JABDCI010000006.1:0-40605 GCA_013288215.1 Verrucomicrobiota bacterium | reverse complement strand
TACGAGTTCCATATGTATTACGATTGCTGACACTCCCCAGCTCCAAACACCTCCTCTCAAAGGGCGGACCCAAAAGGTCCGCCCTTTTTATTCGGGGGGGAAATAAGCTTCATTTCGATTGAATTCGTCAAGCCGGGATGAAACAACTCCCCACGTGACGGATCCTCTGATCACGATCTGCGACGTGCACAAGAGCTTTGACGACGTGCCTGTCCTTCTTGGGATTGATCTCCATGTCGAAAAAGGGGAACTCATCGCGCTTGTGGGCCGTTCCGGATGCGGTAAATCCACGCTGCTGCGCTGCCTCAACGGGCTTGAGACTCTCGATCACGGCCGAATCACCATCGATGGCATTGCCCTCGAACGAACCTCGGAGGTGAATTTCTCCGAGCGAGCCCATGTGATGCGAGAACGCGTGGGCATGGTTTTCCAAAGCTTTAATCTTTTTCCGCACCTGACGGTTCTCGAAAACCTGACGAAGGCGCCGATGGTCGTGCAAAAAAAATCACGCGCTGAGGCTGAAACCATTGCACACCATTTGCTCGCAAAAGTTGGGCTGGGGGAATTGGGCGACCGTTATCCTTTCCAGCTCTCTGGAGGCCAGCAGCAACGCGCCGCTATTGCCCGCGCGCTCGCCATGAATCCCAAAGTCATGCTTTATGATGAACCGACTTCAGCGCTTGATCCGGACCTCGTCGACGAAGTGCTGCAGGTGATGAAACAACTCGATTCGGAAGGCATGACGCAACTTGTCGTCACGCATGAAATGCGATTCGCAAAAGACGCTGCCGATCGCATCGCTTTTTTGGAACAGGGCCGTGTGGTGGAAATCGCTGCGCCGCAAACCATGTTTTCAAATCCAAAGGATGAACGGACGCGCCAATACTTTAAACGGTATTTATGAGAACGAACGAATTCCCATTTCCTTCCGCAAGATCCCTCCAGAGGATCAGGGTTTTTGTTCTGCTTTTTTTTATCGCCACGTTCGCCCAGACGCCCCAGGCCGCAGATCGCGTGCTCCGCTGGGGAGCCGATGCCGAAGGTGGTGCTCCCTTCGCTTTTGCCGATCCTGAAAATCCGAATCGTGTGATCGGTTATGAAGTCGACATTGTCCAGGCAATCGCCAACGAAATGCACCGCACACCCGTCTTTGTCCAAAACGCATGGGACGGGCTCATTCCAGGACTCAATCGCGGCAATTACGACATGATCATCAACGGACTCGAAATCACCGATGATCGCAAAAACGAAATCGCATTTTCCGATCCCTATTACATCACGTACGAACAGCTCGTCGTGCGGCAAAAGACCCATGACATCACAACCCTTGAGGATTGCCACGGCCGGAAAGTCGGGACACTCAAATTCACACTCGCCCAGCGCCTCCTGGAAAAAGCCGGGGGAATTAAAGTGTTATCTTATGATGACGATGTGAATCCTTATATCGATTTGGAGCGGGGCCGCCTCGACGCCGTGCTCATGGATCTTCCGATCGCGATTTATTACGGCCAACCTAATCCACGCCTCAAATTCATCGGCCAACCATTCGGACGCATGGAGTACGGCATCGGCGTCCGCAAATCGGACCCGGCTTTGCTCACCGAAATCAATCGCGCGCTTCGTCAAATCATACAAAATGGAACATTGCGGATCATTCTCGAGGATTGGAAACTTTGGAATCCCATGATGGCATCCTGTCTCAAAGTCAGCGTGACGCCACAATATCCCCCCTCCGCCTATGAAACTTTTTTGAAAAACAGCCAGCGTGACATGCCGCTGCGCGAGCGGATCGAACGTTACGCGCGTTTCCTGCCGTTACTGGGGCGAGGAGCCATCATGACGCTCGAAATTTCGCTCTTATCAATGGCCCTTGCAGTCGTTCTTGGCCTCGCACTCGCGCTCTTAAAACTCTACGCGCCCACTCCTTTTCCGCGACTTGCCGGAATCTACATCGAAGCCATTCGTGGCACGCCGCTATTGATTCAACTCTTCTTTATTTTTTACGCGTTGCCCGCGATTGGAATCAAATTCACGCCTTACATCGCGGCTGTCCTGGGTCTTGGGCTTAACTATGCGGCATATGAGGCGGAAAATTATCGCGCGGGAATTTTATCGGTGCCGAGACAGCAAATGGAAGCCGCATTCGCATTGGGCATGGGGAGCACGCAGGCCTTGCGCCACATCATTTTACCTCAAGCGATGCGCCTCGTGATCCCTCCCATCACCAATGATTTTATTTCGTTGTTGAAGGACTCTTCACTTGTGTCGGTGATTACCATGGTCGAGCTCACCAAGGTTTACGGCCAGATCGCCTCGACCTATTACGACTATTTCGGCACAGGATTGATTGTAGCAGCAATCTACTTCCTCCTCGGATTGCCTTTTGTGCGGCTGGCCCGCTACGCCGAGAAAAAGCTGGCCAGGGAACGGCGCGTGACAGTTCGTGCTCCAGAAAGACAAGCCCCATCGTCTTAACGCAGGCAGTTTGTGAAAGAAAATCAACGGAGCGCCTGCACACCACGCACCGCGATTTCAATGAGAAGAATCGTGCTCGTAAACAGGAGAATGCAAACCAGAATGGAAACCGAACTGCATATGGAACGCCGTCGGAATTGGACAAGGCTGCCGATGAACGCGATCAGTGCCAATCCAGGCAGCACGCTGCAGGAGACAACCCACGCGAAACGCAGCATCAGCATGGTGTCCTGTCTCGCCCAAAGCCAGAGCTCCACACCAACATTCGCGCCAAGGGTCAAAAAAGAAAGGCATAAAGGCCACGGGAATGGCTTTTTGGTTTCAGGAATCGCCTCGGTGGATTTCGTGTCCATCGTCACTTTCCAATGCAAAAAGTGCTAAAAATCCGGTCGAGCACGTCTTCCGTAACAGTGCTGCCAGTAATCAAACCAAGCGCATTCAACGCTTCACGTAAATCCGCCGCGACCATTTCAAAGGGTTGTGTGCCGCGAAGCGCAGCCTCCGCCTTTTCGAGCGCCTTGCGCGAATGCTGCAGCGCTTCCTGGTGACGCGAGTTAATGAAAATTTCGCGGTACGATTCGCGCGTGCGCCCCTGCCAAAGGTGAATGGAGATCAGCTTCTTCAATTGATCAAGGCCATCGCCCGTCTTAAGTGAAATAGAACATGTGGTGAAATCTCGCAAATAATCCGCATCGATAATCTGCCGCAAATCCTTTTTGTTGAGCACAATGATCATCGGCTTCTCGCGGCACGTCGCGAGAAGTTCCCGGTCCATTTCTTCGAGGCGTTTTGAACAGTCGAGAACCAGGAGAATAAGCTCCGACGCCTGGAGATGCTGTCGCGCGCGTTTGATTCCTTCCATTTCAACATCGCTGGCGTCGTTGCGCAGGCCCGCCGTGTCGATCATGCGAAGGGGCAATCCATTGATGTTCACAATCTCTTCGATCGTGTCCCGCGTGGTGCCCGGCTCCGGACTCACAATCGCGCGGTCATGCCCGAGCAGCGCATTGAGAAGGCTCGATTTGCCAACATTCGGCTTTCCCACGATGATCGTGCGCACGCCCTCGCGCAAAACGCGTCCGTCCCGCGCTGTGCTGAGAAGTTTTTGCTGAAAGTCAGACGCGTCCTTGAGGTGCTTCGCCAATTGCTGGCGCGTTTCCGGCTTGATATCCTCTTCAGGAAAATCAATGTGCGCCTCGACGTGGGCGAGGGTGTTCGCAAGATGCTCGTAAAGTTTGGTAAGCCTGCGGTAGAGATGGCCCTGCAACTGCGCCACAGCCGCCGTATGGGCGCCTTCTGTCTGCGCTTCAATAATGTCGAGAACCGCTTCGGCCTGGGTAAGATCAAGACGTCCGTTTAAGAAGGCGCGTCGTGTAAACTCACCCGCCTGAGCGAGGCGCGCCCCATGCATGACCAGAAGATCGAGAATGAGTTTGGCTGAAACAATCCCCCCATGGGCTGAGATCTCCACCACGTCCTCAGTGGTATAGGAATGCGGCGCGCGCATCACGGCGAGCATCACTTCGTCGATGAGAAGGTCCCCTTCGTGAATTCCACCATGATGCAGGGTATGCGTCGCATATTCCGACGGCTTTCCTTTGTGTCCACGGAATATACGATCGGCGATTTCCAAGCAGGTTTTTCCCGACATGCGAATCACGGAAATGCTGCCGATGCCGACAGGTGTCATGATAGCGGCAATGGTGTCTTCCATGGGCAAAACAAAAAATCGAAAGTCAGGATTCTAGAAAGTAAGCTGGAACTGGAACCTCAGGCATGTTTTAAAACCAAGCGTCTTTTCAAAATCAGGATCATTCCCGAAGGCAGCGAGAAATCTCTCCGGTTTTCCGTTCTTCTGCAAGCAGATCTCTCTTCTCACACACGCCGTCCCAGGATGACTCAGGGAACTAGGCACGCGTCAGTTTGTAGCCCTCAGGCGTATCCTTCACTGTCCAGCCCTTGGTTTGAATTTCCACACGCAGCTCATCAGACTGTTTCCAATCTTTGGCTTTGCGCGCCGCGAGGCGCTTTTCGGCAAGGGCGGTCACATCCGCAGGGGCCTCCTGCGCCGGATTGTCAGGCAAGCCCAGGAGCTGCTCAATTTGTTTCCAATCTTGCCATAGCTCGGCCGCTTTTCCTGCAGACAATTCATTTCGATCCATCTGGCCACTCGTTTCGCGACGAATTTGGAAAAGAGATCCCAATGCCTCGGAGATGTTGAGGTCATCGTCCAGGGCTTCCAGGAAACCAGCCAGGAGACCGCCGGAAGATGCTGCCTGGGTTTTTGCGCAACAGGCATGAAGCCGATCCGCCCATTCTTCCAAACGATGGAGCGCCTGCCGTGCCGCATGCAAACCCTCCAGGGTGAAGTTCAATGGCAACCGATAATGAACGGACCCAAGCGCATAGCGAATTTCGCGTCCCGTGAATCCTTTTTCGATCAAATCGCGAAGGGTGAAAAAATTTCCTGCGGTCTTCGACATCTTTTCTCCATTCACAAGAAGATGAGCGCTGTGGAGCCAATAGCGAACGAATGGTTTTCCGGTAGCCGCCTCACTTTGTGCGATTTCGTCTTCGTGATGGGGGAAGATCAAGTCTTCTCCCCCACAATGAATGTCGATCGTTTCTCCGAGGTGCTGCATGCTCATACAGGAACATTCAATGTGCCAGCCAGGCCGGCCGCGGCCCCAAGGACTCTCCCAAAAAATGTTTCCGTCCCGTTCCGTGTGCGCCTTCCACAAGGCGAAATCCCCATATGTTTCCCTGGCATACTCGTCCTGGCTCACGCGTGCGCCAGGCTTGAGCTGGTTGAGGTCGAGCCTGGAAAGTTTTCCGTAACATGGAAATTTCTCGATGGAAAAATAAACGGAGCCGTCCTGGGTTTTGTAAGCAACGCCTTTCTTTTCAAGCTTCTCAATGAAGGCGATGATTTGCGGAATATGTTCCGTCGCGCGCGGCGATTCATGTGGATGTTTGCAGCCGAGGAGATCAAGGTCCTCGAAGAAAGCTGCTTCAAATCGGCGCGTGAGCAAAGAGAGCGGTTCTCCACTCTCTTGCACGGTCCGGATGATCTTATCCTCCACGTCGGTGATGTTCATCACGTGCTGAGGGTGGAATCCCCGGATTTCGAGATGGCGCCGAACGAGGTCGAAAAAGACCATGGTCCTCAAATTGCCAATGTGCGCATAGTTGTAGACCGTCGGCCCACAACAATAGAGACGCACCTTCTGTCCCGCTGGATCCAGCGGGCGAAATTCTTCTTGAGAGCGGGTGAGCGTGTTGTGGAAGCGCAATGCCATTGCAGGCGGAGCATTACAGCAAAAGGCATCGATCGGAACAAGCTATGCGTGCCGCGTCCATGCCCCATCTACAGTTTTCCATCTCGAATCGCGCGGGCCAATGTCGCGGTCGTCTCATACTTCGTAAGCGGGCTGATGAGATAGATACCTTTAAAATGCTTCAGGATGTCGGCGGCCATTTCCTTTGCAATTTGAACACCTTCCCGGATTCCCTCGTTGCTTTCCTTCCCACGCATGCGCTCCCGGACTTCATTGGGAATCACAATCCCAGGCACCTCGTTGTGCAAAAATTCGGTGTTGCGCGCGTTGAGAAGCGGCATGACGCCCACAAGAACGGGAAGGCCAAACACCCGGGTTGCATCATGCGTGGCCTTTGCAAGATGACGATTGAAGATGGGTTGTGTCATGACGAACTGCGCGCCGGCAGCAACCTTGCGTTCAAGACGTTTGATTTGAACGTCGAGGTTTTTGACGTTCGGATTAAAAGAGCAGCCGGCCACAAAGCGCGCGGGCCGCTTCAAGTCCCGTCCTGAAAAAGTCCGTCCCTGGTTCATGTTGCGCACACCCTCCAGCAACGAAATGGAATTAAGATCGTAAACGCTTGTCGCGCCGGGTGAATCGCCCACTTTCGAGGGATCGCCCGTCAGGGCGAGCACGTGGTCCAATCCAAGCGCATCCATGCCCATTAATTCCGATTGCGTGCCAATGAGATTGCGGTCGCGGCAAGCGAGATGGACGATCGCGCGCAATCCTGTTTCACGTTCCACAAGGTGCGAGGCAACGACACAATTCATTCGCAGAATGGCAAGAGAATTGTCGGCGACGGTGATAAAATCCGTGCCGCTTTCCTTCAACGCACGCGCCGCCTTCAGCATCGTGTCGAGGACGAGTGTTTTTGGCGAATCAAATTCGGTGACGATCAAGGTGCGCTGTTGGATGATATCGAGCAACGTGGGAAGACGCTTGCTTTCAGGTGTTTCCGCTTTGGAGGCCGGGACGGACTCAAACGACACGACGACCGTCGAGGGCTTCGAAAGATCCGCTGCTTTCAGCGTGTCGCACAACGCCTTGATATGTTCCGGCCTCGTACCGCAACACCCCCCGATCAGGCGGACGCCAAGACGCACCAATTCGATTCCCCATTCGGCAAAATAGGAAGGTGTGGTGGAATAGGAATAGCGACCATCGATGAATTGGGGGCGGCCTGCATTGGGATAAGCCGCGTACGGCACGCCTTTGAATTTGGGGGCGTGATGCGCAAAAACCGAGCAGAGATGCCGCGGGCCGACAGAACAATTGGCGCCCAACATGTCCGCTCCAGCTTGTTGAAGGGCTTGAAATGCCTGCCCGGCAGCCACTCCTCCATGGGTGAGCCCGTCTTCCGTGAAAGAAAGCGAGCATAGAACGGGGATGTTTGAAATCGCACGAGCAGCTTTGAGTGCAAGTCGAATCTCTTCAACATCCGTGAATGTTTCGAGGAAGATAAAATCGACTCCCCCTGAAATGAGACCGGAAATATGTTCCTGGAAAATGTCGTTCACCGGAAGCTTCTGGGCTTGCGCCTCTTCAAGACGGATTCCAAGCGGACCCACCGAGCCCGCGATCCAGACCTGACGGCCTTTGGCCGCTTCCGCCGCGATTTCAGCGGCGCGCCGGTTGATTTCCATTCCACGGTCTTCGAGTCCGCGGCGGGAGAGCTTCACTCGATTGACGCCGAAAGAATTGGTTTCAAGCACTTGGGCTCCGGCATCCAAATAATCCTTGTGAATCTTTCGAATGAGCTCTGGATGCGTGAGGACAACTTCTTCACTGGAACGATCCAAAAGGAGGCCGCATTCGTGAAGCAGCGTTCCCATCGCCCCGTCACCGACGAGAATGCCCTCGCGCAACCGTTCCAAAATGTTCACCTTCACGGGCGAAGAGACTATCAGGTTCATAAAAAAACTGCTATAGCTGTCCAGGATGCCTCCTCTGCAACAGAAAGTTTTTCGCAAAGGCAAAAAGACGCGCAGGAAACGGCCTTCGTCCCAGAGCAGGCTCGTTGCTAGAAATCTCTTTCTTGGCATTGAGGGGGGCGCGACGCGAACCACAGCTCTCCTTCTCGACGAAAAAGGACATTTTATAGGCCGGGCAGAGGGCGGCCCATGCAATCTTCGTCTGATCTCGGATGACAAGATCGTCCATATTTGGAAAGAATTGCATCGCAAAAGTTCGGCGGGAATGAGTTCCACTGCCGCCCCTTCTAGCGTCGGAGCCTTCGTCGCCGGATGCCGCACAACCGCCGACCAAGAGCGCTTGAAGCGTCTCGTGAAACGCGCTTGGCCCGGCGCACGCGCCACAGTTGGCGACGACTCGCAGTCCGCCATGGCAGCTGCGCTGGGAAATGCCGACGGAGTCATGCTCATCTGTGGAACAGGTTCGATTGTGCGCGCCAAAAAGGGCGGGCGAACCGCCCAGGTGGGCGGGTGGGGGCACGTGGGTGGCGATGGCGGCAGTGGATATTGGATGGGCCGCGAGCTCCTGCGAACCATTTTTAGAAAAGCCGATGAAAAGGAGAAGACCCATGCCCATCCTCTTGGTCAGGCGGTTCTTTCATTCCTGATGCTTGCAACGCTGGAAGATCTGGTCCAGTGGTCGCTCGAAGCGTCCAAAGCTGAAATTGCCTCGCTGACGCCCGTCCTCTTTCGTTTTCCCACAAACACCCTCGCAAAGAAAATTTTAAATGATGCCGTCCGGCAGTTGCGCGATGAGGTTGACCTTGCCGCGCGTCAAATCGGGCTGCGTGCGCCCCAAGTGGTATTGAATCAGGGGATCGCCATGCATCAGCCGCGTTTCGCCAAGATGCTCAGCCGTGCGATCCGCAAAAAAATACGAGGCGCGAAAGTGTTCGTCAGCCGTGCCGAAGGCGCCCTTGGAGCCGCGCTCTTGGCGCGGGGAACGAATCCATTCTTGCCAGAGAAAATGGCAAAACAAAAAGATCCTCTTCCCGTGGGGCGCAGGCTCGATCAGGCGCTGACCGAACAGCGTAATCCCCGCACCATGGATCTGCATCGCCGAAACATCCCCATGCTCGTGAAAACGATGCTCGATGAAGAATCGCGAACAATCCCTGCGATCCGGCCTCATGCTGCCGTCATTTCCAAAGTCGCCTCATGGATCACAGACAGTTTAAAAAGCGGGGGGCATTTATTTTATATCGGCGCAGGCACGAGCGGCCGGCTGGGCGTTCTGGACGCTGCCGAATGTCCGCCGACGTTCGGATCCGATCCGGAACAAGTTCAGGGGATCATCGCAGGGGGGATGAAAGCCCTTTATCGATCGGTGGAATCGGCCGAAGATGAATCCGAAATAGGATGCCAGAGCATGCAAGATCGTGGCATTGGCCCAAAAGACGTCGTGATTGGGATCACAGCAAGCGGATCGACTCCCTTTGTTCTCGGGGCATTGCAAGAGGCCCACGCCCGGGAGGCAAAAACGGTCCTTCTGACCTTTAATCCCCGCGCTGAATTCCGCCTTTCTGGGAAAAAATTCATTCGCCTTGAGATTGCCACCGGACCGGAAGTTCTGGCAGGGTCGACACGTCTGAAGGCGGGGACCGCAACGAAACTGATTTTGAACATGTGGACGACGATTGCGATGATCCGCCTTGGCAAGGTACAGAGCAACCTCATGATCAACCTGGAGCCGACCTGCGAAAAACTTCACGATCGAGCTGCGCGTATTTATTCGGAGCTGCGTCACGTACCGTTGGACCAGGCGGCGGGCATTCTGGAACAAAATCAATGGGAGCTGCGAAAACTTCTGAAAAAATGAAATGGAGCCAGCCAGGTGCAGAACTCTTTGTTCCGGATCATTCGCCCATCGAAATCGCCCTGACGCGCACGACGCATCTCGGCATTGGCGCACACCCTGACGATCTCGAGTTCATGGCCTGGAAACCCATCCTGGAATGTCGCGAGAATCCCGATAACTGGTTTACAGGCGTTACCGTGACGGATGGCAGTGGCTATCCACAGGACAAGGAGCCTGCGAGCCATTCAGCCGATCAAATTTGCGGGTTGAGGCGGGCCGAACAAAACCAGGCCGCGACGCGTGGAAAGTATGGGGCGATGATCCATCTCTCCTTTTCCAGCAAGGCCGTGAAGCAGCCGGAAAATTCGAACCTTGTTGGCGATTTAAAGGAAATCCTTTGCGCAACTTCGCCAAAATGGATTTTTACCCACAATCCCGCGGACAAGCACGAGACTCACGTTGCATTGTGCATCGCAGTGATCGACGCCATCCGTGAATTGCCGGCTGCGAAACGTCCCGAAGCGTTATATGGATGCGAAGTGTGGAGGGGCCTTGATTGGATGATGGACGAAGACAAGGTCATCTTCGATGTCAGCGGTGATGAGAATTTCATGCAGTCGCTCATGTCGGTCTATTCCTCCCAAATTCGCGGCAAACGGTATGATGAAGCGACGCTTGGACGCAAGCGCGCCAACGCGACTTATTTTTCAGCACGCGAGGCAGATCGCTGCACCACGATGGAATATGCCATGAATCTCACGCCCTTGATTCAAAATGACGGTTTGAAAATCCAGGAATATGTCGCCGGCTTCATTCGCAGGTTGCAGGATGACGTGTTGTCGCGCATCAATCGATTTGCCCCATAAAGACATGGAAGTGATCATTCAACCTTCTCCGAAAGCAGTCTGCGCCATCGCGGCACGCCATGTAGCACATCTGCTTCGCACCAAGCACAAGGCCGTGCTGGGCCTGCCGACAGGAAGCACGCCGATTTCGCTTTATGCCGAAATTGTGCGCATGCATCGAGAGGAAGGGCTGGACTTCAAACAGGCAACGACTTTTAACCTCGACGAATACGTTGGAATTGATCCCGCAAATCCTGCTTCTTACCACTCTTTCATGCGGCAGCACTTGTTTGATCACCTGAATCTTGATCCAAAAAACATTCATATGCCGGACGGAATGGCCAAAGACATGCCTTTGGCTTGCCAAGCGTACGAAACGGCGATTCGCGAAGCTGGCGGAATCGATCTGCAGATTCTCGGAATCGGCGCGGACGGGCACATTGGTTTCAACGAACCTTCATCCTCTTTATCGTCCCGAACGCGATTGAAAACGCTGACGGACAAGACGATGCGTTTCAATAAATCATTCTTTAGTCCAGGACAACCTGTTCCGCGTTATGCCATTACCATGGGCGTGGGCACCATTATGGAAGCGCGCGCCTGTCTTTTGCTGGCATTCGGAGATGCGAAGGCTGTGGCCGTAGAGCGCATGGTGGAAGGAGCTGTCAGCGCCATGGTGCCGGCCTCGATTCTTCAAATGCATCCGCAGGCCGTGGTCATCTTGGACGAAGCTGCTGCAAAAAATCTGCGGCATAAGGATTATTATCGGTTTGTGTACAACCACAAACCTGAATGGCAACAGCGTTGAGAGGTTTGGCTTCCGTATGAAGATTCTCATTGTCCGGCTTTCCTCAATTGGTGACGTCGTTCAGGGAATCCCCTGTCTTGTGGCCTTGAAAAGAACCTTTCCAGACTGGAAGATTTCCTGGCTGGTGGAAGAAACCAGCTTTCCGCTTCTCGATGGACATCCTTGTCTGGACCGCCTTTTCGTACTCAACCGAAAATGGCGGACATCAAATCCACCCCCTTCGGCAACTTCATGGCTGGAAGGGTTTCGCAATTTTAAGGAAGTATTGGGTGCCATTCGAAAAGAACGTTTTGACGTGGCGATTGATTTGCAAGGCCTTTTTAAAAGTGGGCTCTGGACATGGCTCAGTCACGCGCCGCGCCGGATCGGGCACAATCGCACGCGTGAATTCGCCCACATCTTTCTGAATGACTTCGTCGGTGACCGTCCCATGTTCGATCCAGCCTTTTCGCTGGTGGATCGTTATCTTGAACCTGCGAAAGCCTTGGGAGCGGATCTTTCTCGTGCCGAATATGTCCTTCCCAATTCCACGAAGGAGGCGATCGATCGCGCCGACCTTTTGCTTGGTTCCAAGGACCGATCGGCGCAATGGATCGGGCTTTGTCCCTGGAGTGCATGGCCCAGCAAAAACTGGCCGGTGACATCCTGGCGGGAATTGATCCAGGTTCTCGTTGCCAGACATCGCTTGTTGTTGCTCGGTTCTTCAGCAGAGGTGCCCCTTATTCCTTCGCTCCTCGACGCAGACCATCTTCATGTGCTGGATCTCGTTGGAAAAACATCGCTCGCCGTTCTTGCCGAAATTTTTCGTCGTTGCAAAATCGTCATTGGCCCTGATACGGGTCCTGTGCATTTGGCAAACGCCACAGGCGTTCCCCACATTCTCATGCTCTTCGGGTCAACGTCCTGGAAACGCTCAGGCCCATGGGGGAAGGACCATGCCACGCTCTCGCTTGATTTGGAATGCCAACCCTGTTTTTCTCGAGTCTGCCCTTTAGAACATCACCATTGTCTCAATCACTTGGAAACCGACACTGTCTTAAAACGCATCTCTCCCTGGATGGAACCCTTGTGAAAAAAAGAACAAACCTCCCTTGTGAATAAGTTGTGAAAAAGAAAGCCTGTCTGTCATCGCTTTTTCCGTTGTACCTGTTTTTTTGAGCGCCCCACAAAATCCTTTTATTTTCACTTATTTCGAATGGGAAATCCGACAGACTTTTTGACTTTTCACAAATTCAGTCTCATCCGGTTTGTATTACGTGTGTTGCAGATGCAAATATTTTTTTTAGTTATGACTGAGTTTGTTGCGCACTTTTTGCAGTTTCGTTCCTTTGTTCCTGTGGCATCTCGTTTTTTTCCTTTCTCAACAGGGTGGCGCCGGACGTGAATAAGTCGCCTTTAAACAGTCTAAAAGACCCGTTTTTATTACGGTTAAACGAACTAAGTATTTGTTTTTCAACCACTTCGTATCGGGGATTTCCGGATCCAAAGATGGGGGACTTGCGGCTTCCTTTTGTCCACCATCGCGCCGCGCGGCGGTGCATTTTTTCTCTGCGTTTCTGGACCCAGTACTTTGCGAATAAGTCGGCTTCGATGAGAAATGGGGAAAACCCCTATGCTATTTTGAGTCATCGGTTCTTTTATTCACCCCGCGGAACATGACACAAATGATTCAGACAAAGAGATTTTTGAATGCTATTTACATTATTCACATCCCTTACTATGATGATGATTTAATATCTAATCTGTTGTCATGAAGAAGGACCTCTGAATAACTTCAGAATTCACTCGCAGGAGTCTTGAATGAAATTACGCTTCTCAAAAGAAAAATTTCTTGATGGGTTGCAGCAAGTCCAAAATGTCGTCAGTTCGCGAAGCACGCTGCCTATTCTTTCCAATGTTCTGATCCACGCGAGCAAGGATGGCATTACTCTCACGACGACAGATTTGGATGTGGGCGTGCGCTGCACGATCGAAGCAGAGGTTATTCGCGAAGGATCCACCACCTTGCCTGCCCGGCGTCTTTTTACGATTATCCGTGAACTTGCACATAGCGAAGTGGAGATGGAGGTCGATGACAAAAACCTGGCCACGATTCAGTGCGGTGGGTCTCACTTTAAAATCGTGGGCTTGCCGGAATCTGAGTTTCCCAAACTTCCGAAACTCGCCGATGCAAAGGCATTCACGGTGGATCAGAAAATTTTACGTGATGCCCTCAAGAAAACATCCTATGCCATGTCAACGGACGAAACGCGCTACGTACTGAACGCGATTTTGTTAAGCTTAAAGGAAGATAAGCTTGTGGTCGTGGCAACCGATGGCCGGCGCCTTGCGCTGGTCGAGTATGATCTGGATCTTCCCAAAAACATCACGGGCGAGCTTCTCGTTCCCTGCAAAACGGTGATGGAAGTGTTGCGCCTCATGAAGGACAAGGGTTCGGTCGCAATCACGTTCAATGACAATCAAATCTCGTTTGAAATGGACGGAACCCAGCTGGTAAGCAAACTTGTCGAAGGAAAATATCCAAATTATCGCCAGGTCATCCCGACCGAGACAAAAGAACGCATTTCTTTGGAACGGGAGACCCTCCACCTTGCGTTGCGGCGAGCTTCCCTTTTGGTCAATGAAAAGAATCATGCGGTCAAATTGCATTTTACCAAGAACAACCTCAGCATCACGGCGCATTCGCCAGATGTCGGCGAATCACGGGAGAGTCTCGCGATCAACTACAAGGGGCCTGAACTCACGATTGGTTTTAACCCGGACTTCATGATGGATCCATTGAGGAACCTGGAAAATGACGAGATTTTTTTTGAACTGACGGATGAATTGAGTCCAGGTGTTTTCAAAATCAATGGCCCGTTTCTTTATGTGATTATGCCGCTGCGTGTCAACTGACAGCGGTTTCCGTCACATCGGCAGCTTTCAAGATTTTTTCGATGTCGACATTCGATCGGATAAGCGAACGGATTTTCGCCACTTTGTCGGCGTCACTGGCGCGCGTCTTAACCGTGAGATCGTGAATGAGTGAAGCGACGGCATAGCTGTCCAAATGAGAAGCAATCACAGGCAGCCGCGATTGGCGGATAATTTCCATGACATTTCGATGGGGCAGGAGATCGTCCGACAGAACAATGCCAGCCAGACTTTCCACGGTCGCTCCAAATGCCGATGAACTGAGGGCGGCCAAGATGAGATCTTCCCGGTCGCCAGGAGTGATCACCAAGGTGCCCGGCAGGAAGTGATCGATGGCATTGCGTGAACTCATCGCGCCCACGATGACGCGGCCGACACGCCGATTTGCACTGTTCTCCCCATGAATAAACCGGGCTCCTAATTGATCGCAAATCTGGATGAGCGTGGGATTTTCCAGTTCGAGGATGCGCGGGATGACACCGAGCAGGTCCACCCCGATGCGCTTCAATCCTTTGCGGGCAAAGTCGGTCACCTGCGTGAGTTTGTCGGGCATCACCTTGTTGACGACGACGCCGAGGAGGGGAACTTGGAGTTGATCGAAGACCGCTTTGTTCAATGCCACTTCATCAATCGGCCTGCCAATGCCTCCCTGTGTCACCAGGATGACTTTGGAGCCGAGAAGCTTGGCGACCTTGGCATTGGACAAATCAAAGACCGAACCCACTCCAGCATGCCCTGTGCCTTCAATAACGACGAACTCTTTTTCCCAGGCGACGCGATCAAAGGCGCGCATGATCCGTTTCACCATGGCTTCGTGATTTCCGCTCAACAGATATTTGCGCGTAAACTCGGGCTCGACCGCGACAGGACTCATTTCCGCGATGGGATCTGTCCCCCCGAAAACTTGATTGATCAGGACGGAATCTTCGTCGATTTTCTGGCCGTCGACTTCCACAAACCGTTGCCCCACAGGCTTGATAAACCCTATTCGAAGGCCGCGTTCCTTCAAAGCCGAGATCAGCGCAAGGGCGAGCGTGGTCTTCCCATCATTCATCCGCGTCGCCGCAATGAAAATACGGGGCGTGACGCGGTTTTCAGGCTGAAAAGCCATACGACATCAGGAAAAATCAATATTTAAAACGGCGGGCGCCGCCCAGCGCTTCGTCAGGATAAAGTTTGCGATATTCCACAGCCTGGAGCGCCACAATGGCGGCAGAACCCAGAATTTCATGGACCGTACAGCCTCGGGAAAGATCGCTCGCTGGCTTGCTCAGGCCGTTCATGATAGGCCCGTATAAGGTACCGCCTGCCAGGCGTTGGACGAGTTTTGAGCAAATGTTGCTGCAATTAAGATCGGGGAAAATGAGCACATTGGCCTTACCGGCAACACTGCTATGAGCGGCCTTGTGGTCAGCAATTTCTGCAACGAGAGCGGCGTCTGCTTGAAGCTCGCCGTCAAACTCAGCTTCAATTTTTTTTTCGTCTGCTTTCTGGCGGGCAAGGGCCACTGCGGCAAGGATTTTTTCGATCGAACGATGCCGGGCACTCCCTTTGGTTGAATAGGAAAGGAATGCGACACGCGGTTTAATCCCGTGGAGCTGTCGCGCGAGTTTGGCCGACATGATGGCGATGTCCGCAAGCTGATCGGCGGTGGGATCTGGAATGACGCTGCAATCGGCGAAGTAAATCACCCCTTTTTCGCCGAATGCTTGAGATGGCAGTTGGATGACGCTGCAGCTGGAAGCTGCACGGACCCCAGGCTCAAGACGAATGGTTTGGAAGAGGGGGCGCAAAATGGCGGCGGCCGTCGTGCTTGCACCGGCGACCAATCCATCGGCGCTTGTTTCGTGCAACATCATGGTCGCGAAGTAAATCGGTTGTTTCACGGCCTGAATCGCTTCGTCCTTGCCAAGACCCTTGTCGCGCCTGATTTTGGAAAATGCATCCGCAAAATGCTCCAGGTCATCCGCCTTTTGCGGATCGATCACATGAACGTGATCGAGTTTGAGGCGCAACGCGGAAACGCGCTTTTGAATGACGCTGCGGGAGCCTAGGAGGATGGAAGTCCCGAGTCCCGCGGTAGCATATTCGATGGCTGCCGTCAGGATGCGATCATCAAGCACTTCGGGAAAGACGATGCGTTTGGGGTGTTGCCGCACTTTCTCAAAAATAGATTCAATGAAACTCATAGCCGAAGCGGTCCGATGACAGCAAAAAGGGGTTCATGTCGCAACAGGAGAATCAGGAGACGGAACAAATGAAGAGAGTTTCACATTTCTTGACACGTCTCGCCAGATCGTGTTGCATTTCTCCTACGATGGCACATCCGACAAAGGCGTTTCAAAGGATTGAGCCCGTTCTTGGCAGAACTTGGAGAAAAACAATTCGGACGATCATGCGCGCCTTTTTTATGACGACGTACTATAGCGCCAAAAAAAATACATGGAAAAGGCCGCCACGATTTTTTTATGCTGAGGACGGGTTGATCTCCTTTAAGAATTGTGATTTTTTGGATGACCCGGTTTTTAAAGCTTCTTATGAGCGCGGGCAAACTGCGGCTGGCCATGATTATGGTTGGAAGTGGCGTGTGCACGTTGGATTGTGGGCAGCTTCTCAGGCAGTTCGATTGCATGGAGACTTTATTGAGTGCGGCGTAAATCGCGGGTTTTTGAGCTCAGCCGTGATGCATCATCTCTGTTGGAATCAATTGAATAAACGGTTTTATTTGCTTGATACGTTCTGCGGTTTGGATGAAGACCAACTTTCAAACAAAGAAAAAAGTACGGTTGGTAAGTTGTACGCCGAAGCTTACCCCGATTGTTACGAACAGGTAAAAAAGAATTTCGCGGAATTCAAGAATGTCCGAATCATTCGCGGATCCATTCCGGGCTCTCTTTCCTGTGTCGATACGGACTATGTTTCGTACCTCTCGATCGACATGAATTGCGTTCAGCCTGAAATTTCGACATTGTCGTTTTTTTGGGACAAGCTCATCAAAGGAGCCATCGTCTTGTTTGATGACTACGGGCATCGTGGCCACGAGATGCAGAAATACGCAATCGACGCTTTTGTTCAGAGCAAGGGAACGCAGGTTCTATCCTTGCCTACGGGACAAGGACTGTTGCTGATTTAGTCCCAGCGTTCTTCAAGGAACGCCGATCTGGCAGCCAACCATTCTAGCAAAGCTGTGCCATGCACAGCAAAAAGGGGTTCATGCCGTAACAGGAGAATCGGTGCGGGAAATCGTCTCCTTCACGATCAGTGAGGATTGATTGAGGAGCAGAAAGAGCAACAGAAGCAATCCTGTGGCTCCTTCGACGAAAAACGCATGCACCAGCGAGGACCGGAAAAGGATCAATCCCACGGGAAGCAGCGAGGACAACAGCATGAATTGAAAGAGAAGTTTTTCCTGCCGCCTTCCAAGGAAGGATGGAATGACAAGCTGGCAGAGGGAAAGCGGAATCACACAGAACGCCGCAATGCGCAGATAGTGCACGGCGTGTTCGTCGCTGGATCCGGTGAGCAGCCTGAGGGCCAGAGGCGCGAAGATGGCCAGCGCAAGGACGCCGGGCGTCACGATCGCTCCTCCCATCAGCAGAGCGCGCCGCACGACACGCGGTTCCTGGGGCAGCAGGATTCCTGCCGCACGGGTGGTTTTCGGAAGGACAATGAGCGAAATGGGCGCGATCACGTAGCACAACGTTTTGCCAAGGAGCATCACCTGCGCAAAAAGGCCTGCATCCTGGGGCTCGTAGATACGCCGCACCACAAGCATATCGGCGCCGAGAATGAAATAAGTCGAAAGGCTGGCCATCACCGGGCCGATCCACTCGCGCATCGGCAGCATTAAGGGACGGAATAACAAAGCGCGCCGCTTCGGCCAGCGCACCCGCCCGATGAGACAAAGCATCAAAATTCCCGTTGAAAGTCCTGTGGCGACGAGCGCACCGCTTAGTTGAGTGCCAAGATGAATGCCGAGAAGCCCGATCCCGATTCGCAGCAGGGCACCGCCAAAGGACGCCGTTGCCAGAAGGCCGAACCATTGGCGCGCAGTGGCCAATGGAACGCAAAGCCCGAGCAAAATGATGAAGGCGGCGCTCACAATGGTGGTTTTAACTGCGATCAGATTTTGGGTTTTCAACCACCACGCGATCGAGGGTGCTGCTTGGACGAGGAGGGATGAAGCCACCAGGCATGCGGTAAAAGCAACGGCCATGAGAGACCACCAGAGCCGTTCGACTTCCTCTGTCCTGCCTGCAAGGACAAGTTCGGACCAGTGCCGTGTCCAGGTCGTGGAACATACCGTCAGCGGAAGTGAAAGAATGCCGAGAAGGCCAAAGAGCGCGTTCATCAGACCGAAGTCTGCAGGCGTGAGGTTGCGGGCCATTATGGCTTGAAAAACATAATTCAGCGCGGCTGCCGCGTTCGTGCAAACGAAGAGCAGGATGCTGCTCCGATAAAAGGAAAGTCTCATTCGGAAGGCTTGAAACCGGCGCGTGCGCGTCTCGTCCAATAGAAAGCGAGCCCGGCCAACACAAAGCACGCGATCGCAGCGAGCGAAATTTTCACGCCGAGCGTCTCTGGACGATATTCCATGTGAATACGATGCATTCCTGGTGGCAATTCCACGGCGCGCATCAGGAAGTTGGCCTTCAGGATGGGCGCGGGCTTTTCATCCACCAAGGCTTTCCAATCCGCATCCCACTTTTCGCTCAGCACCAGGAGTGCAGGCTCGCTGCAGTCGGTTTCCACCTCGAGCACATTGTTTTCGTAACGCGTCACGGACGGAGGATTCAGAGCGGGATGCGGGATCGCTTTCAACGCAACCACATCAGCCGGCGGATGGATCAACGTTTTGTTCTGGGGTTCCACTTCGAGAATCGCGCTGTCGCGAAATGCGTGCGAAGGATGAAGTGTTCGCGCCAGCACGTCTTCGGAACCGCCATGGACGATTTCGACAGATTGGACCAGCCATGCGCGTGGCATGAACGTGTCCCGGCGATAGAGAAAAAACCCGGGTGCCTCACTGACCTTTGTGAGGTGCGCACTGGGATTGTCAATGGGGCCGGGCGCAATCACATATTTGACGTTGAAGAAATCCAGATAATGCTCGGGAAGCGTGTAATGCTTCTTAAAATAGTCGAACAGCTCGGCGTAATCGACCGGCAGGCGTGAAACCGCGGGCGGATCGACCACCTGCAAATGATGAAAAGGAAGGATATTTGTGACCAGGTCATTCAAGAGCTGGGATTGATTCGTCCCAATCACCTTGATGCGAAACAATTCCTTGTCCTGTTTCAAATAGCTCACGAGCGGGTTATTAAGAAAATGGTCCTCCCACGGATAAAAAAGGATGAACTGCCGGGCGTTGGCTCCCAGATCGAAAACGAGGACGCCTACAAGCGCGGCCCATCCCCAGCGTTCGATGCGAAGCTTGCGATTCAATTTGTCGGTGAGTAAAAGCCACACCGAGAGCGCGGAAAGCATGAGGAAAAGACCGGTGCGAACGAGGCTCGCGACGAGCATGCGCGCGCGCTCCAGATAAAGCGGCGCGTTGGGAGAGGAGAGATCGGTTTGCGAATAGTGAAATTTCGCCGCTGTCTCAGGATGTGCGCTGAGGAAGAGCGAGCCAAAGAAAAGAAATCCACCTGCGAGAGCGAGGATCCCAAGCCGTTGCCGCCACCGTTTCCAGGAGTTTTTTGAGACCGTCGTGCCTTCGAATTGTTTGCTCAACCAATCCACGCCATACGCTGCGAGCACGCAGACCGCGAACGCGACGAAGTAACTCCAGCGATGCGGATTGCGCTGCGATTTCATGGTGGGCAGATGGTAGAGGATCCAAAAGATTCCGCCTTCTCGCCCAAAACTGATCAAGAGTGACCCAAGTCCCATGATCACAAAAAAACGCGCCTGCCAGATTCTCCAGCACGCCACGCCTCCGAGAATCGCGAGTCCAAGGGGGAGCAATCCCATATAGTCGTCGGAGAGACGGATGGAGGTTGGTGTGCCATCGCGACCCCAGTAGGCGGCGGGCGCGCCAAAAAACTGGATCGTTGTCACGTAGCTCAGGGTTTCCTCGGGCGGAAAGAAAAATTGAGTGGCAAAGAGCCAATTTTCCGAGGGATTTGTTTCCTTCGCGACCGGCGCGTTTGAGTCCAGGTAGCGCTTGGCATGCAACGTGGTGGAGGCTCCTATAAACTGGGAACAAAGCATCACAATGACGAGACCGAGCAGATTCACGGACAGACGGTTTTTGAAAATCTCACCATGACGGAAGATCCGCATCAACTGCTCCATCAGCCATGACTGGAAGCTTTGAACCATCTTGCCACGCGGGGATTTTTTTTCAGCGGTTTCACTTCTGAAAAGATTCCATGTTTCGAGAAACGTCCAGACGACGAACCAAAAACCGAGGTAGACGGGAATCTGCACTTCACCAGCCAGAAGGCTCAGTCCGAGAAAAGCGCCGGCAAATGAAAAAAAAGGCAGGTTTTTGTTGCGCATACCTGCCAGAAAACTCATGACGGCAAAGGGAATCCACGCATAGGTCATCACCTTGTTGACGTGTCCCGGATAAACCAAAGTCACGACTTCGCTCGAGAGAAGATAGCTCAGTCCGCCGATGATGCAGGCGATGCTGCGCAAACCCATCGACCGAAGAAGGAGATACATGCCCACGCCTCCGAGCAGGATGTTGCACGAATAAAGAAAATTCAGGGAGAGCGGAAAGTCCACCCAACGCAGGATGAACTGATTCAAGTCGGGGGAGACGGTGGCATAACGATAGCCAAGCCAATAATCGAAATTCCAGAGATCCCAAAAGCCATGGGTGAGGGCGTATTGCAGGCCCTGCGACCACGACGGCACCGCGTCCATCGCCACCAGCGCCTGCGTCGACTGTTGATAAAAAAGGATCAGAAGAGAACCGAGGGCGAGCCCTAAGAAAATCAGGAATGGCTGCCTGAAGGGGTTGTTGGAGGAAGGGGGTGTAGGCATGAGCGAAAAAGGGTGGAGCTTAACAGGATCACGTCACGGCAATTTCATGGCCATCAGCCGCAGCCGGAATCCGAGGATGGGCAATCTTGACCACCACGTGCGGGTTGATTTTTTGAGGAAGGGAAAGAGTTGATCCCAAACCATGATTGGTTGGCAAACCGACCGAACGCCCGGGAGCCTTTTCAAGAGCGCATTCCAGTAAAACGGGGAGTGCACGTTAATATGCGTTTTATCATGGTCCAACAACAGATGCGACAAGCCGAGGCGATTGGGGGTGGTGAGGATGAGGATGCCACCGGGGGAAAGCGCATCGTATAACTTTTGAATGACCGCCGCGGGATTTCGGACATGCTCGATCACTTCGCAACACAAAATCAGATCGTAAGGTCCTGGAATCGGATCGTTGTCGATGTCGAGCTGCTTGAATGGGATTTTGATTCCGGCTTGTTCGGCTTCTTGTGCGGCATTCTGAACTGCGAATCCGCTGAAATCCGCACCGGTGACGTCATATCCCAGCTCGTGAAGGATGATGGAATTCAGCCCCGTCCCACAACCTGCGTCGAGAGCCCTTTTCCCTTTTCCCTGGCGTAAATCGACGCCGGTCACTCTGGAACCCCACGTCAGATTGAAGAGCTTACCTTTTCGGACATAGGGCAGGATCGACGAATCACAAAAATTTCGGTTGCGATAATAATCGTCTCCGTAGAGTGACTGGAGATTGTCTTGTGATGAGCTCACACGTTCGTGCGAAAATGATATGGTATTCGGAACAATTCAACAACATTGGGCGTGCCGGTGACGGGTGACTCGCTTTGGCTGGGCTTAAAAGATTGTAGATGGCCCTCGACGAATGGGTGGACCTGATTTTGGACACAGGCGAGCGCCCCCCCTGTTGTGCGAATGCTCGAGGAAGCGCCCGCCATTCTTTTTCGTGTGTAACACCTAGACTTTCATGTTGATGCGAAGAGCGCCGCGGAAAATTATATTTTGCTCCTCGTTTGCCATAAAAGGGAGACACTTCATGAATTCGGGAAAACATCCTTTCTTTGCCGAGCGATATTACGAATCCGAAGTGGGGGGCTCGGGGTGGTGCATCAGGTGCTCCATCTCGCCGACGCGCGCCTTCCAGTCCCAGCTGCGGACAAAATCAACAGCGTCGTTTCGAACGGTCTCGTGCGCGGCGGGGTTCGTCAATAATTCGATCACCCATCGCGCAAAATCCGCTTCGTCTTGAAGCCGGGCCTTCACCATGCCTCGTGGATAACAATAACGATAGCCGGGAAGATCAAAGCCCACGACGGGGAGACCGCATGCCATCGCTTCGGCTGCAGCCATGCCCCCCGTGTCGAATGTGGGTGTATGCAGAAACACCCGGCTGGACTTGAGAATCTTATATTTTTCGGTCCCATCTATGTAGCCCAGGATCCGCACGTTTTTCTGCAATCCAAGTTGCTGCACGGTTCGATCCATCTCTTCGCGCAAAGGTCCTTCTCCAATGACCGCCAGACGCGCACCGGGGATCTGTTCGACAACACGCGCCCAGATGTTCAGGAGGACAAGCGGGCCCTTCTGAATATGAAAACGTCCAACAAAGACGCCCTCGAAGGATTTCTCCGCGGGATCTGGAATCGCCTGGATTGCGGGAAGATCCACACCGCCATAAATCGGGTAGATGAAAGAGGAGGACACCCCGTCTTTCTGCATGCGCTCCACGTCCAGGTAGTTGGCGACGATGAACGCATGGGCATTTCGCCGAACAAGCGGGTAGGCCAGCTGCTGAAGAAGAAAATAGAGAAAGGAACGCAGGGAAAGGGGCTGTTTACCGCCGCGGTACGCCTTGTCCCATGTTGATTTCCAGGGAGCAGGAGCGAAGAAATAAAATCCGGCAACCCATCGCGCGGCGGGATGTCGAAGGTGAAGGATCCAGGCGGGAAAAACGTCCGGGAGGCTGTCGCCGGCACTATAAATGACATGAGGCTTGGCGGAATCGAAAGCAGTGCGGCAGGCCATGAGGATGGCGCCGATGGTTTTCATCAGATAGTGCAACGCGAAGCTGATTTTAAGCCACCGTCTGGCCTGGAGCGTCACGAAGCGGACGTCTTTCAAAGCGTAACGCTGGCACATATCATACCCCTCCTCCGTCACGTAGATAGTAACGATATGCCCTTGTGTGGCCCATACTCTTGCTGATTCCATGAAGATCTTGTCTCCCCCCGAAACGCCCGGTCCAAGCGCTGCCACCGCGAGGATGTGGATATGCAAAGGCTTTTCGAGCATGGAAAGAAAGATGGGATCGCCATGAATTTAGCCAAGGAACACGTCCTTTGCCATAAAACGTTTTGACTCGAGAACCATTTACGCGGATCAATCCCAGGAGATGGATTCCGCTGCCCAAAGTGAACGTTGTCCTATTTGTCAGGAGCCATCCTCGGCGGCTTATGTTTGCGTGCCGGGACGACGTGCAGGAAAAAATCAGATGTTCCAATACCTTCAGTGCGGGTCGTGCGGGACTGTTTTTCTTTCATTCACGACGCCTCAGCCCGCAGACATTTATAGCGAAACTTATTTTAAGACCTCCGCAGCATTGCGATTTTTTGAGAATGTCTGGACGGCGTTCAACTTCTGGCTTCGCTGGTGGAGGATGCCCAGGGTTGCAAGGGGGAGCCGGGTTTTGGATATTGGATGTGGAACTGGAACATGGTTGCGATTCCTCCAGCGACGCGGACTTCAAATCGAAGGATTGGACGCTTCACCGGAAGCTGTCAAAGCAGCTGCGAAAAACGGCGTTTTCAATGTGACCCAGGGCACATTGAATCATGGGGTCATGCCAATAAATACGTTCGATGTGATCACCGTCATCCATTGTCTGGAACATGATCCCGATCCCGGAACCTTTGTTGGAAACGCGATGACATTGCTCAAACCTGGGGGATGGCTGGGCATTGCCATTCCGAATATATCGAGCTGGGAGGCGACACGAGCGGCAGGAAATTGGTTTCATCTCGATCCGCCCTTTCATCTCTGCCTGCCTTCTGGCGACGCCATGCGACCCTTGTTGGAGCGTGCAGGCTTGACGCACATACGGGTGGGCTGTCCAGTTTTCGAATATTGCCAATCGCTCATGTACGCCATGTTTAAAACAACGAGGATAAAGCCATGGCTTCTCATCTTGATGCTTCCCTGGGCTGTTATCTGGAATGGCATTCTCGGAGCGCGAAAAAAAGCGGGAGTGATCGAATATTGGGCCCAGAAACCTTCCTCCTTGGAACGGGCTTAACGAGTCGCCGGTCCCTGATCGATTTTAAATGCGACGATGGACGCGGGCCGTCCTGAATAAGAATAGGTGAAAACCGGCTGCAATCCGGGATGAGCCCGGTTAAAAGGCCGCCAATCATTCATGAACTGTTGGGTTTGGACATTGCCTAGCATCCGTGTTGAAAACGCGAAAATGACGTGTGAGTAATGCCGCAGCGCTTCCTGTTCCCATTCCTTCACTTGCTGTGATGAAGAGTTGGATCCGAAATAATTCGACCAGTAAACGAACGGATACCTATCGGTGAATGTATCAAAGAGAAAGCAGGTTCTTGCGAACATAATAGGGTCGCCTAATACCACAAGAGTGTTTTCCGGAGGGGAATTCTTCCTAAGCCAATTTGCGAAGTCTGCGTGGCCTCGCATACGATCGACCTCGAAATCGGGTGGCTTGTAAAACGTAAAATCGACGTAATAGTTGCGATGCGTCACCCAGAGGGTCAGTGCCATTCCAATAGCTACTACAAGAAAGAATGCCTTAGCTGCTACTCGCGATCGAACAAGAAGATCTTTATAAAAGGCATCCACACCTCGCCCTGCTACGATGCACATCGCCGGCAACGCAAGGAGGGCATATCGGTGTGTATAAGTAAAAATAGTCCCCATGAATCCGAAGACGGATATCAACCAACAAAGAAGAATCTTGTCGGCACAAGTCCTGTTTTTGAAGGCATAGAAAAGACCGATTAGAAATAGAGCGCCGAAAAATTCGGAGTTTCCAGGTTTTCCTTCAAGAAGTTTATCCATATGATCAAATGTTGTCATATCGAGAAACATGCACTTGAATGCATAAAAAAATTTTTCTCCTGGACTAAGATTGTGACCAGGAACTGCGCCGCCTTTAAACCGGCTCAACATATTGTCTAATAGAGTCTGATTAACTGATATAAAATTCAGATGCTCATAAGAAGAATATAACAACGTGAACAAGGTAATCGTCACAAGCGACAAGAACGCACTCAATATTAATTGTTTCAGACAATTTTTCCATGCGAGCCGTTGTTCCAACAAGAAAACTAACAGGATCATTAAAACGGCGAACACAACTGACAACCATCCTACGACATACAATAATCCGAGGATGGGCCCAGCGATGAGAAAAAATTTCTTCGATGGATTTTTGGAATGCTCGTAAAGAGCCGCTGCCAGGAGAACGGTCAGGATTGCAGAGGGTGGCCACGCTGTGTAACCTTGATGGACATGAATAAGACGGGAGAAATTACCCACAAGCCAAAGTGCAGCAAGAAAAGAAGGCCATGGGCCAAACATGTTCCATGCCAGGAGGAGGGTGGCACCGAGTTCAAAGAGAGAAAGGGAAGTCGAGTAGACCGCAACAGTTTTTGAAGTAACACCGAGCCACTTGACGAGTGGAATGTAGAGGGTCGAAAGAAGCGGCCCCACCTCGGCCATAAATTGAAACTGAAAACGATGTCCGAAGTAACCGAAGGCGCCCGCTGGATCTTGTTGCTTTAAATTGAGACAAATAGGATCTGTTTCGAAATAGCGCCGGGCTGACATATGTTCTTCTCTGGCTCGTAGCAGATGACCAACCACGAGTGGAATGTCCATGCTTTCGGCATTCACGTCCTTCATTATCCCAATTTGAGAAATGTACATCCACCACGTGACGATGGCGAGAAGGCTGCTTGCGCCGAAAACGAAATATAAAGAGGCGCGCCTCGACTGATTTTGCTCTAAGGAATAAAAGGCCTTTTTTGTTTTAAATTTGGCAACGAGCGTGATCAAAAAAATAAAACTCAGGAATAAAAACGCCGAGATTGCAAAAAACGAGGCTCCAACAGAAGAACAATGCAACAAAGTCAAACCGATAGAGGAAAAAATACATCCAAGTGATCCAAGCGCAAGACGTTGGTCGGTCGACCAAATCCGAGGTGAGACGAGCCAAGTTCGGAGCGAGAGCGAAAGTGTCTTAGGCTGAACGTGACGCGCCTTCATCAGTTCGAAGATCATATGGAAATATATCGGTTGGAGAAAGAATTATCTGAAAAGCAGAGCCTCGTAACAGAATTGCTGACAGGACTTGCATTGACCTTAAAAACAACCTAAAAGCCAAAAACTGTTCTTAAGAAGTTTTCAGATTCAAACTCAATGGACATGGATGCAGGTTGAAGCTGAAGGCCTGATTAAAATCGTTCACCTTATGTCCAAAAAAACAGTTACTTTGTTCGTGAATGCCATGAATGAAATTGATGGCATGCGCATGATCATGCCCAAGGTTCAGAAAGCATGGGTGGACCAAATTCTTGTCGCTGATGGGCGGTCTACGGATGGAACACAGGAATATTCCAGGGAGCATGGCTATGATCTTGTGATTCAATCGCAAAAAGGTGCGAGGTATTCATTCATTGATGGATTTAAACATGTCAAAGGCGAGATTATCATCACCTTCAGTCCCAATGGCAAATCGGTGCCAGAGCTGATTCCTCAGCTTATTGAGAAAATGGAGGAGGGCTATGACATGGTGATCGCCTCCCGATATAAAAAACCAGCGAAAAGTACGGATGACAATCTTGTTTCCGCTTTGGCGAATTGGTTTTTCACCACATCGATCAATCTCTTTTTTGGCGGGAAATACACGGATGCCATGGTCATTTACCGAGCGTACCGCACCTCTTTATTTTACGAACTGGAGCTTGATAAACCCGAAAGTCACACACCCGAAAAATTATTTGGCACGGTTATTGGTATTGAGCCGCTTCTTTCCATCCGTGCGGCAAAGCGAAAGTTGAAAGTGACGGAAATAGCAGGAGACGAACCCTCTCGCATTGGTGGTTCGAACAAATTTCCCAAGATCTCAGGCGGGCTTGCCTATTTTTTTCAGATGATTCGTGAACTTTATTATTGGAAATAGTTAGAGTCTGGTGGTGGCGTCCGGTAGTTGTTTGAGTACGACAAGTTCGGCGCTCTCGTAGCCTGGGATAGGAATGCGCGTGATAAGCCGCAAAAAAATTCCAAGAGGAGTCGCTGGAAACTTAAAAATCCATTGGTTTTGGAATAACTTTAACAGCAATCGAAGAACCGGAGTGAGCAAGCTAAATTTGATTGTTGCCGACGAGGAGAGTAAGATTTCAAAACCTTGTGTTTTGAATAATTTTTCAATTTCTTCTAATGAAGAATACTCTCTCAAATGAGACAGCTCTAAAATACTTTTTCCCTGTGTGTCTTTCAGATAGTACCAAGCCCAGGGACGTTTGATGACGGTCGTGATTAAAGCGATACCAGAATAAGTCAAAACACGCCGGATTTCTGAAATAAATCGGACGTCGTCTACATGTTCCAAAACCATCGTCGACATCACGAAGTTCAGACTTTCAGCCCGGAAAGGGAGGGAGCAAACATCGCCCTGTAATATTTGCATTTTTGCCTGAGTATTTCGAGGAAACTCCTTCAACCGCATTTGCGCGCGATGACATGATGCATCTGACATGTCCAATGCGAAAGTAATGGTCGTAGCAGCTGATACTTCTGATAGATTTCTTAACACCCATACATCACCGGCGCCGAGATCAACCATTGTTTTCGGTTGTAATGCCAAAAACTCTTTTTTAAACCAACGAAGAGTCGCTGAAGAATAAAAATAAAAACGAAAGTCTCCTGCCCCATCGTAAGTCCGTTCGTATTGTTCGTTGAAATGTTTGCGGTTCATGAAGAAACGATTGGCATCAGGGCATTTCTATATCAGGCTGATCAAAATCAATGAAGATGCATCGAGTTTTTCGAAATGTTCTCAACCTAACAGGTTGGCTTAGTGGGGTTTAGTGATCAAGGAAAGCAGGCATGTTTCAATGGTTTCCGCGTTCCTGGAACTGAAGTGTTCTTCCGCGAAGGCCCGGCAATGGTGGCGTATCAAGGGAGAGGTTCCACCCTGTTGGATCCATTGTTTCAGAGCTTTGGAAAACGAATCCGTGGTGGGTTCTGTCAAAAGACCGATACCAGCCGTGAGAGCTTCCTTCGATCCGCCGCGATCCGAAGCAATGACCGGCAATCCGCAGGATAGAGCCTCACAGATAACCCGGGGAATTCCTTCCGTGAAGAGGGATGGGACGAGGAGAAGATCACCTGCATTGTAGAGGGTGGTTAGGGAGTGATTGCTCATGCAACCCAAGTACCGGAAATTGGGCAGGTGTTTGAAGGCCGCAGCACAATCGGTTTCAAGAGGACCATCACCCGCGATCATGAAGAAAAACTCCGGATGTTTCTGGGCCAATTCCAAAAAAATTCTTACCCCTTTCACTTCAATCAGCCGGCCTACAAAGAGAACGACGGTGGCGTTCGGGGCAAGATTCAACGCTTGTCTCGCCTGTTCAGACGGCAGGGGCGCAAACACATCCTGATCGACCCAATACGTGAATGTACCGATTCGATTTTCTGAAAGTCCGTAGGCTCGCAATTGATCCGTTCCGCTACACGCACAGCTGAGGAGATGATCTGTGTACCCTAAAACTCGGCGAATGCGTCTGCCGGTGGAGCTATCCGGTTTGAATACGTAAACAGTATGCAAGGAACCAAGAACGGGAATTTTCCAAAACCGTTTTAATTGGCCGGCGACCCAGATTGCAATCAGCCCTTGAGCATGGATGACGTCATATTTTTTATGGCGCAAGATATGAAAAAAGGTTGAGAATAAAAGTCTCGGGGCCAGATAAAGAAACTGGAGAATGGGTTTTGACTCAAACTTATGAAAAAGCTGACGCCCGAACCAGGGGATCCTGAAGATGCGGACACGATCCTCTTGCTCGACCGATGGACCTTTCGCCCGAGTTGTGATGGGCTGATAGGTAAGAACATCCACTTCGAGGTCGTTGCGGCCATTCAGCCATCGGGTCCAATCCAGCAAATGGGTCTCAACCCCTCCCACGTTGGGAGCATAACTGATGGTAAGAATAAGAATCCGCATGGATCAGGAAGAAACTTCTTTTTTCTTAAAAAATCCCGTGAGAAGCCCCAGGCTGCCAGCCAAGAACTGGGTCGTCTTCATCGTGATGATTCCGCCGGTTAAGATGGGGTGTTTCAATAATAATTTCCAATTTCGAAGATAGGCTGGCTTGAAAAGGACAAATCGTTTCGTGTTACGCAGGGGCGCTTCCTGAAACACCTTTTTCATGTGGGTGCCGTAATAGAATTTTTTCTTCACGACATACCAGAAGCGCGTGTCCTCATAATGGGTGATCATGGATGTGGCACGCGCGATCCTGGCGCCTGCGTGGACAAGGCGATCATGGATCTCGAAATCCTCGCCTGCGATCAGATCGGTTCGATACCCGCCCACCGAGTCATAAATGTCTTTGCGAATGAAACGGTTGGCGGCTTCCATCCAAGGATCTTCCCAATAGCATTCCTTCTCAAGTTTTTGACATGCCGCCCAAAACCCTTCGCCTCCGCCGCGTTCGGGGATGATCACCGCATCGGCTCCCTGGGCGGCAAGATGCATGCAATTTTCAATCAAGTTGAAATCCAACTCCATGTCCGCATCAAAAAACATCAGGAATCGCCCTTGGGCCACGGATGCTCCATAGCCCCTTTGGGCATGACGCTCTGGTCCTTTTTGAAAGACGCGCACGTTGCTGCGGGAGGAGGCGAGTTGGAATGTGCCGTCCGAGCTGAAATTATCGATGACAATGACCTCCATATCCCGGCACGTCTGCCGGTCGATGGAGTCCAGAAGGCGTTTGAGCAGGTGTGAGCAGTTGCGCGTCGGAATGACGATGCTCACGCTTGGGACGGGTGCTGTCTCCGGCATAAAAGTTGAATATCAGACCATTGACACCCTTGCTGCAAGAGATTTGAATGCCCCGTGTGAATGTTCCATGACACTGATTCCATCTTCACCTCTGCCCAAACTCAGAAAACACGTTGAAACGAAATCTCCCTTTTCAGGGAGAATCTCTCTTCCCGTCGATGTTTCGATGAATTTTTTAAAAAAACATCAAGATGAACGCGGTTATTTCATGGAAGTGCTGCGCCTGTCGTGCATCGAACCGAAGGGATTTCAGCCTGCTCAACTGTCGATTTCGGAAACGCGGTCCGGAGTGATCAAGGCATTTCATTACCATGAAAAGCAATCCGATCTCTTTTGTCCCCTCACAGGAAGTTTCCGCATCGTTCTTTTCGATATGCGCTCGAAAAGTTCGACCTGTGGAAACGGCTATTCGATCTATTCCGATGTCCGTAGCCCCTTTTTGCTGCATATTCCCCCCGGTGTCGCCCACGGCTATCAAGTGCTTGGCGATGCCGCTGGAGTGATGCTTTACGTGATGAATCGCATCTACGATCCTGCGGACGAAGGCCGGTTTGAATGGAATGATCCAACGGTTGCTTTCCCATGGTGATGCGTCAGATCACGCGAAGAGAAGGAATTGGAACAATGTAACGCCCCCCCTTCTCGCGGAATTGCGCGGTATTTTTCACCATTTCATCCACAAAATTCCACGCGAGGAGCAGGAGATAGTGAGGTGGAATGTCGTGGAGATGCGTACGGCTGACAATAGGCAAATGGTTTCCGGGATAAAACTTCCCCTGTTTGGCCGGAGTGTCGTCCACCACATATTCCAAAAGATCTCTTCCGATGCCGCAATAATTCAGAAGCACGTTGCCTTTGGCCGATGCTCCGTATGCCGCGATTTTTTTGTCACGGATTTTGAGCGCGCGGAGAAAGACGGTGAGCTCCTCTTTGAGAAGCGCGACGTGCGATGCAAATCGCAAATAAGAGGATTCCACATGCAATCCAAGTTCCTCCTCCCAGTTGAGGAGGCGCTGAATATTTTCAGCGCCAGTGCCTGGGAGCGATCCACCCCGAGTCGCCATCAGGCGAATGGAACCGCCGTGAATTTCAAATTCATGAACATCGGCGAGAACAAAGCCATTTTTTTCGAGCGCGATTTTCAGGGGATGAAGCAAAAAATAGGAAAGATGCTCGTGATAGGCCGTATCAAATTCGGCGCGGTTCATGAAATTCACCATGTAGGGGACTTCGAACACGAAGACGCCATCCGGCTTGAGGACCGAAGCAACCGCCCGGAGGAAGCCATGCAAATCATCGACATGCGCCAACACGTTTGTGGCCAGGACAAGCCGGGCTTTCCCATATTGCATCACCACGTCGTCGGCAACCGATTGGTCCCAAAACCGCGTGATTGTGCGCAGGCCTTTGCTTTTCGCAATCTGCGCGAGATTGTGCGCCGGCTCGACGCCAAGAACTTTGCTTCCAAAAGTCTTGAAATACGACAGGAGACATCCGTCATTGCTTGCGATCTCGAGGATCAGATCTTGCTCGCCAAGATCAAGGGTCCGAGCAAGATCGTTCGCCATTTTTTCACAATGTTCCTGAAATGTTTTCGAAATAGACGAGTGATAAGCGTAATTTGCGTAAAGTATTTGCGGAGAAATAACGACGCTCAATTGGGAGAGAAAACAAGAGCGGCAGAAAAGAATTTCCAAAGGGAATTTCGGCTCCGGTTGATGGAGATCCGTTGAGGTCAGATATCGGTTGACGAGGAGCATGGGGCCAAGATCCAAAAATCGGACGAGATCCTTTTTCCCGCAGATGCGGCATTGTTTGAGAGGACGGCAAATCTCATCCAAAGGAGATGCGGAGGTCATGATTTTCTTTCGAAAAGATAGCGAGCCAAGGCTTCCTGCCAGGACGAAAGTCGGATGCCAAGCCTTTCCAGTTTTTGGGTATTCAGGACCGAATAGGCGGGTCGGGATGCTGCGGTTGTCGGGGTGTCTCCGATCGTTGAACGGATCGGCGCCGAGATTTTTTCAAGACGGAGGATTTCAGAAGCAAAATCAAACCAGGAGCAGGAGCCGCTATTGCTGGCATGAAATGTTCCCACAGCTTCCTGATCCATGAGCTCGCATGCAGCATCCGCAAGTTCCGATGCAGAGGTTGGGGTGCAAATGAGATCGTTTCGGACAGACAAAGGTTGGTCCTCACGCACGCGGGAGAGGATGGTTTCAACGAAGTTCATTTTGGCGGAAGGGCTGCGATGTTTTCCGTAAAGACCGGAGGTGCGTATAATGCAGTGGCGACTATGAAGAATCCTCAGGGAAGCTTCGCCCGCATATTTGGAGAGTCCATAAATATTGAGGGGATTTGGTGTGTCGTCCTCGTCGTAGGGGGAACCCTTGGTTCCATCAAAAACATAGTCTGTGCTAAAATGAACGAGATAAACGCCGCGTTTTTTGCAGAGGGCCGCGAGATTTGCGACGGCCGAGGCATTGAGGGCGAAGGCAGGGCCCGGATCGTTTTGTGCGGCTTCGACCTGATTGTAGGCAGTGCAATTCACGAGCAGATCGAACTGATTTCCGGCCATGAATGCGGAGATTTGGTCTTCCTGCGCAAGATCCAATTCCTGATGGGGGGGCCCGATCACTTCCGCTTCGAAGCGCGTTCGAATTCGGGTCGCCAGCTCCGTCCCGAGCTGGCCGCGCATTCCCAATACCGCGATCGTTCGTTTTTTCATCGGAGAAAAGGAATGGATGTCAGCTTGGGCTGAGGACGCCTTGGCATTTTAATTCCCGGTATTCGGAAATGGTTTTTGTAACGCCTTTCTCCAAGCTGATATGAGAGTTCCAGCCCAGCCGCGAAAGGCGGGTGATGTCGAGGCATTTGCGAGGCATGCCATCCGGTTTGGAGGTGTCGAACTTAAGCTCGCCTTTGTAGCCGACCTGTTTGGCGATGAGTAGGGCGAGATTTCGGATGCTCACTTCCCGTCCCGTTCCCACATTGATGATGTCGGAAGAATCATATTTTTCCATGAGAAAGAAAATCGCGTCAGCGACTTCGTCCACATGGATGAATTCGCGAAGGGCGGATCCGGTTCCCCAAAGGGTGACATCCGCCACGTTCGAATCCTTGGCGTCCACAAAGCGGCGAACGAGTGCGGAAAGCACATGCGAGCGATGGAAATCGAAATGGTCGTTTGTCCCATAGATGTTGCATGGCATGGGGCAGATCGTCAGGAGCTGATGTTGTTGATGATAATATTGAGCGAGCTTGAGGCCCATGATTTTTGCCAACGCGTAACCTTCATTTGTCGGTTCGAGGGGGCCCGTTAAAAGATATTCCTCCTTCATTGGTTGCGGGCAGTCGCGCGGATAGACGCAGGAACTACCGAAAAAGAGAATTTTTTTCGGACGATGTTTGAGACAGGCTTCGAAAAGATTGAGTTCCATCCGGACATTTTCGCTCAGAAATCCAACCGGGTCGGCACTGTTCGCGGCAATGCCTCCGACCTTCGCTCCAATCATGAACACGTAATCTGGACGATGTTGTTCGACGTAATCCATCACCTGTTGCGGATTCATCAGATCCATTTCATGACGCTTGGGAGTGAGCAGACGCTTGAAGCCACGCTGTTTAAAGTACCGTTGGACCGCTGAACCGACCATACCCGAGGTGCCAGTAATCAAGATCAGATCATTTTCACGAAACATAAGGAATCTCTTGTATTTGATTTAGCGGTTGGAGATATCTTGCATCCTACATCAGGATTCTGTGTTGCATTCTAAGGATTTTCATTTCGGATGAAATATCTAATCATTGGTTTTGGAGGGTTTTTGGGGACTGTGGCGCGCTATTGGCTGTCCAAGACAGTGGGGGAACGCATCGGCGAGACTTTTCCTTGGGGAACGATCGTGGTGAATGTGACGGGCTGCTTCATTATTGGTTTTTTTTCCACGCTCACAGGGCCTGACGGACGTTCCCTCGTTCCAACGCTCTGGCGTCAATTCGTCATGATTGGCATTCTCGGGGGCTATACGACCTTTTCGTCGTTCAGCCTCCAAACCTTGAACCTCGTACAGGAGAGACAATGGCTTTATGCAGGAGGCAACGTGTTGTTTTCGGTGTTTCTGTGTCTGATCGCAGTTTGGCTTGGTCACTTGATCGCGAAATTTATTTAACTGGAGGGAATGTGATGAATCTGCCTGAAAATGGAAAGCTTCTGCGAATTTTCATCGGCGAGGATGATCGCTGGAAACACCAGCCGCTTTATGAGGCGCTTGTCCTGAAAGCGCGTGAAGAAGGGTTGGCCGGCGCGACCGTTCTCCGCGGACCCATGGGATTTGGACGCGCCAGCCGTCTTCACACGGCGAAAATCCTGCGGCTTTCCGAGGATCTGCCAGTCGTGATTGAAATTGTGGACGAAACCGAAAAGATCAACAAGTTTCTGGCATGCCTTCAGGAGATGATCCAGGGCGGCCTTGTTACCCTCGAAGACGTGAAAGTGATTCATTATCGCTCCCCCCAAACAACCCCATGAAGGTGGAGCGCGCACGCGTCTTTTTCGAGGGACGAGTTCAGGGGGTGGGCTTCCGATACACATGCCGGAACCTTGCGATGGGTTTCTCAATGACAGGTTACGTTCGAAATCTTTCCGACGGACGCGTGGAACTTATGGCTGAGGGAGAGCGCTCGGAGATTGAAGATTTCCTGGACGCGATCGACAAAAGCCACCTCAAGTCATTCCTGCGCAAGCAACACATTGAATGGAAAGCTGCGACCGGCGAGTGGAAGGATTTTCATATTGAGGATTGAATCTTTTTGTACGACCATGAATCTGCTTTTGACCCATGCATGCCATTGAAACCAAGAATCTTACCAAACATTTTCGAATTTCTTGGCGACGGAAAGTGGTTGGCCTAGATCAGTTGAATTTTATTGTCCGTGAAGGCGAAGTTTACGGTCTTCTAGGACCCAATGGTTCGGGAAAGAGCACGACTCTCAAGTTGGTGTTGAGCCTGTTTCAGCCCACCGAAGGGGAAGCCACTATTTTCGGACGCAGCGTCGAGGAAGTTGCTTCGCGCGTGAGCGTGGGATTCCTTCCAGAGAACCCCTATTTCTACCGGTATCTCACGGGGGAAGAGACCGTGCGTTTCTTCGGCCGGCTTTGCGGGATGCGGGGACGCAAGCTGGAAGACAAAATCAGCGAGTTGCTTCAACTCGTGGGTCTCGAAATCCATCGCCATCGGCGTCTTGCGGGTTATTCAAAAGGAATGCTTCAGCGCATTGGTCTCGCCCAGGCGCTCGTGCATGATCCAAAGCTCCTTCTTCTTGACGAACCGACGGCAGGCGTTGATCCCATTGGGTCGATCGAGATCCGCAACATGATCATCAAACTCAAACAAATGGGCAAAACCGTCTTGATCTGCTCCCATTTGCTCGACCAGGTTCAAGATGTGTGCGATCGCGTCGGAATTCTTTATTACGGTAAAATGATTCTTGAAGGTGAGGTGAAGGATCTCCTCGCGCGAAAGGATCAGTTCCAATTTGTTTGTGAAGGATTGAATGAAGCCGCTCGGGTCAGGGTGCGTGATGCAATCGCACAACACGGCGCGCGCATCGTCACCGAAGGAAACCCCGAAACCACCTTGGAACAGCTTTTTCTGCAATCCGTGCGACAGGCCGAGCAAGACAAGAAATAAGATTATGACAAATTCTGGGCATCTCTTTTTTTCGCTCGACCGGATGTGGACCATCGGTCGGAACACCATGACGGAAGTGATCCGCCAAAAATTTTTCTATATTCTTCTGCTCTTCGGCATCGTGGTCCTTTGCACCGCCATCTATTTTTCGCAGATCACGATTTCCACTCCGGCGGAACAGGTCAAGTTCATCAAAGACTTCGGGCTGGCAGCCATCATGGTGTTCGGCTCGCTGATCGCGATTGTCGGAACGGCACAACTCTTGCCTCTGGAACTGGACAACCGCACGATCTACCCCATTCTTGCAAAACCCGTCCATCGCGCCGAGTTTCTTTTGGGTAAATTCGTGGGAATGGCCGCGTTGCTTTTCCTCACGGTTCTCCTGATGTCGGGAATTTTTGCGGGCCTTCTTTTCTATGCAGAGCACTATTTTAAGCAGACCACCTTATCGGATCCAACGGTGGCCGTTGACGCATCCACCCGCGAACTCGTCAACATGCTCGTTCGCCAAATCCGGGATGTGAACCTTGTGAAAGCGGTTGTCCTGACTTATTTTAAGGTCGTGATGGTGTGTGCCATCAGCCTCTTGATCTCAACCTTCGCCACTTCGGTCATTTTTAATGTCATCGCCTCGTTCATGATTTACGTCTGCGGCCATTTGGAGAGCACCGCCCGCCAAGTTTGGGTTGGCAGCCAGGCGTCGTGGAGCAAGTTCATGCTTCCGATCATCACCTTTTTTGTGCCGGACCTCAATGCGTTCAACATCGCCGATGCCGTGGTAAATGGTCAATTCGTGCCGATGCATTATGTCTACAAGACGATTGGGTACGGTTTATTTTATACTTCGGCTGTCCTGGCAGCCGCCTATGTGATCTTCCAGGAAAAAGAAATCTAGCCTCGAACGTTTTTCGCGTGAAGAAGTTGCTCACCCAACTGCTGCTGATTGGAGTCATTACCGTTGCGGGAAAATGGGCTTGGGAGGAATCTCTTCAATCCTCCTACAAGGATTTAAAACTGGGGGGGGGCGACGCTCTCGGTCGAACTCCGTTCCAAGCTGGGACAAAATTTGGCAGTGGCTTTGCTGAGTGGTTTTCGCGCCGTGGTAGCCGACTTCGTCTGGATCAATGGCCATCGGTCCTGGGAAGACCAAGTTTGGTACAAACTGAGAGAAGCCATCGAGCTTTCAGTGGTTCTTCAACCCCATTCGATTTCATTCTGGGATCTCGGCGGATGGCACATGGCGTGGAATGCAAGCTACGCGGAGAGCACGAATCCGAAATATCCGAACAAGGCGATGCGCATAAAGCTGCAGCGCGAATGGATTCAAGCAGGCAAAAGCTTCCTAGAAGAAGGGATTAAAAACAACCCCGACAATTACGAACTCTATTTTCGCCTGGGCTGGCTTGTTTATCAGAAGCTTGAGGCACCGTTGGACGCGATTCCCTATTTGGAGAAAGCCGCGGCTTTCAAAGAGGCTCCGGATTATGTAGAACGCATGATCGGTCATCTGTACGAAAAAGGCGGCGAGCCGTGGAAAGCCTATGGGGTATGGAAGCAAATCTGGCTGAGCGACCACTCAAAAGACCCTGGACAGCTTTGGGGTAAAATCGCCCAATTGGGTCGCGATTCGGAGGAAAAGCTCCATGTACCGCCTGAACAAAGAATCTTTCCTTCCTTTGAAAAACCCTCTAGATCTAAATATTCCCAATGAAATACGCGATCCTCGGGGATATTCATGCCAATCTGGAGGCGCTCGAAGCTGTTTTAGCCGACGCGGAGAGTGAAAAGGTGACCCATTACGCGTGTGTGGGCGACGTGGTGGGTTATGCCGCGGACCCAAAAAAATGTTTGAAAATCATCCAAGAAATGGACTGCCCGGTCGTCAAGGGGAACCATGATGAATATGCCTCGGTGGATGATGAATGTACCAATTTCCGGCCTATGGCGGCCGATGCGATCCGTTGGACCCGCAAGGAGTTGAGCGGAGAGGAAAGAATTTGGCTGAAAAATTTGAAGTTTGTGCGGTTTGTCGAGTCGTTCACCATTGTGCACGCCACCCTCGATATGCCCCAGAAGTGGGGGTATGTCATGGATAAGCTGGCGGCGGCATCGAGTTTCAGCTACCAGAACACGGCAGTTTGTTTTTATGGGCATACTCATCAGCCTTGCGCATTCATTCGCGACGGCGTGGTGAAGGGAGGCCAATTCGAGAGGCTGCGCGTTGAGCCTGGCAAAAAATACTTAATCAATGTCGGTAGCATCGGCCAGCCGCGTGATGGCAATCCGCTGGCGGCTTATGTGATCTACGACATGATCGCAAACCAGATTGTTCTCAAACGGCTGCCTTACGACATCAAGGCGGCTCAGAAGAAGATTTTGGCGGCGGGATTGCCCGACAAATGCGCCACGCGGCTGGAGATCGGAAAGTGATGGCGCGAACATTATGGACGGCGTTCCTTTTACTGATCGCATCCAAGGCATGGGGACAGGTCGGAGTCGACATCCGCTTCGAGAGGCGAGACTTCCTTCTTTTTGAACCGATCGAACTTCAGGTTCGCATCACCAATTACATGTCCGAACCCATCGACATGAGCCGCATGTCCGGCGGTGGGTCCTGGCTGGATTTTTACGTCACCGCCAACGAAGATGAGCAGATCGATCCTACCGAAAAGCAATTGAAAGTGCCGCAACTGATGCTCCTTCCAGGGGAAATGAAAACGGTCACGGTGGACCTTCTGCCCCGATTTCTGCTCCGTGAGCCTGGAGAGTATCAAGTGGTTGCAGAGGTGACGCATCGCGGCAAAACCGTCAACAGTAAGCCTGCGAAGTTCACCATCTCCAACAGTCCGAGCATTTGGCAGCAGGAATATACGGCGCCAGCAGATTCAAAAGATCCCAATAAAGAAGTGCGTCCGAGGCTTTATTCATTGCACATTCATGGAGTGAAACAGACCCATATGCTTTATCTGCGCATCCAAAATCCAGAGGCTCACCGGGTTTATTGCACGACCCCCCTCGGGGATGTGGTGAATTATGGGGATCCCAAGGCTCGCATCGACCGGCAGGGAAACATTCACATCCTGCATCAGTCGGGCACCCGCATTTTCACGTACACATCCTTCTCACCGAATGGAAAGAATTTGAGCACGCGCTTTTTCTCGAATGTCAGCTCAAATCCCGTGATGTTCGCCGCGTCGGATGACGAAACCATGGTGGTTGGCGGTGAAGAGCTTTTCGAAAAGGACGACAAGGTAGAACAAGTCATTCCGACCGCACCTCTCGCTCGCTCGCCGAGTCAAGACCGGAAATGATATGGCAGCGAAAATATTACTCATAGGTGCAGGCCGTTGGGGGGTGAATCATCTCCGGACGTGGTTGACGCTTGGAGCAGACCTTTATGTCGTCGATGCGAATGAAAAGCCGCTTCAAAAATGCCGTGACATGGGCGTGCCTCCCGATCATGTGGCAAAGCATCACAAAGATTTTTTGCCGCTTGTCGATGCCGTGGATATTGTGACGCCTGCCGAAACCCATCATTCGCTCTGCTGCGAGGCGATCGCTCTCGGAAAGGATATTTTCGTCGAAAAGCCGCTCGCGCTCTTCGAAGCAGACTGCCATGATATCGTCAAGCGTGCCTCGGAAAAAAAATGCATTTTACAAGTGGGCCATATTTTTCGTTACGAACCGCCGTCACAGTTCGTTAAAAAGCTCGTCGACGCGCGGCTCATGGGGGACGTGAAATGGCTGCGTGGCAATTTCAGCGGCTTCAAGCGTCCGCGTTCCGACTCCGGCGTGACGATGGCGGATGCCATTCATTTTGTCGATCTCTTCAACTACTTCGTTGGGAAGGTGCCTCGAAAGGTGCATGCGCGGCTCCTGGATGTGCTTGGTCGGGGCATGGATGACAATGCATGGCTCTGGCTCGATTATGGCGACATTTTCGCCACCATTGAGGTGGGTTATTTTTCGCCGCTTAAGAAACGCGAGGTGCTGGTGGTTGGAACCGAAAAATCAGTCGTCGTGGATTATACCGTTCAGCAGGATAAGGTGAAAATTCACGCCAATCATCACCGGCAGGAAAATGGAGAGTGGAAAGCGGTTGAAGGCGATATCCATACGACGGAATTCGATCCAGAAGAGCCTTTATTGATCGAACTAAGATCTTTTTTGACGAGCATCAAAAAACGTACTCCGCCGCTCGCTGACGGACAATCCGGCATCGATTCGGTCCGTGTGGTGCAGGCACTCCTGGAATCGCACAAAAAAGGCGCGCCCGTAGCGATTCCGATCTCAAGCTCCCGATAGAGGAGCAAGAGATTGTCAACCGGGTTTTGGCCCCAATCCCTGATTATGCTCGATCATTATGGTAATAATTCGCCGGAAATCTTCCAGCCCAACGATTGGAATGACAATGGCATTGCGGCGGCCATTAACATCTTCGGTGATTCGCAAAAACCGGCCTCGAGGATTTTCGTTTAAGTCGAAAAAAAACTGTTTGCGTTCAATCTGCACCTTCTCACTAAACAATGGCTCGTTCACTCATACCTCACAATTATCGCTACGGGTACTGTGGGGCCCGTAATCCCGGCACACGCAATTTGGGTGCCTTCGTCAACCCAATCTCCACGTCAGAGCAACGCACGACGAAACAGCGAAGGCCAACTTTATCCTACACCTAAGCAACGTCAACCGGTTATTTGAAAATTAGATTAGATTT
>JABDCI010000005.1:1863-67496 GCA_013288215.1 Verrucomicrobiota bacterium | reverse complement strand
TGGGAAAACAATGAGTGGGCATGCCAAAATCGGGGACAATGTTTTTGCGGCGCACAAGGACGGCCATCGCGAGGCCGGCAAGCTCACGATGTTCTACTCGTTCGCTGGCCTTGCCCAACAGCGCATCGAGGTGGCGGCCGCTGGCAACATCGTCGGCATCACCGGTTTTGAAGAAATTTCCATCGGCGAAAGCATTGTCGCGAATGAAGATACGCCGTCACTTCCCTTCGTCGATATCGATCCGCCAACGATCACGATGACGATCGGCGTGAATGATGGCCCACTATCAGGCCGCGAAGGCAAGCTCGTCACGGCCCGCAATATTCGGGACCGCCTTGTCCGCGAGACCCGGACGAACGTAAGCCTTTCCGTCGACGACACCGACTCTGGCAATCTCTTTTCCGTTGCCGCCCGGGGCGAAATGCAGATCGCCATCCTTGTGGAACAAATGCGTCGCGAAGGGTTTGAAGTCATCGTCTCGCGCCCCGAGGTGATTTACCGAAAGGAAAAGGGGCAGACACTGGAACCTTTTGAAGAGCTCTCGGTCGATGTCAGCAACGACGTGCTAGGCGCCATCCTCCAATCGATCGCCGGAAGAAAAGGACTTGTCACGAACATGCAGCACCACGGCAATAATGTCACCGTTTCGGCGGACATTCCGACGCGCGGATTGATCGGTTTTGAGACCGAACTCGTGAATGTTACAAGCGGCACCGGAATCATGAGCCATCTTTTCAAAGAATACCGCCCCTACTCTGGCGAGATCATGACGCGCAGCACCGGCACACTGGTCGCGATGGAGGAAGGAATCGCCACCGCCTATGCCCTAGACCAGCTTCAAGAACGCGGCCGCCTTTTTGTGGAGCCCGGCGATCCCATCTATGTCGGAATGATTGTGGGCGAATGTCCACGGGCCGAGGATTTGAATGTCAATCCATGCAAGACGAAGCATTTGACGAATATGCGCAGCGTGGGAGAAGGCAAAGGCATCATGCTCGAACCCGCCCTGAAAATGTCGCTTGAGCGCGCAATCGAATATATTGCTCCTGATGAATACGTCGAAGTCACCCCCAAATCGATCCGCTTTCGCAAGCGCCTGCTCAACCCCACAGCGCGCAAGCGGGCAGGCATCAAAGCATAGGATTTTCTTCCGGAAGTCATTTTCCGATGAACCTTCCGCAGGACGAACCTCAAGCGGGAAATCCTGCCCCATGTTTGATATTTTGCCGGGCCGCCTGCCATCTCTAAAGCGCCCAACAGGCATGCCGTGGGGTTTGTAGAGGTTTGCCCCATCCTTCTTGTGGGAAAAGCTCCATTGGACTTTCATAGCTCGTCCTGATTGCAGTTGCGATCCAAACGGATATTTTATGAATAGGTAAATCCACTTAAAAAAAAGGCTGTATGACTGCCAAAGTGAAAACGGCTAAAACCTTTAAAATCCGGAACTCATATGAAACGACTTGTTTTTTTCTTCTTCCTGATCTTCGGTTTAATGCGCGGCGCTCAAGCCGTTGAAGTCAACATTGGGTTCGAAACAAGGCCGGCTGGAGTTGTGGTGGTCCAAGAAGCACCGCCTCCACTGCGTGAAGAGGTCATGTATGCGGCGCCTGGGCCGGGTTATATTTGGGTGTCTGGACACTGGATACGGCGAGGAGATTCTTGGGTATGGTATTCTGGCTACTGGGAATATCCGCCTCGAGAAACTGTCGTTTGGGCTCCAGGTCGCTGGGCCAGAAGCCACGAGGGCTGGTTTTGGGTCCAGGGCTCTTGGAGAGACCGTGATGATCGATCACGGAAAGGTGACTCTCGACACGATCATCATGACAGGTAGTCCATAGCTGATTTTTTCCGATGCCCGGATCGGAAGCATCCCCGCTTCCATTCTTTGATGGATGCGGGGCTCTACAATCCCGGATTGGGAAATCCAGGACCCGCTGCTCTTCCAAGTCTCGCGCTCTTCTGTTGATTCTCGCACTGAAAGTGTTACTCTTGGCGTTCTCATGCGACACATTTGGATCTGCATCATTGACGGTTGCATCGTGCGCTCCGGTCCAGTCAAGCCCAGCGAGACCATGCCCGTCCTCATGGAGCGACTCATGCGCACGTTCCCGCACATGGGATCCAACTCCGTCCAGGTGATTTCCGAGGACGGTCGCGTCTTCGATAGCGAACTCTGGTTCTCGCATCCAACAGAGGGCGACGTGAAACCTGAACAGGACGACCTGCTTGCCGCCATCGGCGTGGTGAACGGCTTTGTTGCAGCCAAGGTGCATCGCGGCATGAGCATCGAAGAGATCATCCAGAGCGAAGCTGGATCCTTTTCCGGCAAGATCAATGACGACGTGGATTTTGGAATTTTTGATTTTTCCGGAGACCAGCTTGCCTCCATTGAGGACATGATTGTCGTCGCCGGACCGGAAATCGTTCCCGAAGGCGCGCCTGACGACGTAAAAAATCGCAGCCGACAACGGCGTGCGCGCCGCGCCACCCGCGGAAGCCGGGGAGGCCGTGGCCGCAGGCCACGACGCGAAGGAGGAAAAGCTCCGGAAGGAGAGACAAAGAACTCGGGAACGGGAAGCTCCGACTCCGGTGGGAGTTCGACCTCTTCAGAGGCTCCTCGAACCAATTCTGACAAAAGCCCGGAACCCTCCCCCTGAAGAAAATGTTGGGCGTCTTTTTCGCCTGTCAGGAACTTTGACCCAACTTGGGTGTGAACTTGCGTGATTTTTTGCCTGGGGATCCCTTGGGCTCCACTTGATCCGATTCCTTCCCCTGCATGCGTTTTTTAAGTTCTGCGATTTGATCGCGCAAAAGGGCCGCCTTTTCGAATTCAAGATCACGCGCCGCCTTTTCCATTTGCTCTTCGAGTTCATAAATCCATTCGCTGATCTCGAAATCGCCTCCTGATTCGGAAATGACGCTGGATTCAATCTTCTCCGCCTCCTGATAAATCGCGAGGCTCTCCTCAAGGGCACGCGTCACGCTCCGTGGGGTGATCCCGTTTTTCTGATTGTGCGCAAGTTGTTTGGAACGGCGGTATTCAGTCACCTTCAACAGAGTTTGAATCGACGGGGTCATTTGATCGGCGTAAAGGATCACTTCGCCATTCAAGTGGCGCGCCGCGCGTCCCGCTGTCTGAATGAGAGATTTCTCGGAACGCAGATAGCCCTCCTTGTCCGCGTCCAGAATCGCCACAAGCGAAACCTCTGGCAAATCGAGTCCTTCCCTTAACAAATTGATGCCGACGAGCACATCGAACTCGGCCTTGCGCAATCCGCGCAAAATTTCCACGCGTTCGATCGTATCGATCTCAGAATGGAGATAACGCACTTTGACGCCGAAATCACGCAGGTAATCCGTCAAATCCTCGGCCGTCCTCTTGGTCAGTGTCGTGACAAGAATCCGCTCCTTTTTTTCGACGCGCTCGCGAATGCGCGCGAGCAGATCGTCGATCTGGCCTTTCAACGGTTTGACGGTCACGGTGGGATCGATGAGTCCTGTCGGACGAATAATCTGCTCGATCACACTGGGATTTTGCTGGAGCTCCCAATTTCCCGGCGTGGCCGAGACGCAGACAATCTGTTTTTGTCGCGCGAGAAATTCATTAAAATTCAAGGGCCGGTTATCGAGTGCGGATGGCAGTCGGAAGCCAAACTCGACGAGCACCTTCTTGCGCGCCTGATCGCCCGCATACATGCCGCCAATTTGCGGCACGGTCGCGTGCGACTCATCGATGATCGTCAGAAAATCATCTGGAAAGAAATCAAGCAGCGTGTAGGGCGGAGAACCAGGCGCCCGCCCCGTCAGATGGCGCGAGTAATTCTCAATCCCATTGCAAAACCCCATTTCCTGCATCATCTCGATGTCATAGGTCGTGCGCATTTTCAAACGTTGCGCCTCGATCAGCTTGCCCTGGCTCTCGAATTCTTTCAGGCGGCTCTCGAGCTCGATTTTAATTCCCTCCACCGCTCGCTGAATTTTGCCATAGGGAGTCACAAAATGTTTTGCGGGGAAAAGAGTGGTTTCGTCGCATGTCTGAGTTTTGTCCCCGGTCAGCGGGTCAAAATAGGTTAGCCGCTCGATCGTATCGCCGAAAAGTTCCACACGGATCGCTTTTTCAGAATCCGAAGGGCAGAGCTCAACGACGTCGCCGCGCACGCGGAACTTGCCGCGGGAAAAATCAATGTCGTTGCGGCTGTATTGCATGTCGACGAGCCGGCTGAGCAAAGTCTGGCGATCCATCTCCTCATTCACGCGCAGCCGCAGGACGAGTGACTGATAATCCTCAGGTGAACCGAGGCCATAGATGCATGAAACGCTGGCCACAATAATCGCATCACGGCGCGATAAAAGGGAGCTCGTGGCCGACAGCCGAAGTCGCTCAATCTCTTCATTGATCGACGAATCCTTTTCGATAAATGTATCGGTTTGAGGAAGGTACGCCTCGGGCTGATAGTAGTCGAAGTAGCTGACAAAATATTCCACCGCGTTCTCAGGAAAAAAGGTCCGGAACTCCGCAAAAAGCTGCGCTGCAAGCGTCTTGTTGTGAGTGATGACAAGCGTCGGCCGTTGCAGGCGGTTGATGACGCTGGCCATCGTGAATGTCTTGCCTGAACCCGTGACCCCCAAAAGCGTCTGGCAAAACGTCCTTTTTTCAATGGAATGAACCAGTTCCTCAATGGCGCGTGGCTGGTCACCGCTCGGCAAATAGGGAGCTACAAGCTTAAAATCGGGCATCCCTTCCATCTTAGCGGGAGCCTGCTCTATTTCAAACGAATGCGTGCGCCTTTCAGGATACGTTCGACTTTCTTCACATCCGACGGAACATCCACGCCAATCGCTTCATATGTTGTCTTTAACACATGAATTTTAATGCCCCGGTCCAGCGCACGAAGCTGCTCGAGCTTCTCTGCTTTCTCCAATAACGATTGCGGCCATTTCACATAGTGAAGCAGAAAGGAGCGTTGGTAAGCGTAAATGCCCACATGACGATAAACGCCAAGCATCGAGTGCCAAGCGTCCCACAAGTGCGGAATAGGCGAACGTGAAAAGTAAAGAGCATCACTATCACGATCCAAAACGACTTTCACCACATTGGGATCCTGGTAATCCTGCGATCTTGTAATCGGATGAGCCAGAGTCGCCATCTCCAATTTTTTTTCACGAAGCATCACATCGGCGATCCTTCGAATGACGGAAGCCGGCAATAGCGGCTCGTCTCCCTGAACATTGATCACGACATCACATGCATGCCGCCGCGCAACCTCTGCGGCGCGATCCGTGCCGCTGGGATGATGCTTGGAGGTCATCATCGCCTCCCCGCCAAATTCCCGCACATGCGACTCAATGCGCCGGTCATCCGTCGCGACAACGACTTGAGCGTTCTTCACGCCGGAACAATTGCGATAGACGCGCTCGATTAACGAAATGCCCCCGATGCACACAAGCGGTTTTCCAGGAAATCGCGTGGAACCATATCGCGCGGGGATAACGATGAGAAGCTTCATGGCTCGAGGAAAATCAGAACATCTCTTCAGGCACGTGACAAGACGAGTCTCGCGGCGAGGTTGATTGCCTCAATCATGCTTTTTGGATTCGCACGGTTTTTGCCGGCGATGTCATAGGCAGTGCCATGATCCGGAGAGGTGCGGACGATGGGAAGTCCCAATGTCACATTCACTCCTGAATCAAAAGCTAACATTTTCAGAGGAATCAATCCCTGGTCGTGGTACATGCACACAACCGCATCCACCTTCCCTTGTTTCGCAAGCCAGAAGACATGGTCAGGAGAGTGCGGTCCAGTGACGTTTGAACCGAACCGTTTCACGGAGGCACGCACCGCGGGGACGATCATCCGGCGTTCCTCTTCATCCTGCTCTCCAGGCACGCCACCGTGGGGATTGAGTCCTGCCACCGCGATGCGCGGTTGACGCATGCCAAGCCGTTTCAACATCATGTGCGTGAGCTCGATCTTTTCTGAAATCAAACGACGCGTTAAAAGCCTGCTGATTTTTCGGATCGGAATATGAATGGTCACAAGCGTCACCCGCAATCCTCCGCCCATAAGCATCATGGCGAAGCGCCGCGTGCGCGTGCGATGAGCGAGGAACTCCGTCTGGCCAGGAAAAGGAAATCCGGCAAGTTTCAGACCTGCCTTGCTGACGGGCGCCGTCACAAGGGCCATGAAGTCACCGCTCAGGCAACCTACGACGCCCGCTTCGAGCGAACGAAGTGCAAATTGCGCGGCCAACCGCGATAATTTGCCTGGTTTGAGAACAGGGGCTTCATTCGGAATGAGAACATGATAACGAAAGCGGGAATCAAGTTTTCCAGAACCCAAGGCTTTTCGAACAACCTCGGGTCCAATACCCGCCACATCCCCGAGTGTGATTGCGATCGTTTTCATTCGCTTGGGACCACCCATGGGTCAGCCTCTCAACCCTGAGCGACTAATACATTCGAATATACGCCTTGCGCCTGAGAGACTGGACCCATCGCTTTTGAAGCCGTGCGCGTTCCTGAGCAATAAGCAGGCGCTCGATAAGATCGCGCGATTCCTCCAAAGTACTCACCTTGGCAGGTTTTTTATCCTCCACCTGCACCAAGTAGAAACCCTCCTTCGTTTCAATCACTTTGCTAAGCTGGCCGGCATCGAGTGCAAACGCCGCATCCGCAAGTTCTTTCCTGAGGCTGTCGCGTCCGACGAAGCCAAGATCGCCTCCCTGGTTCTTTTCGGATCCTTCAGAATAAACGGATGCCAATGAGGCGAAATCCGACCCGGTCGTCAGCTTCAATAAAATTTCCTGGACCAGACTTTTGGCACCCGCGGTTTCTTCATCCGTACTTCCTTTTTTGACGTAAATCATGCGCAGTTTCACTTTTTCGCCCTCTTGGAACTCCGAAGGATGCTCCTCGTAATATTTTTCAATCTTATAGGGAGAAATAATGATTTCGTTGCTGACCTCGGTCTGCTGCATGTAACGAACGACAATCTTGTCTCGGATACGTTCCTTGTAGGTCTCAAGATCCAAGCCAAGCGCTTCAAGCGTCTTGATAAAGACACTCCGATCGTGCCCATATTGATCATCAATCGTTTGCTGAATTTCTTCTTCAATGAGGGTTTCGGGAACCTTGCCCCCTTTGCTGTTAAACTGTTGGATGATAAGTTGACGTTCAATCAGCTGATCGAGGGCTTCCTTGTAGGCCTGCTGGATTTTTTCGCCAAGCTGGGGATCGCCCGGCGAATAAGCTTTCCGCAACGAATCCTCCGTCTGTCCCACCATGTTCTTCACATCCGTAAACGTGATGATGTCCTGATTCACGATGGCGGCAATGCCGTCGACCAGGTCGCCGCGAGCAAAACTCCCGTAGGACAGAAATAAGACGCAAAGAAGGACCAGCAACCTTCGGTTTATAAAACGGTTGGACTGAAAGCAGTGCATTCCTCCCATTCTGCCATAGACCACCCGCTGCACAATCAAAAGTTTAAGGGATGCATAAATGAACCCCTCCAACTCGCAGGAAGCTGAATTCTGCCCGCGATTCGATGGATGTCCGCTGCAGCACAATGCGTTGTTTAAAACGAGGAGCCAAAGTGACGAGCGTGTGAAATTCCCCCTGCTCTCCGCAAAGGTCGAGCCCGTTTTTCTTCCGCACGGAACCCAATTCATCGAGCCATTTCATATTGAGGCTTCTGCCCGTCCATTCAGGCGCGAGCCAGCAATGCTTCACGCACGAAAAAAGCACGTCATATCCTTCTTCAATCAGGCGGCGCATGTGATCGAACCGATCGATCCCCCAGAGCGGCGTGATCACTTCCAGCCCCATGGAACCACTGCATTCGCGGATCCAATTCGGCAATCCATCCACTTCGGAGATATCGCCCGTCGTCACCGCATCGATCCGATGCTCTTCCTGGAGTGCTCTCAGCCCCCGCTCGTAACCTTCACGGTATGGCTCTTCAACGGGAATTTCCAGGTGGGAAACACCAAGAGCTTCAGCCTGAGCCTTCATGATCGCAAGAGGATGCGCCAGAAACGAGGTGTTTTTAGGAACGAAGGTGGCCAGAAGTTGAATCTCGTTTCCCGCCGCCGCCATCTGATGAAGGACGAAACAGGAATCCTTGCCGCCCGTCCATAAGACCGCCACACGTTTCGGCATCCCTACCTCGAGCCTGCTTTCATCAGGGTTCGACATTCGATTCGCATGGCATCCATGGTAACGCGAGTTCAATGCCGAGCAATAAAATCCCATTGTCTTGGCTGAAGAGTCGTGGCAGAGTCGGGCCGGTTGTTCTTTGCAGGTTTTTTCCGGAAATCCGGAATGCATCGCAGCGCAGGGAATCCCGTGAAAATCGGGAACGGTTGCGCCACTGTAACAGGCTACGAGCTCTCAAATGCCAACTCCGAACGTGTTCGAGAGTGAAGGCGGGGGCAAGGTTTGAAGCCTGAAGTCAGGATAACGGCTGCGATGTTCTCAATACGGCAGCTTCTTGGGAAGTCGTCGAAAAACCTTGTTCGCTAAAAACAAGATTGGGAGTGTCAACTGTCGTCTTTGCAAAGTCGCCAGCTGGTCTCTCATTCAATCGGAGCATCAGCCCTATGAATCGTTTCGTTTATTATGCCGGCCTAAGTTTCGCGGCCCTCACCCTTCCGCTCTACGCACAAAACACCAACAACGTCGAGAGCGCCTCAAAAACAGACGCCCAAATGGACGAAATTGTGGTGTCGGCCTCGAAATTCGAGGAGGAGGCGTGGAAATCAGGTTCGAGCATCTCGGTCGTGAGCGAAAAATTCATCCAGGCACAGCATCCCTTCACGACCGAAGAAATCCTGCGCGGGCAAGCCGGCACGGAAGTGAACAACGGCACGGGTGCGCAGGGGGGCGTGTCACAGATCTCCATCCGTGGCCTGCCTTTTAGCCGCACCCTTGTTCAAGTCGATGGCTTGAATTTCAACCGGTCCATCGATGGCATTGCCGATCTTGCCGATCTCCCCCCTTTGCTTACCGGCAACCTGGAAATCTTGCGGGGACCCCAGAGTTCCCTCTATGGCTCCATGGCCCAGGGGGGCGTGGTTTCCCTCTTCGCTCCTCAAGGACAGGGGAAACCCACGTTTGGCACTTCTTTTGAGGCGGGAACTTTCGACACACGACGGGAGCGCATCTTTACCCAGGGCAAGGAAAAACAATTCGATTGGAATGCCGAATATGCGCGTCTTGATACGGATCAGGAACGACCCAACAATAACTTTCGCCAAAATGCCGCTGCAGGACGCTTCGGATATGACATCTCCGACACAGCTCGTCTGGATCTGGTCACCAGGTGGACCGACTATACGGTCGGAACTCCCAATGGCATCACGGGCTTCGGTGCAAACGATCCTGCCTCCAGACTGATTCGCCGCATGACCATGATTTCTCCCTCCTTGACAGTGACACCGTTCGAGATCTGGCAAAGCAAACTCACACTGGGTTACATCGGCATTGGCCAGCGATCTGATTCCCCTCCCGCGGAATATGTCGATCACAGCCAAAGCCTCCAGCTCGATTGGCAAAATACCATGAACGTGGCGGAGTGGAATACTTTCGTCGCCGGAATCCAAGCTTACAACGACCATACCACGACCGAAGCCTCCAACGGCAACAATGTGTTCAATCGTGCCACGGATGCCGTTTATCTCTCGGATAATATCCGTTTGGAGGATCAATGGGGTTTCACCCTTTCCGGCCGCTTCGACGATAATGAAGGGTTTCGAGACGCCTTCACATACCGGGCAAGCCAGTTTTTCAAGACCCCTGTCACGGATTCCCGCATCCACATGTCCTTCGGCACGGCGTTTCGTGCGCCCGCCATCTCCGAACTTCAGCCTCTTTTCGGCCCCAACTCGGGAGCGAATCCCAATCTGATCCCTGAAACAACCGAAGGCTACGACGTCGGGGTCACTCAACCGCTCTTGGATAACAAGCTGAAGGTGGATTCCACTTATTTCTATAACGACGTTGTCAACCTGATTGCAGCGGACAATGCATTTGTGTTTCAAAACCTGGCCAAAGTTCGCACCGAAGGTGTCGAAAACTCGGCGGATTGGAACGCCACCACCAATCTTTCGTTTCGGATAGCTTACACCCTCACTTCAACGACCGACAAGGATCCCCGTTTCACGGGCAATAATCTGGCGCGCATCCCTCGGCAAACCGCCAGTGTTGCCACCACATGGCAGGCTCTGGATGAATTGGGGCTTGTCCTGATTTACAGCTTCACGGGCCAAAGTTTTGACGATCAGGGCAATACGCAAACATTGAGTGAATTTAACCGCCTTGACCTTGATGTGAACTACCAGATCAATCGGCATTTAAAAACGTTCGCCAAAGGCGAAAATCTGCTGGGCTACCGCTATCAGCAAGCGGCTGGTTATCCGGCCTTGGGCCGCACTTTTTACGCCGGATTGGAATTCGATTATTGATACCAAAGACGCGAAGGATGAACATTCAACTCGGGGTGAAGACCCAATGGAGGGATATGTTCGCATGAAGCGTCACCATGGGATATAAAACGTCGCTCCAACCGAACAAGCCTTATGAAAGAAAAAGTTCTTATGTGCTGGAGTGGAGGCAAAGATTCGGCGCTTTGCCTTCACAAAGTGTTGTGCTCCGGCCAATACGAGGTGGTGGGGCTTCTGACGACTTTCAACGAATATTACCGGCGTGTTTCGATGCACGGCATTCGCGAGGCGCTCCTTGAAAAACAGGCCGCGGCCATCGGCCTGCCTCTCGAGAAAATGCAGGTCAGCCGGCGCAGCTCAAACGAAGAATACGCTGAGAAAATGACGCGTATCCTGAAAAAATATCAGGAACAGGGAGTCAAACAGGTGGTTTTTGGAGACATCTTTCTCGAGGATTTGAAACGCTGGCGCGAATCCAACCTTGCGCAGATTGGATTGCAAGGCCTCTTTCCCCTTTGGAAAATAGACACGCGCAAGCTGATTCAGGAATTCATCGATCTGCAATTCCAATCCGTCATCTGCTGTGTGAACGATGCCTATCTTGACCAGGAAAGCCTTGGAAAGAACATCGATTCAGCATTTGTTTCCAATCTTCCGTCCAATGTCGACCCGTGCGGCGAAAATGGCGAATATCATTCATTCGCCTACGCCGGCCCCATCTTCCGCAAACCACTTCAGATTCAGATCGGCCCTCGAGTTTATCGTCCGCTGGAGCAAACGCATCCTGACTCCACCGTCTGTCCACTTCCCGCCCAAGCACCGCGTCCCACAACTCGCGGTTTTTGGTTTTGCGATCTTACGGTGTTGAAATGACAGAAGCTTGTTGTCCGGTGTGAAAGAATTCCTTCCATCCATGCAGATTTGCTCGCAGGTTGCCGCAAACCTATGAAGATCGGGCATTTTTGGCGCAGGACAGGCGCGCTTTTTTTTGCCTTCATCCTGATGTCCCGAGTGAGCGCGGCACCCCACGACCCGCGCGTCGTGAGCATGACTCCCAACGTCACCGAAATCATACTCGCGCTTGGCGCCACGAATTCGCTCGTCGGCGTTTCGGACTATTGCCAGCTTCCGGAGGGGGTTTCGGAACCCCGCTGCGGAGGATTGCTCAATCCCAATTTCGAGCGGATTCTTGCGCTCCATCCCACCCTCCTTTTCGTCCTTGGACGCATGGATCGTGTGCGTCGCTTCGCCGAAAACAACGAGATCCAATGCCTCTCCGTCACGATCGAAAGTTTTCATGAGCTCACCGAAGAGACGATCCGCGTGGGGGATCTCCTTGGAAAGGGCAACACCGCCCGCGCACTCGTTGCCGAGCTTCAAGTGCGCCTGGATGCGGTTCGCAAAAGGAGCGCGTCGCTTCCAGCCTACAAGGCGCTCGCCCTGCTCGACGGAGAAGCGGAAAGCAGCCGCAGCTTGATGGCGGCAGGCAAAAACTCCTTCATCAGCGAAATGATGGAGGCCGCGCACGGCGTCAATATTTTTAGCGAACAGCGGCTTCCTTACTTCATCCCAAGCCGCGAATCGATTCTCGCTCTTCAACCCGATGCGATTTTCGAATTCCGCGGGAGTGTTCAGGGAAAAAAGGACGTTCCCGACTGGCTTTCAACGGCCGACACGCCGGCATCGCATCATCATCGGATTGTCTACGTGACCGAGGACTTTGCCACGATCCCGGGACCACGGATGGTCCAGATTGCCGAATGGTTCGAGGCCTGTTTTCGTAAATTCAGCGAAGAGGATCGGAAAACACCATGAACACGCTGGTGGCGCGCGATGTGCGCTTTTCTTACAAGAACACGTTTTGTCTGGAAATCGATGCGCTCGACGTTCGAGAAGGCGAGGTGCACGCATTGATCGGCCCCAACGGATGCGGCAAAAGCACGGTGCTGCAGCTTTTGGCGGTGAATCTCATTCCTGTCCACGGGATGATCCAATGGAATGATCGACCGCTTTCGTGCTTCACGAAAACCGAACTCGCGCGAACGCTCGCCTTTCTGCCGCAGCAAGTGACTCCGCAATTTTCGATGACCGCGATGGAAGTGGTGCTGATGGGGCGTTATGCCCATATGAAAGGACTCGGCCTGCCCGGCCTCGAGGACTTGAACGTGGCCGAACAAAGCTTGAAACGCATGCAATCGCTGGCGTTTCGCGACCGCGACTTTGCAACACTTTCAGGAGGAGAACGCCAACGCGTGCTGCTCGCCTCCGTCCTCGCACAGCAACCGCGTGCGGTGCTCCTGGATGAACCTACCAGCGCCCTCGATATCCACCACCAGATCAGTCTTCTTCGACTTCTTCGCGATGAAGCAGAGCGTGGAACCGCGATCCTTTTTTCCACACATGATCTCACGCTCGCATCGCACTTCGCCAACCGGGTCACGCTTCTCGATCACGGCAAGCGCATTGTGACAGGCTCGGTTCACGAAGTTTTCCGCACCGAATATCTCGAGAAGGTTTATGGGAAGGAGATCCGCTTATTGACCGGAGCCGGCGCACCGCAGGTGATTCCAAACATCGAAACGTCCCTGCTTGAAGAAGAGAACCCTATCCCGCCGCTTGTCCATTCGCCCGCTCTTTTAACATTAACTTTTTCCCGTTTCATCGGGACAGTCGGGGTTTTTGGCCTCCTGGCTTTGATCGGGCTCATCCTCTCTCCTGCATTCGGCATGGAAACCATTCACATTCCCGCGGCGATCCACCAAATGCTCACGTCAACGCCGGGACATCGCACGATTTCTGCACAGATTCTTGCACTTCGACTGCCGCGCGTTTTTCTGGGATTAATGGCTGGAATGGCGCTTGGAAGCGCCGGAGCCGCCTTCCAATGCTTATTGCGCAATCCACTGGCGGAACCCTACACGCTCGGCATTGCGAGCACGTCTTCGCTCGGAGCCGTCATTGCTCTGAGTTTCCCCGCACTTTCTCCCGTCTGGGGTCCTTTTTCCGGCGTACAAATCTGGGCGCTGACATTTGCACTCGCCAATGTCGCTTTTCTTTGGCGAATCCGGATGAGTTCGCTCGCCGGCAGAAACAAGATGGGGCTGCTACTCGCGGGCATCGCACTGGGTCTCATTTCCGGGGCCGCGATCATGCTTGTACGTTTTATCGCAAATCCGCTGACCCTCCGGGCCATGGACCAGTGGATGGTCGGCGGACTGGAAGGTTCGTCCTGGACGGACGTCATCGCATGCCTTCCTTTTCTGGTCCTGGGACTCATCCTCATCCTAAGGCATTGCCGGGATCTCCATCAGATCGCGTTCGGGGAGGAAGTGGCGCAGGGTCGCGGCGTGCATGTCTCACGCGTTCAGAAACGCGTGCTCCTCGGCGGATCACTCGCAACTGCCGCCGTCGTTTCCGTAGCGGGACCGATCGGATTTGTGGGTCTTCTTATACCTCACATCGTACGGCATCTCGTGGGCACAGATCAGCGTTTAGTGATCCCATGCTCCATGTTTGCCGGAGGTGCGATTCTTGCCGTTGCCGACGCCTCAGCGCGCTGCCTCTCCATCGGAGGACATGGCGCTGAAGTTCCTGTTGGAATCTTGACCAGCCTTGTGGGGGGACTCGGTTTCCTCATCCTCTTGCTGCGCCGGCAGCACGGAAACTCCCTCTAAAACTTTCGACCTAGGAGCTGGCGCTGGTGTAAAAGCGCAGTGCGAATTGGAACCAGAGGCTCGCCACTCCCAAAAGCGCAAAGGAAAGTCCGAACACCCAGAGCATGCCCCAACCCTGCAGATCGCGTCCAAGCACTTCGGCAGGATAGTTCGCGACCACCAACATCGGGACCACAAAGGAGAAAAAAAACCGCACGCCGCCGCGGAATGCTTCACGTGGAATGCGCGTCAGCTGGAAAAGGTTGTAATAACCATAGACGAGTCCCTGTGCGCGGATAATCCAGAAGGAGAGCGTGACGATCATAAGCATCAATGCGTAATGGATCACGACCCCGTTGACGACGAGAGCGGAATAAAGAAATGCCTGTTCCGGCCCGACCGGCACATTCAATTTGCCAATCGCGTAGACCGCGAAACCAAGGCCGATGGTGGCATTCACCAAAGCGCCAATGTCGAACTTGCGCACGGAAATGAGAAACTGGCTGCTCGCAGGCTGTAAGAGCGCGAAATCCAGTTTTCCGGTGCGCACGTTTTCCGGAAGCTCCATGCAATTCACCATGAACACGAACTGAAAGGCCTGCTGCACCAAATGACTCGTTCCAACCAAAAGAATCATTTCATATTTCGTCCAACCGGCCACGGAATGGACGTTCGCAAAAATCACCTCGACGAATGCGAGTTGGATGCCGAACCAGGCGATCTCCACAATGATCCAGAGGAGGAAATTCGCCTTGAACATCATCTCGCGCGTGAGACTGTAGCGAAACAATGCGATCGCCAGTCGCAGATAACGTTTCATCTCACCCTCCCACCGCCGTGTATTTGCGGATCCCACGTCCCCAGATCAGCCTCGAGATGCCGAAAAAGAGCAAGCACCACAAAATCTGCATTCCAAATCCCAGCCAAAGCTGGCGCGACGAAAAGCGAGAGAGAAAGACTCCCAGCGGAAACCAATATTCGTACGGAAAAGGCGTCAACATGAGCAACTGGTAAAGTCGTTTTGACATCAAATCGAGTGGGAACATGTGGCCCCCGGCCAGATATTCGATCGAAAAAATAATAAAAATCGGAGCGGAAACATCCAACAACCAGAACGCCATCATGGCCGAACAAAACGCCATCAGAAATTGCAGGGTAGCCGAAAAAAAAGTCGCCAGAGCCGCCATGAACCATGTCGATGGTTCCATCGGAAAGGCGAGATAGGAACGCATATACCAGAGAACTGCCAGGACCGGCAGGATGGTGGTCGCCGTGTAAATGAGCCGCGCCGAACAGAAGAGACTGAAACGATATCCCAAATAATTGATGGGCTTGAGCAAAAATTGGTTGATCAATCCGTCACGAATATCACTCGCGATCTGGAAATCATCCTCCGTAGGCGAGGCCAGCGAGTCGAGCAGCACAAGCGCCAGAAAGTACGAGATCATTTGCCGGAAGGCATAGCCACCCATCTGCACGGAAGGATTCTTGAAGATCGCTGTCCAAAGATAAAACGTTCCCATGAGGGGGATGAAGCTGAAGAGGACACGCAGGAGGAAGTTCCAACGATAAACAAACGTGTTCTGAAACCCGACGCCCATCACATGGATATATTTTGACAACCTTCCGAACATCACTCCTCCATAGCAGCCGCGTGCGCCAAAAGAAAGAATCGCTGCTTGAAAAGACGGCTTCCGGATCGTGATATTGGATGAATGCATGTTCGCACAGCGGTCGTCCTCGGCCTCTTTTTTGCCTCCTCCTGCAGTGCTGGGGATTGGAGAGTCGAAACTTTGGAGAGCACGCCCATCTCGCTGGAAGCGCATTTCTTCAAAATGCGCTTCCAGCGCGAAGAGGAATCCTTCACCCTCCATGCGGTGTTCATGAATGCTTCTTGTTATGTGGCTTCGATCATCGACCAACCAAAGGAGGAAAATGAAGGTCGATCCACCATCGCTCAGCTCACACATGATCACCACGCCTTCCTCGGGTGTAACGGAGGTTGTTTTTCTTCCCGATTTGAACCCGAAGGACTCTGCGTCATCGATGGAACACAGGTTTCCAATCCCAGCCGCAAATCGATCTTTTCCGGCATGCTGTTGATCGACAAACGCGGCATGCCATCCCTTCATTGGTTCAACCGAAACGATCATCCGGCTCCCAACGCCCTCCAAGGCGGCCCTTTTTTGATCGAACCGGGAGGTGTGATAGGCGTTTTACCAGCGGACGGTCCCATCGCCAAACGCACCGTCCTCGTGCAGGCGGAGGACAAGTTCGGCGTGATCGTCACATCAGAGGTTTCATTGTTCAACCTGGCTTTCTGCCTGAAAAAGAAGTGCGATTCCTTGGACATGACCATCGACCGGGCGTTAAACCTGGATGGCGGGCCTTCAAGCGGGCTTTGTTTGGACTCGAAAGAAGTCAAAATCGATCTTCCGCCTCATTGGCCCGTTCGCAACGTCCTTATCTTCCGCGCGCGCTGAAAAAAACATTTTCCCTCTGTAAATCGTCAGTTTCGCCTTGCGGACAAGTGGATGGGAGGGAATAGTTATCGGGTTGCTGGAACCGCTTCGTTCTTTGGGACGCGCGAGGAACCGATCAGCCGCCGAATACGTGAAGACCATTCTTTTTGTTTGCACAGGCAACATCTGCCGCAGCCCGATGGCCGAAGGCTTAATGCGCCAACTCGTTCAAGATCGCGGCGGCATCCGAATCGTTTCCGCCGGCTTAAGCGCCTATCCTGGACAGCACCCCAGCGACAATGCGGTGCGGGCGTTGCGTGAAATCGGCCTTGATATTTCAAACCATCGCTCCCAGCCCGTCACCGACAAGCTCATCCAGGAAGCCCATGCGATCTTTGTGATGACTCACTCGCATTTTCGGTCGCTCGTTTCCCTTTATCCCGAGGCTGCCAACAAACTCTTCCTGGTGAAGGAATTCGAAGAGGGTCTTTCCGAGTTTGAGCGCGAAGTGCCCGATCCGATCGGTCAATCCTATTTCACGTATCAAACGTGCCGGGATGCCATTCAATCCGCGCTTCCATCGCTCCTGAAATTTATGCAAAATCAAACTTCCACGAAACCTTCACGCTCACGCACGGACAAACCCAGCATTGTCATTGCTGCCGATCATGGAGGAGTCGAGCTCAAACACGCTCTCAAATCTTATCTCGAAGAGAATCAATATCCGGTCGCCGATCTCGGCACTTTCACGCCCGAATCCGTAGATTATCCGGATTTCGGGCAGGCAGTCGCCCGCGATGTCGCTCAGCAGCGCGCCGATCTGGGCGTGCTCATCTGTAAGACAGGCATCGGCATGAGCATGGCCGCCAACCGCATCCCCGGCGCGCGTGCCGCCCTGGTGCACGACGAAAACACCGCTCGCCTGAGCCGCCAACATAACGACGCCAACGTGCTCTGTCTTGCAGCCATGGAGACGGGTCCGGACAAGGCGGTGCGCATCCTTGATAGCTGGCTCACGGCGCACTTCGAGGGTGGCCGCCACGAGCAGCGAATCCAAAAAATGGACAGGCCTCTGGGAGATTCCTCCGTATTGCGCGATGCGGATCCGGCCATCTATCGCGCGATTCAACAGGAAAAGACGCGTCAGCAGGAAAACATCGAACTCATCGCAAGTGAAAACTTCGCCAGCCCCGCCATCCTGGAGGCCCAGGGGAGTGTGCTGACGAACAAATATGCAGAAGGTTATCCAGGAAAGCGCTATTACGGTGGATGCGAGTTCGTCGACATTGCCGAATCGCTCGCCATCGAGCGCGCCAAAAAGCTCTTTGGAGCAGAACACGCCAACGTGCAGCCGCATTCCGGAAGCCAGGCCAATATGGCAGTTTACTTTAGCGTCCTGAAGCCCGGCGACAAGATCCTCACGATGGAACTCGCCCACGGCGGCCATCTCACGCATGGGTTCAGCAGAAACTTCTCAGGTCAATTTTATCAGGTCGTGCACTACGGTGTACGGAAGGAAGACGAGCGGATTGATTATGATACCGCCGCGAAATTGGCGCAGGAACATAAACCAAAGCTCATCACCGTGGGCGCGAGCGCCTATCCTCGCATCATCGATTTTCAGAAAATGCGCCAAATCGCCAATTCGGTGAATGCTTTGCTCTTCGTCGACATGGCCCACATTGCCGGCTTGGTCGCGACCGGTGTTCATCCAAGCCCCGTTCCGCATGCCGATTTCGTCACCACGACCACGCATAAGACCCTTCGCGGACCTCGCGGCGGCCTTATCCTCTGCCGCGAACGTTTCGCCAAAGAGATCGATTCGATGGTGCTGCCTGGCATCCAAGGTGGCCCCTTGATGCACGTGATCGCCGCCAAAGCCGTCTGCTTTCAAGAAGCCCTCCAGCCTTCATTTAAGGATTACCAGGAGCAAATCGTTAAAAACGCTCAGACGCTTGCCGATTGCCTCCATAAAAATGGCTGCCGCATTGTCAGCGGCGGCACGGACAATCATTTGATGCTCGTCGATCTTCGCAACCAAAAGGTGACAGGAAAAGAAGCTCAGATCGCCCTCGACAAGGGAGGCATCACCGTGAACAAAAATCTGATTCCGTATGACCCTGAAAAACCGCTCGTGACGAGCGGCATCCGAATCGGCACCCCTGCTGTGACGACGCGCGGGATGAAAGAAGCCGAGATGCGCGAAATCGCAACGCTCATTTCCACCGTGCTCGTGAGCATCGAGGATGAACCGAAGCTCGCCGAGGTGCGCGAAAGTGTCAAACAGCTCACGCGCCGATTTCCACTGCCTTACTGAAAGGAAGGGAAGCATCACGTCAGACCATCCCGCGACGGCAGGTGGTGAAGAAAGCCATCCTCCTTCTCATGGAGTTCCCGAGAACCTTAACGCGGCACGACCGGTGGAAAGAGCAGATCGACTTGATTTCGAATATTAGCCTGGGCGTTCATCGCATAGGCCAAATATTTTTGCATCTTGCCCTCGGAGAGAGCATATTCCCGAGTGAACACCGCAATCATAAGCGCGCGCCGCGCCAGATCATTCGCATTCGCTCCGGAAGTTTTTTCATCGCGATCAAGATAATATTCGGCGATTTCCAAAATGGTTGAGGGATAAAGATCCGACCATTTGCAGGCAGTTTCTGCGATTTGCCCTGGCGCAAATTGAGTGCGGAAAATCAACTTTTCTTCCCGTACTTCAGAAAGGATGCCGACCATTTTCAAGTTGGTTTTGGTGGTGATATTCTGATCCTCATAAGGATGATCCTGGATGTCCTCCGTCAGAACCTGCTTGAACTCCTCAAGCAACTTGTCCACTTCGATATGATACTGGACCACTTTGCGATTGGAATCCGACTTCACTTGAGAAGAAAGCTTTTGCCAGGAATCCAGAAGCGCATCGAATTGATATCCCTGGAGATAGCCGACACGCTGCCTGCGGGCATTTTCGACCAATCGGTTTTCTGCGTCGATCTCCTGCTGTCGGGCCGCCTCTTGTCGGGCTTTCTCCTCTTGGTCCGCCCGTTTCCTGGCAAGGGCAGCGTGGTTGACCTCCGTGAGCTTGTCCACGCGCGTGCGAATGGAAGGATTTTGCCAGATAACCTGCTTTTCTTTCAGGAGCGTCGCAACTTGTTCGACTCTTCCCGCATTTTGGAGGGTCATGATGTCCGACGCCATCGTTTGGTACTGCTCGTATTCATTCACGAAATTGAGGGCGAGCGTTTGATACGCGAAGGCCCATTCTTCATCTGGGCCCTTCGTCATGTCCGAGTAAGCGCGCCAATAGCGTGCAGTGTCTGTGAGACGGTCCAGCTTTTGGGCGGCGAAGCCCGCGTCGAAATGAGAGATCGCCTGCATCCAGCTGGGCATTCCTGAAATGGCACGACTGAATACATCCTGAGGCACTTTGCCTTGAAGCAAAAGCGCAAGAAAGAATGGGTAGTCTGCCGGGCTAACACCATTGGCGTAGCTGTCAGCCGTGCGCGTGCCACTCAGCTCCACAAGCTCAGGAGCGTCGCGGCCCGTCATCAATTTGGCACGAGCCAGGTGCAACTTGACCCACGGTCGAAGCTCATGATTGGGGGGCAAGCGGTTTAAAATGTCCTCAAAACGCGGGATGGCGGAAGAAGCGCCCTCGCGATTAGCGATCTCATGCGCGTTGTCAATGTCGATCAGGAACTCGTCACGCGTGGCAACCTGAGGCTGCGGCGCAGGAGAAACAGCTTCCGTGTTTGCGGTCGGAGTTATTGAATTTGTCGAAACCGCTGCAGACCCCGGACTCTCGCCGAAAATCTTGCTTCGGTGATACCAGCCCCATACGAGAAGGGCCAGCGTGAGAGCGATCATGGCCACCGTGCTCACGAGCATGCCAATCGGAAGATCCCTGTCCTCTTCAGCGAGAGCCGCACGCGGTCTTTTTTCGAGAGCAAAACGTTTCGCATAAGCCAGCGCATTGATCAACTCGTCGTAGCTTTTCGGCCGGTCAGCGGGATCGCGCCGAAGCATGCGCCCGATCACTTCCGCAGTCTGATCGGTGCTGTCGGGAGCGAAAGTCTTGAGGGAAACCGCGGGAGAATGCAGGTGCTTGAGAACGACTTCGGTCGAAGTGCCGGCATCAAAAGGAGGACGTCCCGCCAACGCATGAAAGAGCGTGCCGCCAAGGCTGTAAATATCGCTTCGGAAATCCTCTTTGTTCTGCGAAACCTTCTCGGGTGCAATATAATAGGGAGTTCCCCAAATGCCTTCTTCTTGGTGCTGCGCAGCAGCCTTCGTCACGAACCGCGCCAAGCCAAAATCCACAACCTTTGCCGTTCCGTCCTGTGAAAAAAGAATGTTGCCCGGCTTGATGTCGCGATGGATCAATCCACGCTCGTAGGCCGCGCGCAAGCCGCTTGCCACTTGGATTCCCACATCCAAAACATCCACCTCCGATACATGATGCTCTTTCTCGATACGATCATCGAGACTTCCACCAGGAAGCAGTTCCATGACAAGATAATAGCGTCCCTCCTGCTCGCCGAAGGAATAAATTTGCGCAACGTTGGGATGGTTGAGGGAAGCCGCGGCACGCGCCTCACGAAGAAAGCTTTCCACAAATTGGGGATTTTTCGCGAATTCCTCGCGCATCACCTTGACTGCCACGTTTCGCTCGAGCGAGATATCGAGGCCCCGGTAAACCGCCCCCATGCCGCCGGTGCCGATGATCTGAAGCAGCTTGTAGTGGGCAACCTGTTCGGGAAGAAGGTACCCGCATTGCGGACAGATGTGTCGGCCATCCTGCAAATTAAATTGCACCATGGTCCCGCACTGAGGACACGGCTTCAGACTCGGACCGGCTTCGCTGGGCTGGTTCTGCATCTCTCGGAATTTGTAGCAGGTTTATTTTGACCTGACCACGATATTGCCACAATCCGGGGCGTCAGCTAACCTGAATTTCCCATGCATCCTATCATCCATGATTTCGGATTTTTCGTGCTGCGCTGGTACGGAGTTCTCATCGCCATCGGATTAATGGCCGCCTACCATTTGTTCAAGAAACGGGCGCTCCGACTCGGATTGTCCGAACCGCAAGCGTCCAATCTGCTCTTTCTTCTTTTTTTCAGCGGTGTGGCGGGAGCGCGCGTCTATTTCGTCATTTGGAATTGGAATTCCTTCTTTGCCGACAATCTCCGGGAAATCGTCATGATTCAACATGGCGGCCTCGTGTTTTTCGGAGGATTCCTTGCTGCTTGCGCGACCCTTGTGATCTGGACGAAATATCAGAAAAAACCCCTCGCTCAGGTCGCCGACGCACTGTCGCCTTCGCTCGCGCTGGGGCAAGCTTTTGGAAGGCTGGGTTGCTTCATGAACGGCTGTTGCTATGGGAAACCGTGTGATTACTTTTGGGCCGTGCGTCCGGAAGCTCCCCCAGAAGTGGCAGGCATGCCCATTCATCCCACGCAAATCTATGAATTCGTTGGCTTGCTCGACATCGTCTTGACGCTGATCGTGATCGAACGGATCGCGCGCTATCCGGGCCAGGTCGCCTGGTCCTATTGCATTCTTTACTCGATGCTCCGTTTTTTCGTGGAGTTCTGGCGGGGAGATGTGCCCCACGACATCTTGCGGCACTTTACTCTGGCACAGGTTGTTTCAGCTCTCATTTTTGTCGTGGCATGGCTCGCCATGGCACGCGCGGCAAGGCGTGCCGCCAAAGCTCGCATCGCCTCGCTGCGCGCGGAAACCAGAGAAGCTCGAGCGTGAGCCGTCCAACCTTGGTTCGCACTGGGGGGAAAACAGCGCGTTGCCCAGCTTTTTAAATGATTTGTCAATGAGTTTTTAATATTGGCGTGCAATCCCTTTTATGTTACGCATCAAGGACTTTGACAACTTTTCAAGCGGAAATGGCGTGGGACCGGCTCGATCGCTGCCTTTTGAACCGGTTCCCGATGCACTCCCGTTCCATGCTTCAAAGGCTTATTCGGGAAGGTCATGTCCTGCTCCGAGAAGCCCCTGCTGATCCCAAATCGCAGGTCCGTCTTGGCGACACCATCCACGTCACCTTTCCGGATCCCAAGCCGGCGTCTCCAACTGCAGAGGATATTCCTCTCGATGTTTTGTTTGAGGATGAACATCTTCTTGTTCTCAACAAGCCGCCGGGCCTAGTGGTGCATTCCGGTGCCGGAAATGCGGAACACACGCTCGTCAACGCTCTTCTCCATCACTGTCGCGGAGAGCTCAGCGGCATCGGGGGCGTGGAACGTCCAGGAATCGTTCACCGGCTTGACAAGGATACGAGTGGATGCCTTGTCGTCGCGAAAAACGATCTCACCCACCGCCGGCTGGCGGAGCAATTCCAATCGCGCTCAGTCGAAAAACGCTATCTCGCCCTCGTTTGGGGGGCGCCGCGCATGCCCTCGGGACGTATTAACCAACCAATCGGACGCCACCCCGTTCATCGGAGTAAAATGGCCATTACAGAAAGAGGACGTCCTGCTCTTACCACATGGATCGTAAGGCAACGGGGAGAATCCTATGCGCTTCTGGAATGCCATCTCCACACGGGACGCACGCACCAAATCCGAGTTCATTTGGCATCGATGAAGCATCCCATCGTGGGCGACAAGGCCTATGGGAACCCTCGGCCGGCTCAACATGGCCGGCAGATGCTCCATGCTTGGAAGTTGAAATTCCAACATCCGATCCATCAAACGGAAGTTTCCTGCGAAGCGCCGATCCCGATCGATATGCTCCAACTCTGCGAGCGTTACCTGCGAAGCGATGCTTCCCATTCCCGTTCCAAGCCAGTATGATGTCCGTTTTATGAGTACCGTTCTCGTCATCGATGACGAAGGAGACATTCACTATTCTTTCCAACGCAATTTCAGCACCGTGGGATGGAATCTTCTCTTCGCCTCCAGCGGAGAGGAAGGCCTCAAGGTGATCGCAAAACAGTCGCCTTCCGTCGTCGTGATGGATGTGCGCATGGCGGGAATGGATGGACTCGAGACACTGAAACAGATCCGCCAGTCGTATGCTCACCTGCCCGTGATCATCATGACCGCTCACGGAACGACACAAACCGCCATCGAGGCGATGAAATACGGCGCCTTCGATTATCTGATCAAACCCTTCGATGTCGAACGCATGCAGCAGGTTATCAACCAGGCGCTGAAAGCCTCCCACGACATGCGGGAGAAAGTTTCCTACCAACCGCTCCTGCAAAGCGAGGAATATGACGAAGGCATCATTGGCAAAACCGAGGCGATGCAGAAGGTTTACAAACTCATCGGTCAAGTCTCCGGCAGCGACGTTCCAGTCATGATTACCGGCGAGACCGGCACCGGCAAAGAACTCGTCGCGCGCGCCATTGTCCAACATAGCTTGCGGACAAATCAGCCGTTCCTTGCCATCAACTGCGCCGCCATTCCGGAAAATCTGCTCGAAAGCGAACTCTTCGGCCATGAAAAAGGTGCTTTCACGGGTGCCACGGAGCGCCGCATCGGAAAGTTCGAACAATGCGACAAAGGCACGCTTTTCCTCGACGAAATTGGTGAAATGCCGATGGCCACCCAGGCCAAACTGCTGCGCGTGCTTCAGGAGGGGGAACTTGTCCGGCTCGGTTCCAACCAGACCATCCAGGTCAACGTTCGTTTCATCGCCGCGACAAATCAGGAGCTCGAAAAAAGTGTCGCGGCAAAAACGTTTCGAGAAGACCTCTACTATCGCCTCAATGTCGTTCGCATCCATCTGCCGCCGTTGCGTGAAAGAACGGAGGATATTCCCCTGCTCGTTGAATATTTTCTCAAGCGGCTTTCCAAACGCAAAGGATCCCCTCCTCCTTCGATCACACGCGACGTTCTCGACGCAATCGCCGCCCATCGCTGGCCCGGCAACGTGCGCGAGCTCCAAAATATCATCGAACGCGCTTTCGTGGTGTGTAAAGCCAACACGATTACATCCAAGGACCTTTTTCAAGACGCCGCTCCCTCCGACAAGCCTCCCGCTCCCTCACTCGCCGCACCCTCGGAACATCCTCTCGACGATGCGCTTGACATGCTTTTCGAGGAAGCGCGTCGCGATCCGAAGCTTAAACTCCTTCCCTGGTGCGAACGGATGCTCATCACACGCGCGCTTTCAAAGACTCACGGCAACCAGGTTCAGGCCGCAAACATGCTGGGCATCACCCGCGCCACGCTGCGCAAGCGTGTTGAAAAATTCGGCATCAAACGCGAGTTCAGCGCCAGCTGAGTGATGAGGTCCGGGCAGCGACGGTGGTCAAAATGAGTCGATCAGCTTATCATTGCAAACTATCGATATCAATCAAGTTCCACCAAGGCTTGAATTCATCCAATAAACGCCGTAGCATGGTTGGCTTCACATCCAAATTCATTCGAGCCACTTTATGACTTCCAAAGAAATCCAATCGCTCCTTGGTGCCGAATACGACCAACTCGTTTCCGTCAAACCCAAGGTTCCCAAGTCTTCCCTTCATATTCCGAGTTCCGATGTCGTCGACCGTATCTACGGTCCTTCGAACCGTTCCATCCCCGTTATCCGCAACCTGCAGCAACTTTATGGTGCGGGCCGCCTTGCGAATACCGGCTACCTGAGCATCCTGCCCGTCGACCAAGGCATTGAGCATAGCGCAGGCGCTTCCTTCGCACCCAACCCAATCTATTTCGATGGTGAAAACATCGTGAAACTTGCGATCGAAGGCGGTTGTAATGCCGTGGCCTCGACTTACGGAGTGCTTGCTTCCGTCGCGCGCAAATACGCGCATAAGATTCCTTTTATTGTGAAGTTCAATCACAACGAACTGATGACCTGCCCGAACAAGTTCGACCAGATTCCCTTCGGCACGATCCGTTCCGCCTATGAAATGGGCGCAGTCGCCGTGGGCGCAACGATTTATTTCGGCTCTGCGGAAAGTGGCCGTCAGATCGTGGAGGTGGCGAGGATGTTCGAGGAAGCCCATCAGCTCGGCATGGCCACCATCCTCTGGTGCTATATCCGCAATCCAGAATTCAAGAAAGACAAGGATTACCATGTTTCCGCCGACCTCACCGGCCAGGCCAACCATCTCGGCGTCACGATCCAGGCCGACATCATCAAGCAGAAGCTCCCTGAAAACAATGGCGGTTACATGGCCGTCGGAAAGAGTTACGGAAAGACTGATAAACGCGTCTATTCCGAGCTCACCAGCGACCATCCCGTCGATCTCTGCCGCTACCAGGTCCTCAACTGTTATTCAGGCCGCATGGGACTCATCAATTCGGGTGGAGCTTCCGGCGAAAACGACATGAAGGAAGCCGTAAAAACAGCCGTGATCAACAAGATCGCTGGCGGATCGGGGCTTATCTCCGGCCGCAAAGCCTTCCAAAAACCCATGAATGAAGGCGTAAAACTTCTGAATGCCATCCAAGACGTCTATCTCGCAAAGGAGATCGCCGTTGCCTGATCCTTTCCCTCCCCTTCTTGACGCGGGAAGTTTCAAAGAAAATGCCTCTGTGCAGATGCATCAAATTGTGCTCAGCGACAGCGCCGCGACCGAGCTCTCCCAACTCGGCAAGCTCGAACAGCTTGAAGTTGTCTCGGAGTTTTCGCGTCTTCGCCGGGAAAAGTTTGAGGGATTGAAGGGAGTCGGTGAAATCCGAAAGAGCAATCGCACCATCTATCGCTGCCGGTTCAAGGATTACCGCATCTACTTCGAAAAACAGGCGGATCAACTCGTCGTCCACCACGTCTTGCATCGCAATACCTTGCGGGATTTTTTTGTCCGCTCCAATCTCGACGTCCAGAACGACGAGGAATTTGAGGAAACCGCCAAGTTCTGGAAGTTCATTGAGCAACGCGATTCGAAAATCGAGTCCGCATCATGACTTCGTCGCGTTCCCGCGCGCTGCTTCTGCTCGCGCATGGCGCCAAGAGCAATCCCGATTCGAGCCGCCCCGCTTACATCCATGCGGAGTTCATTCGCCGGCGTCAGATCTTCCAAGAAGTCGTCGCCTCCTTCTGGAGAGAGGACCCGCATTGGCGGCAAGCGCTCCAACTCGTCGTCAGCGACGATGTTTTCGTCATTCCATTTTTCATGAGCGACGGTTACTTCACCCAGCAAGTCATTCCACGTGAACTGCAGCTTACCGGCACGGTGACGGTCCGCGACTCGCGCAGGATTGTGTATGGCGCTCCCGTTGGCACCCATCCCTCCATGACCCGCTCACTTCGTCATGCGGCGGAAAACATCCTCAGCCCCATCCACGGACGCATCCCCGCCCATCGGGAAGTCACCCTGGTTCTCGTGGGGCATGGAACGACCAAAAATGAACAATCTGGGGAAGCTCTCCTTCAACAAATCTCGCTCCTTGAGAAAGAAGCCTCTTTCGCCGCGGTCCTGCCGGCGTTCATGGAACAGGCGCCTTTCGATCGTGATGTGCTTTCCCGGGTGCGAACCCCCTTTGTCGTCGTAGTGCCGTTTTTCATCAGTGACGGCTTGCATTCGCGCCACGATGTGCCCGTGAACATAGGCTTCGCAAAGCAGGGCGAAACCTGGCAAAATCCCGTTGCGATCGGATCGAAATTTCCGTGTGGCCCCCAGTGGCTCTGGTATGCTCATGCGATCGGATCGGAACCTTCCATGGCGGACGTGATCCTCGACCGGTGCCGCGACCTTGAGCGCCACCTTTAACTTCCCCGCGAAATCGATGGTGACAAACGAAGAAAAAATCCTGTTTGAACTCCATCGCTCGGGATCCGGCGTGTTGGAGGAGCGTTTTCTCCACACGCATCACATTCCGCAGAAAGAGTTGGCCAAATCGTTCGATGATCTGCGCGAACTCGGCTTTGTGATCGAAAAACACCCCCAACGCGGCCATCGTCTCATGGAAAGCCCCGATTCGCTCATTCCCGATGATCTTCACGCCCGGTTGAGAGCAGTTCACCCATCCGAATCCTTTCTGATCGGGAACCGTATCGTGGTCTTTCAAAAAACAGAATCCACGAATGATGTGGTTCAAAAGCTCAGCTCTCAAGGCCATCCGGAAGGGCTTGTGGTCTTCGCGGAGTCGCAAACCGCAGGACGGGGCCGTCACGCGCGTTCCTGGATTTCTCCGGCTGGCAAGGGGCTCTGGTTTACCATTCTGCTGCGGCCCACCCTGCCCATGCATTCCATGCCGCGCGTCACGGTGATGACCGCCGTGGCCGTGGCTCAATCGCTACGGCGCATGACGCGTCTTCCGCTTCGAATCAAGTGGCCGAACGACATCCTCTGCCAAGGCAAAAAACTTGCCGGCATCCTAATTGACCTCTCGGCGAACAGCGGCCGGATTCAGTCCGTCGCCATCGGGATTGGTATCAACGTCCATCTCGAAGAAAATGATTTCCCCGTGGAACTTCGCGAGGTCGCCACCTCCTTGAAGCTGGAAGCCGGGCGGAGTTTTCATCGTCCTTCCCTTTGCGCCGATCTATTGTCCGAGCTGGAGAGATGGAGTCCAAGCGTGAACGACGCAGATTTTCCAAAGCTGCTCGACGCATGGAGCGAGCTCGATGAAACCGTGGGGACACAGGTCTGCGTTCACTCAGCCGGCAAGCCGCCGCTGCGCGGGCTGGCTCTCAGCCTGGACACCGATGGTGCCCTGCTTGTCAGAACAGACTCGGGTCAGATCGAGAAAGTCATTGCAGGCGACGTGACCATGGAGAAAATGAAATGATGGCCCAATTTCTCGTCATCGACGTTGGAAACACGTCCACAAAAGTGGGACTCGTCGGATCAAAAGGAATCGTCCGGGAAGTCGAAATGTTGACCGCGAACATCCTTCGATCGAAATCAAAACTCCCCTTCGTAAAACAGGCCGAAGGAGCGATCATTGCTTCTGTCGTGCCCCACGCACTTTTACCCTTGCGCCGGTTGCTCAAAAAAGCCGGCGTGTCTCACCCCATCGTCGTTTCATCCAAACTTGATCTTGGAATCGGCATTCGCTACCCGAATCCAAAATCAATTGGCGCCGACCGCCTCGTCAATGCCGTCGCGGCGGCGGCTCTTTATCGCACGCCTGCCATTGTCGTGGATTTTGGAACGGCAGTGACGTTTGACGTCATCTCCGCACGAGGCGACTACCTTGGGGGCGTGATTGCCCCGGGCGTGCGCGTGCTCACCAATTATCTTCACGATCATACGGCTCTCCTCCCCCACATTTCATTGTCAGAACCAAGGCGTGCGATCGGCAAAAGCACGGTGGAAGCGATGCGTGCGGGCGCTGTGATTGGTTATCGAGGACTCATCCGGACGATCCTGAGCTCCGTGAAACGTGAGCTTGAGGGCAAAACACGAAAAAAGGTTCACATCATCGCCACAGGCGGGCACAGTTCCTTGATTGCCTCAGGAATTGCCGAGATCGAAAAAATCGATCCGCACCTGACCCTGAAGGGATTGGCGCTCCTTTACAGACGTTTATCCTCGAAGAAGAACGGTTGGCAGAGAGGTAAATGACCGAACAAAACAATGCGCCAAGCCGCCCGGCGTCTTTTGGTGGCAACAAAGGAACGGCGGTTAGCCAAAAATATTCTCTCCGACGACGGGAAGATCTTCTTCAAGAACCAGTTTCGGCTCGAGGCCGTCGCGCTGCCGGAGCTGATTGAGCAGCGTACGAAGCTGGGCGGCGACGTTGACCGTAAACAGGCGTACGAGTCCTATCGTGGTGCGGTCGCCAAACACCGTCACGATGACGGTGTGCTCATCCAGCGCGGCCATGAAGATATGACGGTCTACACCCTGATGATAGAGAGCGCTGAATTCATTTTCACCGATGCGGCGGGCCAATTCCTTGGTCGCCGCGAAGGATCCTGCTGCGAGAGCGGAAACAATGACGATGTCGATGGATTCTATTTCGCCCTGCTGCGCAATGATGGTCCCACCTTTGTCGATCACAAGCGTCAGCGTACCGCTCGTTTTTTCAAGATAGTGCATGAGAAGACTGTCGAGGGCGGCAACGTCTTCCTTGGTCAAGAAGGGGATGGTTTCCATAATTGGTTTCCAGGTTACCGAACTGTCGACATCAACACGGTGGTCTTGGACCGTTTGTTGGCAAGGTCGCTTTCTTTGGTGAACTTATAGAGTAAAAGCCGTGAGATGGCGTTCAGCGTCGAAAACACGTTCTGTCCGGTGCTCGCCACGGATTCGAACGACTGCACCCTCACCTTTCGGTTGTTGAGAACATACTCCATATAATTGATCGGCGCGACATGCGGCATATCTCTCTTGTTGTATTGAAGCACGTAGGGAACGGTGTCGAGGCTCAGATTCTGTTTGGTGAGATTTTCTTCGAGGTTTTTGAAGCTCTCGATGTTTTCCTCCATTTTTTCCCACTGCGAATCGGCAACGAAGACAATGCCATCGACACTGCGCAGCACAAGTTGGCGCGTGATGTTGTAGATGACTTGGCCCGGCACCGTATAAAGTTGGAACTTGGTCTTGAAGCCTTTGATCACAACGGCATTGAGCGGAAGGAAATCGAAGAAAAGCGTGCGGTCGGCGGCTGTGGCAAGGGAGACGAGATCTCCTTTGTTTTCAGGCGCGACCTGGGAATGGATGTAGGACAGATTGGTGGTTTTTCCGCAAAGTGCGGGGCCGTAGTAGACGATCTTAAACTGGATCTCTTTGTTGGCGTAATTAATGATCGACATGATCTAAGAGGCAGCGTGCTGCGTGCGGCAATGTTCGGCAATTGCCTTTCCTAATTCGGAGATCTGCATTTCAAATTCCGGAGAGATCTGTTCGAGTCCGTGGCGCACAACCATGTAGACCCCATGGTCATGCCAAACAGTAATCCAGCAATCGTCGATACTCAACAGGCAACGCTGGGGGGTGCCGAAGGAGAGCTTATGGCTCACTTGCTCCAACTTGCGGAATACGTGGGTGCCAATGCTGCTCCAGCCGTTGAGATCGGCGCCGGCCGGCATTGCCGAGACAAGCGGCAAACCATCCTCGGTAGCCACTAACACCCCCAACGAATTAAGGCGCGTTCGAATCTTCGCCGCCACGTCCTGCAAGCGGATGGGGTCCTGCTGCGGGATGTCGAGTAAAGAACGCAATCCTTGGGAGACGGATTCGACTGGTTTTGAGGGCGTAACCAACTTGTTCTCGACCGGGGGAAGTGGGACGGGCTTGTCCGGCACGGGAATGATCGCAGATGCAGACTTGATGATGGGACGAGGAAGCATGGGAAGAGCTGCCGGAGGAATGGCATTCGTGCCAAACAATCCGGCATCGCCCGTGGTCGTCGACGGAGAGATGATCGGTGCAGGAGCCGACGAAGGCGTCTCAGCATGAGACACAATGGGATGCGGCAATTTGATCGAAGGCAGCTCTCTGAGATTCGAAGGCGGCTGAAATTTGATGGTCGCAGCCATCATGGGATCCTCGGGATCCGGCTTGCGAATCGTGGGCGATGACTTCGAGGGCGATGGAAGAGGCGCCGGACTTGGAATTCCAGGAAGCGGGATCTTCGCGGAAGCGGTGGGCTTCAGCGGCAGCTTGATCGAGGTGGTTAGGGCGCTGGTCGCCTCAGAGGGCGAAAGCGATGTCAGCGGAGTAAGCGCTGTCGCGGCGGCAAGTTTGTCCTTGAGCAGCGGACTCTTCGATTCTGAAGGGGAATTTGCAGGGGAAAGCGGGGGTGCCATTGGCCTTGGAGGCAGAGCTGGAGGCTCGGGTTGCTTAGGTCCAGACCAGGCTTCTTTGGGCGCCGGAACCGCGGGTTTGTTTCCTTTTTCGGAAAATGGAACCTCAATCGTGGAGTCGATTTGCTGTTTTACCTGCCCCGTGGGAAGCTGCATCACACTCTCAGGAAGACGGGGAACGATTTGATGAAGAGGCATCTTGATCTGGATGTCGCCGCTTTCCACGACGGACGCCTCAATGGAATCCGGCGGAAACGAAGCCAGGAGCGTACTCATTGAAAAGAGCACGCGTCCCTTCGCCAATTGCGGTAGAATGTCCGTGACAGACAACGAAACAGTCGATGGAAATCCTCCGGTATAGCCGAGTTTCAACACGTTTTCAGGAAGCAGAGGAAGGATCTCCGATGTCGGAATATCCACCGTCGAAGGAATTTCGACAGGCGGCGGGGCGGATTGCTCCATCACAGGTTCCGGCACACGCGAAATGGATGGGATCTCCGAAGCGGGTGGGGCCTTCACGACGACGCTCACCTTCGGTTTGAAAACAGCGGATTGAGTTCCGGCCGGATGAAGTTGAGAGGCAGCCTGGAGAGCGGCAGCCAGATTGCCCTGGCGCGGTGGAACCTTTCTCGCAAGGGATGGGGCTAGTTGCGTATGTGCAGGAGAGCGAACCACCGATTCGCTGGGGCTGGATGCAGATGCCGGAGGCGTCGCCGGTGGTGGCAGTGCAGGAGCCCCCGCCGCGGGCTGGGCGGGTGCTTTGGACTTAAAAAATGGAAGCCGGAAGGCCATTGAACTGCGCTATTTAAAGCCAAGAAGAAGCTGAAAATGAATCAAATTCTTAAGCAGGCGAAGACAAATCACAGATCGCTCGCCGTATTTGCCAGAACTTCTTCGAGGGTGGTAATGCCTTCGCGCGCCTTAAGAATACCATTGATGCGTAACGTGCGCATCCCCTGTTTGAGCGCAAGCGTCTTGATTTCCGCGGCACTCGTGCGCTCGAGGATGAGTTTGCGAAGGTCGTCGTTGATGCGAATCAGCTCGATCACGGCGCACCGTCCGGAGTAGCCTTTGTTTTTGCAGCGATCGCAACCGCGCCCTTTATAGAACGTAAACGCCGCCTCTTCCTTCGGATTGATGCGCAGCTGCTCCCATAATTTGTCAGGAACCTTCACCGCTTCCTTGCACGAGGTGCAGACGCGGCGCAGGAGCCGCTGAGCGCAGGCGAGCGAGAGGCTGGATGTCGTCAGAAAGGGCTCAATGTCCATATCGGTCAGACGAGTCACAGCGCTGGCAGCGTCATTGGTATGAAGCGTGCTTAATACCTGGTGGCCGGTCAGGGCTGCTTCGACGCCGATATGCGCCGTCTCCTGGTCGCGCATTTCACCAATCATCACGATGTCCGGATCTTGGCGTAAAATCGATCGCAGAGCAGCGGCAAACGTGAATCCGATGTCCGATTTCACCTGCACCTGATTGATGCCCGGCAATTCATATTCGATCGGATCCTCGACCGTGACAATATTGTATTGGGGTTTGTTCAATTCGGCCAAAGCTGAATAAAGCGTGCGTGTTTTTCCGGATCCGGTGGGGCCCGTCACGAGAATCATTCCCTGGGGTTCATCGAGCGCATCCTTGAAAATCTTCATCGAGTCTGGATCCATCCCGATTTCCGCGATGCTTCCGCTAATGGATGTTTTGTCGAGAATACGACCGACGACCTTTTCCCCATATTTGGTGGGAAGAAACGACATACGAAAATCGATGTCACGCCCCGCCATCTTGATGCGCACGCGACCGTCTTGCGGCAAACGGCGTTCGGAGATGTCGAGATGGGCCATGATTTTGAGGCGCGAAATCAACGCAGCCTGCATGCCTTTCGGAGGCGGTGGATAATCGTAAAGGGAACCATCGATGCGGTAGCGCAATTTCATGCTGCGCTCGTAACACTCAAGATGGATGTCGCTCGCCTTGTCCTTCACCGCCGTGGCGAACATGAGGTTGGCAATTTTGACAACGGGCGCGGCGGAAGAATCCGTTGACGTCACATCGGCCTCCTCCTCCGCAGGGGTGTCGGAAACTTCAATGTCAACGGACTCGTCCTTAATGATCTCCTCCATTCCCTGGCTCGCCTGGGCGTCGATGTTCGCGATCGCGTCGAGCACCATGCGTTCCGTGGTGATCATCGGAAACACCTCCAGATGCGTGATCTGACGCACGTCATCGAGTGCCAGCACGTTCAACGGATCAGCCATTGCCACGTAAAGCGTATTGTTGAGCTTGGCGAAGGGAAGAAGATGGTGATTCCTGGCAACATCGCGGGGCACGAGATCGGCAACCTCCTTCACCACCTTCAACCGGCTCAGATTAATGGGTGGCGTACCCAGCGTGCGGCCCATGCTTACCATCATGTCCTGCTCTGTCACATACGATTTATCCAGAAGGATCTTGAGAAGCCGTCCTCCCTGACTTTTTTGCTGCACCATCACTTCCTGCAACTGTTCTGTTTGCAGGACTCCGTCCTCAATCAAAGCATCTGCAATGCGCTCACCAAAGGATTTCATGTCAAAATGTGATAAAGATCTTTAAGCTGCTTCGTGATATCAAACGGCGAAGTGACATACCATTGCACGCGCCCTTCAGCTTCTTTTTCCACGCGCCGTTTTGCCAAGGCATCGAAGGGATTCACGGTCGCCACAAGCAGGGTTTTGCTGATTTGGTCAAAAGGAAGCACGAGATGCTTGAGTTTGAACTCCTTCGCCAGCGACTGCGCGCGCCCACTCTCAATCTCGTAGCTGCCCAGAGGAAGGAATGGAATGCGCGTTTTCTCCGCGATCAACCCAAGACACTTCTCCTCGGAAGCAATTCCCCGCTCACTGATAAGTGCGATGAGAGACGGCGCAGGCCGTTCGGGCGATGTCTGCGCAACTGCCGCAGAAATTCCCGCCAGCAAGGTCTTGGCATCCTTTTCCGTGACAAGCTGCTGTTCCTGAAAAAATTTAAGAAGGGCTTCGTTGCCGTCTTCAAACTGCTCGGCATCGGCGAGCGCTTGCTCCGCCGCAACTTTCCCCGCCACAATTTCAGCCGACCCCACGGATAGACCCGTCATCTTGCCTTCGAGTTCGCCCAGTGCCGCAAGGCAGTCGGGGTCGTCCGGCGCGCGCTGGAGAATGCCTTCATATTCGAGAATCGCGGACGACAATTGTCCCAGACTGACGTAAGCCTGCGCGATTTTTTTTGCCACCACGACCGCATCGCCGTCGCGATCGAGATTCAAATACGCTTCTTTTAGGATTTCCAGCGACTGAATGTCGTTGGGCTGAGTCTCGGCAATAACTTCGAACATCTGCACCGTCTGGAGCAGTTGCTCGTACTCGGCGCTGGAACGCTTGGGCTTAGCCATGATGAGCGACTTAAGGAAGAGATCGGTCCTTCCACCGTCTTTTTGAGTAAAATAGTGCAAACAAACCAAAATGCAAACAAACTCCTCTGCCGCAACAACTTCAGACTAATGATCGCGAGCCGGCGGCAGATCGGACGCACAACGGAATCCAATTTGGCGACTGCGCTTCAAAGGAGCCTGGCGCAAATCGCGCAGAGTCAGCCGCACATCGGTAACCGCCCATGAACCGCCGCGCACCACGGGCACTTGCTCCGTTGGAAAATCAGGATTGGCATCCCAGGAATCTGTCCATTCACTGACATTGCCCGCCATATCCATCGCTCCGAACGGACTTTTATCCTCCGGAATCGCTCCCACCGGCGCCCAGATTCCATAGCCGTCAATTTTTCCAAACGTGGGATCCGACGCACTGTAGCTCAAATCCGCACCTGTATTCGCCTTTTTGGGATCGAAAGCATTGCCCCATGGGTAGAGAAATCCATCCTTTCCCCGCGCCGCCTTTTCCCACTCATATTCGGTGGGCAAGCGCTTGCCCGCCCATTTGGCATAAGCCCACGCGTCGAAGTAATCCACGTTGAAAACAGGTGTGTTTTCATAAATCCTGACGCCATTGAGCAGTGTCTTTTTCTCGATGGCGGAAAGGATGAGGTCCCATTGTCCAGGTGTATGGTCCTTGCCGGGACGTTGTTTCGGATGCTCCTGGATGATGGCGTGATTGTGCTGCCACGCTTGGAGAAACTTTCCGTACTGGCCGATCGTCACTTCGTATTTGTCGATGTAGTAGGTCGGCAATCCCATTTTATCTGTCTGGTAAATAAAAGGTCCCGAGGGAACCTCAACCATCGATTCCAAATCTTGTGCGCCAGGAGAAGAATTGATCCAATACCAATAACCCCACGAACCTACGAACAGCAGCGCGAGAAAAATTCCGCCGAAAATCCACCATTTCGCGTTTTTGGGAGGAGGTGGCTCGGGTTCCGCCGCTGGCACCGAACTCATGCTGACATCGACGCGATCCGCACGCAGATGCAGTTCCATTTCGCGTGCTTCCAAAAGCACATTCGACCATTCCGAAAACCCTTGTCCCTCCATGCGCTCCACGAAGTTTCGAAAACCTGGCGTCATTTGTTCGGCAGGAAGCGCTTGGCGAATAATGGCCGTCAACCGATGAATCTCATCCACCTCGCCCGGACTCACATCGCCACCTTCTATGGTGACATTGTTGAAAAGCTTCGGAACCCCCGTGTCGGGAATCAAAATTTGATCAATCAGGAGCGGCAGGTGCAGAATATTGTGGTCCTTCTCATATTTCAGCGCTTCGCCCACATTGGTAATCACGCGCAAAGCCAGTTCCTCGGAGATTACCTCACCCCGGCGAATGCGATCCTTCAGGCCCGCTCCGTCCACCTGCTCCCGCGCGTAAAAGATGAGCCCATTGGCCTGGCCTGCCTCGTAGACGGTCACAATGTACGGATTTTGCGCTCGCGCCATGGCGCTCGCGAAGAAAATGAACTGCTGTGCCTTGTCGCCATCGCCATAAAAAGCGGGATTCAAGACCTTCAGAGCCACAGGACGATTGACCGCCACTTGATACGCTTCGTAAAGCGTCCCCCAGTAATCGGATGCGATTTTTCGATCGACGCGGAAGGGACCCACCATTTTCCCAAGAAGTTGCTCTGCGCCCGCATCGGAGCGGAGATCTTGCCTCTCAAGCATCTCGTCTTTGCGGCGCACACCCTCCATCAGGAGGTGCTCCCATCCCACTTGGATTGTCATCTTCGGAGCTTGCACGCTCTCATTCAGCGAAGACTGCGCATCCTCCCATGAAAGCATTTCATAGACAGCCTCTTCGCCCTCAAGGCCAGGCGCCTCTGCATGCACGATCGCGCCGCTCTGGACGTACATGTCGCCTTCGCGCCCACTGGACCGCACGATAAGCAATCCTGTCTTTTGGCTGATACAACACATCTGAATCACGTCGACGAGACTGAACGTGCCGAACCCGCCCGCGGCCATTTTTTGCCGCACGTCGTTGAGACTGCTGTAATGGCGCGAGTGGAGATGCGCCGTGTCGATGATCAGCGTCAATTTTGATGGCGAAAGCGGTTTTTCAAGCACGCCTAGTTGGGCCTTTTGCGCTGCCTCGGAACCGATCAACGAAGGATGTTCGGTGAGAAAACCGAGTTTTAGATGCGGATATTTTGCAATCATCCGAAGACCAAACGGCACAAGCGAATGATCCTGATCGTCGACGTGAACGATCAGGATTTCAAAAAACTCTCGTTCAAGTGAAAACTGGGCGTCTGCCTGGGTGGCAGCGAGAACCACGTCAAACGCACTCCCATGAAATGCCGCCGGGACATCCACGGCTGCCGCGGGATCGTTGTCCAGCAGAAGAACTTTCACGACGTTCCTCCTGGCTTAGGCGCATACCTTGAGAGCACTTCCGAAGGATAAGCATAAGCGTCCAAAAGCTTGCCTCGGTAATAGGCATTCACGATATATCCGCAAAAAGAATAGGCATTCCCAAAACTCTGCTCTTTCTTACGAAAATAACCTTTGGGCACGGAATATTTCACAGACAACACCTGCTCGGTTCCCGTCGTCCAGTTTTGCTTCGGCTTCACAATGGTGCTCAGCACTTTGAGCGGAATTAACATCCCACCTGCCGTGCGCGACTGGTCATAGAAAACGATCTCCACACGAGTATCGTTATAATCCATGGAAGCTTCCTCGCCCCGTGAAGCAAGCGAAAGACGCAAATTAAAGCAAAGGTCGTACAGGTCCTGCAATGGAAGATCAGTCCGGGTAGCCGCTTTGACGGAAAGTTCGTTCGTTCCAATTCGGCCGGGATTCGGCGGAGCTGCAGGCGCTTCCACGTGAAAATTGGATGCCGGGTGCGATTCGCCCTTCACTTCGGCAGAAAGCGCTGTCAGCCGGTCCAGATCGCGCTGGATCTCCTCCATTTCCGGTGTCTGCGGTTGGGCAATAACAGCAGCGCGTTCCCACTGAAATCTGGCCTGCGCATAATCATGCCTTGCTTCGTAATAATCCGCGAGCTTGCGGATCGCAGGCAGATAGTCCGGGACCAGACGCAATGCGCTCTGAATCTGCTCCATGGCGGTCTCTGAAAGATCGTGATCCATCGATCCCTGTGCCTGGCGAAGAAACGCATCCGCACGTTTTTCAGCCTCGCGTTTGATAATGGATACCTCGTTTCGGCGGGCGCGAGTCTGGTCCATCTCCTGGGTCGCCCGATCCACCGTCTCAGAAACCGAGTCTTGCATGGGAGACTCTGCGGCGCGGCGCGCGGCTTCGGCTTCCTTCTGACGAAAAACCTTGCTGACAGAATCGTCCGATCTTTTTTCTTCAAACGTTTGATAGACGCTAGGATCGAAATGATCTCCGAAATAAACGCGCGACCAAAAGATGCCTGCGATGCCGACAAACTGCACCAGGAAAGCCAAAACAAGGCAAATCGCGGTGACCAGGCTCAATCGGTCGCGGCAAAGCCACCGTCCCGCGCGTAGGCAATCCTCCCAACCGACACGCCACCTCGAGGAAAGGGAACGGAAGGAATTCATGAATCAGATATGCGCGCCGCTTATCCAATGATCCGGCGCGATTCATCCAAGAAGATGCCCTTCAAATTCATGCGAAGTTGATCAGGATTGGACGACTTAAGCACCCCATCTTCCTCACTGATCATGCCTGCCTTGATCAATTTATAAATGGATTGATTGAAGGACTGCATGCCGTCATCGCTGCCGGCCTCGAGAGCGGAGGACAACTTTTCGAGTTTTTGCTCCTCCAGGAGTTTGCGCACAACGGGCGTGTTGATAAGAATTTCCACCGCCGGCACCGCGCCACCTTCACGCGCGGGAATCATACGCTGGCAAATGATCGCCGTAAGACAGCCCGCGAGCGCCCGCAATATCTGCTCACGTTCCTCCATCGGGAAGAAGTCGAGCACGCGGACGATGGTCTGCGTGGCATTATTGGAGTGGACCGTGGTCATGACCAGATGGCCTGTCTCAGCAGCGGTGATCGCCGCCGAAAAACTTTCCGCATCGCGCATCTCACCCACCATGATCACATCGGGATCCTGGCGCAGCACGTTTTTGAGCGCCGCGCCAAACGACATAGTATCAAGCCCCACCTCGCGTTGGTTGATAATGCACTGCTTATCCTCGAAAACATATTCGATCGGATCCTCCATCGTGATGATGTGGCATTTGTCATGCGAATTGACGTATTCGAGCATGCACGCGAGCGTCGTCGATTTGCCGCTGCCCGTCGCGCCGGCCACCAGAATGATGCCTCGCTCGCTCATCGCCAATTTTTTCAGAACTTCGGGAAGATTCAGCGCGTTGAAATTCGGAACTTTACTCTTCACATAGCGCATCGCCACATTGACTTGTCCGCGCTGAGTATAAATGTTCGTGCGGAAACGCCCGATCTCCGGCACGAAATAGGAAAAGTCCACCTCTCGATCATGGTTAAATCGCTCGCGTAAAAACTCCGGGACAATCAGCTGAGCGATCTTGATCATGTCCGAATCGGTGGGTGCATCCGCCTCCACATGAACCAGTTGGGCCGAAACTCGAAGAATGGGCTGTTTGTTCGGCTTCAAATGAATATCCGATGCACCCACGTTCACCGCGTATTTGAGAATTCCGTCCAGGTATTCTTTCATGATTGAACTTTGCTGCCAGACTTCTCAACTTAATCTAAGAAGGATTCAGGAAGTGGTCGAGGCAAATTCGCATTTGCCCTCACGAGGATCCGAGCTAAGCTATAAACGACACGTTTTTTTCTCATGAAAATTTTTATTGATACGGGCGAGATCAACGAAATCCGCGAACTGGCGTCGTGGGGTATTTTAGACGGCGTCACCACCAATCCTTCGCTTGCCGCCAAAAGCGGCAAGCCTTTCCGTCAGTTGCTCGATGAAATCCTCGCCATCGTCGACGGCCCGATCTCGGCAGAGGTCACTGCCCTCAAGGCCGACGAGATGGTGAAAGAAGGCGAAACTTACGCTAAAATCCACAAGAACATCGTCATTAAGGTGCCGCTGATTATCGAAGGCCTAAAGGCGTTGAAAATCCTCACCGAAAAAGGCTACAAGACAAATTGCACCCTCTGTTTTAGCCCTTCACAAGCCCTCCTCGCCGCAAAAGCGGGCGCCACTTACATCAGTCCTTTTGTCGGCCGGCTCGATGACATTTCGACCGACGGCATGCAGCTGATCCGCGACATTCGCCAGATCTACGACAATTATGGCATCAAGACCCAGATCCTTACGGCGTCCGCTCGCAGCCCCATGCATTTCGTCGAGGCGGCAAAGATCGGCTCCGATGTCATTACGGCCCCCTACTCCGTGCTGAAACAACTCGTGCAGCATCCCCTCACCGATCTCGGTCTCGCCAAGTTCCTCTCCGATTGGGAAAAGGCGAAGAAGTGACGTAGAATGTCAGGATGAGCAACGATTCCCCTACCCAGCAAGAGCTTCAAAAGAAGCTCGCCGAATTCATGAAGCAGCAATTCGGCGACAAAGTCGTCTTTTCCACCGTCATGGCGCAGCCGGAATCAGGCTCGACAAACGACGGCCCTGAAGGATCCGACCCGGATGCGCCGATGGACTTCGATTTCCATCTCAAGCCGAAGGAAATCAAAGAACACCTCGACCGCTTTGTGATCCGTCAGGACGATGCCAAGAAGGCCTTGTCCATCGCCGTGTGCGACCACTACAACCACATCCGCCAGACGGAACAGGAGGAGAAATCTCCAGATAAACGCTCTGATTACGCCAAGCAAAACGTCATTCTCCTTGGACCCACCGGCGTCGGCAAAACATATCTCGTGAGAACCATCGCACAGCTCATCGGCGTTCCGTTCGTAAAAGCCGACGCCACCAAGTTCAGCGAGACAGGCTATGTCGGTGGCGATGTGGACGATCTCGTGCGCGAACTTGTTCAGCGAGCCGATGGAAATGTGAAGCTTGCGCAATATGGCATCATCTATATCGACGAAATCGACAAGATCGCGACTCCCGCGGGCATCGTCGGCCGCGACGTGAGTGGCCGCGGCGTGCAAACGAATTTGCTCAAGCTCATGGAGGAAACGGAAGTGCCGCTCCGCAGCCCGAGCGACCTGCCCTCCCAAATTCAGGCCGCCATGGAATTCCAGCGCAAAGGCAAGCTCAAGCGCGAAACGCTCAACACACGCCACATTCTCTTCATCGTTTCCGGGGCCTTTGATCGCCTCGAGGAAATCATCCAGACGCGCCTGAAAAAATCGCGCATCGGCTTTCACGCTCCCGACGCGAAAGAGGAAATCGTCCAGACGGAACTTTTCCGAAGCGCCACGACACAGGATTTCGTGAAATTTGGTTTCGAGCCCGAATTCATCGGCCGCCTCCCTATTCGCGTCATTTGCGATCCTTTGAGCAAGGAGGATCTCTTTGAAATTCTGCGCATCAGCGAAGGTTCGATCGTGCGGCAATATGAACGCAGCTTCCATGCGTTCGGCATCGAAGTGGAATTCAAGGAATCCGCCCTTCGCGCGATCGCAGACCTGTCGGAAAAGGAGCAGACGGGCGCCCGCGGCCTGATGACCGTATGCGAGCGGGTCTTCCGCGATTTCAAATTCCATCTTCCCTCCTCGGGCATTCACCATTTTCAAATTACCGAGGAAACGATCTTCCATCCCGAACAAGCGCTGCGCGATGTGCTCGACGCGGAATTGCTGCAGGAAAAGAGCGTGCTCGACGCGGGCATCCGCGACTTTTGCGCTCGTTTCGCACAGCGGCATGGACTCACGCTCAAGCTCGAACCCGACGCCGTGGACCGCATCATCGAGCGTTCCCGCCATGAAAAGCGCAACGTGCGGGACATCTGTGCCGGCATCTTCAAAGATTACGAATTCGGACTCAATTTGGTGAAGAAAAACACAGGTCTCTCCGAATTCATCATCCCGGCCGCCGCGCTCGACAGGCCCGATAAGTTTCTAAGCGAAATGGTCGTAGGGTCCTATCGCAAGGACGATGCACCTCCCGCAGTCTGATATTTGTTCTCGGAGAACGTTTCTTCAGGCTGCCGCTGGCTCGAAGCTCTCAAAATGGCTGATCATCAACCATTTTTTCTCGCTTAACAAAACTCTCTCATCCCATAGCTTCATGACTTATTCGAAAAACTCGCTATGTGATCCTGTTCGAAAAAGGATCAAGCTGCTGACGGGCTCATTCATTGCGTCAACCGTTTCACGATTTGGATTTTTTAATTCGAACGGCAAGGCGTGACGCAGTGTGATCTAGTAACAGAGAAGCCTTACGGCATCCGAAAGCTTGAGACCCACTTTGGAAAGAATCTCCTCCGTTTCCTCTAGACACTGCGAAGTCGAATACATCATCGTTGACTTCATTCTTTTCTTGGAGAAAATGACTATTTTCCCCTATGAAACAGCCCGTTCATGTTGCAGTTCTTGGCGCTACGGGCGCGGTCGGTGTCGAAGTGTTGAAAACGCTCGAAAATCGCCGCTTTCCCGTCGGCCAGCTTTCCCTTCTCGCTTCGGAACGTTCCGTCGGCAAAAAAATGAAGTTTCGGGGCCAGGAACATATCGTCAAGCAAGTGACGCCCGAATCCTTTCAGGGAGCCGACATCGCCATTTTCAGCGCAGGCGCGACTCGCTCGAGGGAATTTGCTCCCTATGCCGTCAGAGCTGGCGCGATTGTCGTCGATAATTCTTCGGCGTTCCGCATGGACCCCGATGTTCCACTCGTGGTGCCCGAGGTGAATCCCAACGACCTCAAAAGCCACAAAGGCATCATCGCCAATCCCAATTGCTCCGCTGCGATCATGGTCGTGCCGCTCTGGCCTCTCCATCAGCGCGCGCGCATCAAGCGCATCGTTGTCTCCACCTACCAGGCCGCCAGCGGCGCAGGTGCGAAAGCGATGGCCGAACTGGAATCTCAGGCTCGGGATGTGCTTGACGGCAAAGCCGCGAAAAAGGAAGTGCTGCCGCACCAGATCGCGTTCAACGTGTTCTCTCATAATACAAAAGTCGCAGATAACGGCTATAACGAGGAGGAAAACAAGGTGATCGAGGAAACGCGCAAGATGTTCCACGAACCTCATCTTGCGATCTGTCCCACGTGCATCCGCGTGCCTGTGTTTCGCGCGCATTCGGAAAGCATCATGATCGAGACGGTGAAAAAGCTTTCGGCCGCCGAAGCGCGCGAGATCTTGTCGCGATCGCCGGGCGTGAAGCTTGTGGATGACCGCGAAAAAAACTATTTCCCCATGCCGATCGAATCCAGCGGCCAGTACGATGTCTTTGTTGGGCGTCTGCGTGACGATCTTTCAAGCCCCAACGCGCTTGCGATGTTCGTAAGCGGCGATCAGCTGCTTAAAGGCGCAGCGCTGAATGCGGTCCAGATCGCAGAATGGCTTCTAAAGCATTGATCCCTCGAACTAAGAAGCCGGCCCGATGGGTTCGATGGTTGGTTTGACCTTGATGCGAAGGGAATGCTTCTCACCCAGACGATTATAGCCGACAAGAAATCGCGAAAAAAATTCCCGGTCGGATGCTGATATTCCGCCAAGGTCTACCTCCTCGCCATTCTGGACCCATAGTTCCGTCATTAACTTTTCCACGCTGGTGGTCATGCTTTCTCCATCGAGCATGTAGCTGAATTCCGGCGTTAAACGCAGACGGATGCGCTGGCCCAGGACATAAGGTTCGACCGCCATTTGCGCGCCTAGTTCCTTCCATCGGAGCGCGCCGCTCCACAATCCAAGTTGCGTGCCATAGTTCCAGAACCAATCCGCGTAAGGCACGTCGGTGCCGACACGCAACCGGCCCCTGGATCCGCTCATCACAAGAAGCTCCTGATGCACAATCGCAGCGCGTGATTCCTCCAGCCTATTGATTTCCACGTGGGTCTCCGAAGCATGAGGAAGCTCGCTTGGAGCCTGAATATGACCCACACGAAAACCACCCTGAACCCCGATCGCATCGGAACGGATTTCGCCGTTGTCATCGAATGTTACTTCGATGCGTACATTGTATTGAGGCGTGCCGACAGTCTTCAACGCTATACGAAGCTCCGCCTGCTTCTCCGGATAATCGAGCACGATGAGGCGATTGCCGGGGCGATCTTCAACAAGCTTGCCTTCAGGTGACACGAGCCCCCTTGCGATTTCAATAGAAGCATCAAAATCCGCAAGTGCGAGCGGATAAACTTCCACCACCATGTTGCGCTCCTCCGCGCTGACGCGAAAATCCGGAAACAAGATAAAAAAAAGAACCACGATCGCGCACCCAACGCTTCGCATGCATGCATCCTAAACCAATACTCAAAAAGAGACAAACGGCGAAATCATGGTCTATGAACGCGGTTTCACCCATGTAATCGATCCCAAGAGGTCCGCTTCGCTTGACATCCGTGGTATTTCGCATTATCGGATGAATCCAATCGATACGAGTCCTTTTCTTTTCTGTCTTCTATGAAATTTCCAACCGCGGTGCTGGCTGTATCAACCCTCTGCTTGGGTTTATCCTCCTTCGTCCTCGGTGAGAGTGTTCCTGAAAAGAAAACTGAAAAAAAAGTGCTCGCCCACTACATGTGCTGGTTTGAAAATCGGCCATATCGGGGTGGTTTTCGCATGGAGCATTGGTCGTACAAACTGCACGGCACCCCACACGACGCGGAAAAAGTATTGGAGAGCGGCAAACGCGACATCAGCTCGGTCTTTTATCCCCTCCTCGGCGTTTACGATTCCAATGATCCTGACGTGATCGAATATCACGTCCTCAGCGCCAAAGCCGCCGGCATTGACGGTTTCGTCATTGATTGGTATCAGCCCGGCTCGATTAGCGACGTGGCAATGCAGGAACTGGCAACGATCTGCCCCAAATATAAATTCAGTTTCGCCGCATGCTATGAGGAAAAAGCGGCGTTTCCAGGATATCGCAATCCAAAAACACGAGACGATTCCGTTCAACTTGGGATCGAGGATTTCAGCTATATCCTGAAAACCTACGGCAGCACGCCGGGTTACCTCAAGGTTGACGGAAAGCCGGCCATCTTCATGTTCCTGAGCGGTGGACAATTTGCAGGACAGGAAGCGGTCTTCAATTACATGGAGCTGGCGAAGATCAAACAGGCGGTGAATTCGACAGACTGGGTGCTTTTTCGCGAGCACGTCGATCCTGTCTACTGGCTCTCCGCGAAGGGTGCGTACCAATGGGTTGGCGATGACGCCTACCAGAAGTGGTTTGCCGACACCGCGAACGACCAAAAGAAAAAAGGGAAACTCAACTATGTCGTGGCAGGTGCAAGTCCCGGATTCGACAGCTCAGGCGTGGCCTCCTGGGGACAAAACCATCCGGTCATCCCGCGCGTGAACGGCGCCTATTACGCGGGACAATGGGACAAGGCCATTCGTATGAATCCCGACCTTGTGCAAATCGTCACATGGAATGATTTCCAGGAAGGTTCCGTGATCGAGCCCACGTTTGAGTTCAAGACCCAGTACCTCGATCAAACCGAACAGATGATCGAGAAATTCAACGGACGCAAAGCCGATCTCTCAGACAACAGCCTGCCGTTCAAGATATTCCAGCTGCGCAAAGCGATCGCCAAGAAATATGATCCGAAAGGCGAACAATTCAGAACCCAGAACGAAGCGGTCGACCTCGCGGCCTTGGCCCTTGTGGATGGCAAAGGGGATGAAGCGAATAAAATCCTGGAGGAAACGTCCAAAAAGGTAGACTGGGCTTGGCTCACCGAAATTCCCGCCAGCAAGGAATTTGGCCGCTATCTTCCGACGAGTGGGAAAGACAAGGAGCTGATCGACGCGTACGAGCTGCTCAAGTCTCCCGACAATATCGCAAAAGGCAAAACGGTGACGGTGAGTTCCACTTTTATTGACCCCGCCGACGTTGGAGGCAATGTGCCCAAAGCTGAATATCTCACGGATGCCGATTCGACGACGCGATGGGGCAGCGACTACAAGGATGGTCAGTGGGTGAAACTCGACCTCGGTGAAAGTCAGGCGTTTTCAAAGATCATTCTTGACTGGGAAACGGCTTGCGCAAAGGCATTTACGATTGACGTGTCGAATGACGACACGAATTGGAAAACCATCTACACGATCAAGGATTTCACCGGTGGACTTCAGGTGCTCCCCTTTGAATCCGTCAAGGCACGCTATATTCGCCTGAACTTGCAGGATCGCGCAACCTCCTGGGGATTTTCGCTCTGGGAAATTGGAGTATTGAAAGCACCCTGATTTTGTGTTCTCTATACAGTCGCTCAAATGTGTCTTACAACTTGTATCCCAACCTCTTAAAGGAATCTCTTATGTTGAATAAACACCTCGTCACACTCACATTCGCCGGACTGCTTGCAGGCGGCGTCACCCTGATCGCTGAAGAAGTCATTGGATGGGAGAATGATTGCTCCTCTACCAAGGACTGGTACGATAACAAAACTGACCCAAGCTTTGGAGCGAAAGTTGAACAAGCCGAGCCGGGGGTCTTCAAGGTCACGCAGGATGGCAAGGACACATGGGGCAAAATTGCGTTTGTCGTGAAAGACATCAACGTCGACCAAACGCCGATGCTCGAAGTGAAAATCAATAAAGTCGATCAAGATAGCGCATTTAAAGTGGCTGTGGCTCCGCTCGACTGGAGTGACCTTTTCGTGGTGATTCCTCGATCCAGTGCCGATGGAATCCAAAAGGGCGATATCAAGGCTGCCACCGGTTGGACAGGCAAAAAATCCTTTAACGTTGTGATCATCGTCGAAGGCAAGGGGAAAGCCAGCTGGGTTGATAATATTCGGATTATGTCGGCATCCAAATAAACCATTCCAAAGCCGGTTTTTTAATCAATTTTCCTGTAACGTCTTCGTGTAAGTTGTTTACAGAATGCGAATACAATAAGTAAAAGCAAAAATCCCATGGGGTTGTGAACAGGTCAACATTCACATTTTTCTGATGAATCTTGACAAAAACATGTGAATTCCTTTACATTATTGTTTCAATGAGCGTCTCATGAGAAGACCTCGGGATCAGAAACTTAAAAAAACAAAGGTAATACAATGGTTTCGAAGAAATGGTTAGGACTGGTTTTGGGAGGTTGTTTGGCAGCAGGATCGGTCGCCATGGCGGAAGAGCTCGTGGGATGGCATTCAGATTGTTCCTCGACGCAGGGTTGGTATAGCAATGTTCAGGATCCTGGGTTTATGGCAACGATCGAGCAGGCGGAACCCGGAGTGATTAAGGTGACTCAAAATGGCAAGGACACATGGGGTAAGGTCGCCTTCGTCGTGAAGGACGTTGATCTTGATCAGACCCCGTTTTTCGAAGCGATGATTAACAAGGTGGACGAAGGAAGCGCATTCAAAATTGGAGTGGCGCCGCTCGACTGGTCTCAGATTTATATCGTCGTCCCTCCCTCGAGCGCCGACGGCATTGCCAAGGGAGAGATCAAGACCGCCACCGGATGGACCGGCAAAAAGTCATTTGTCGTCGTCATTATCGTGGAAGGCAAAGGCAAATCCGTCTGGGTCAAAGATCTGAAGATTAGTTCTTCGAAATAACTTCCCGGTCCTTTAAAGCCCTTTTTTCTCCAGAAAAGGGCTTTCTTTTTGATTACGATTGCAAATGATTTGCTTTACGGGCATCCTGAATTGTCATGCCCATCCCTTCGCTCACACTTGTGTCCGCTTTCGTACTGGGCCTCCTTCATAGCCTTGAGCCAAGCCATGCCAAGGCCGTGCTCGCATCCTACTTTTTGAACCGTCGGCGCACACTCGTGGAAGCTCTTGTCTTCGCGTTGACAGTCACTCTTGCTCATACTGTGACCATCTTCGCCATGGCCCTGGCGGGCTTCTTCCTCGGTCCGCTTTTTTCCTCGGATTCCATGGAAACATGGAGCATGCGTGTCGGCGCCGGGTTGATGATGGCCATTGGGTTCTGGATGTTTTGGAGCGAACGCAAGGCGCACTTTCATGCCGACGAGCAACTGAGCGAGCATGGCTGTCAGGGACATTTTTTCCATCATCACGATTTTCACCATCACCACGCCGCTCCATCCTCGCTTCGTGAAATCTTTTTCGTTGGTTTTTGTAGCGGGGCCGTTCCTTGCATGAGCGGTCTTGCCGTCCTGGTCATGGCATGGACGACCCATAGCCCCGCACGAGGAGTGCTCCTTGTAACCGTCTTTAGCCTGGGCCTCGGCCTGGTGGTCCTCGCCTCCTGTGTGGCCATGCAACAAGCAGCCCGCATGATGGAACGTTACTGGGATAACGCCCAAAGGTGGACACGCTATCTTCCCATCCTAAGCTCCGCACTGATTTTTCTCGTCGGAACCTATCTCTTGGCAACTAGCCTGAGCCATCCAGCCGCGGGATCGTGAAGAAAAAAGTCGATCCACGGCCGATTTCGCTCTCCACCCAAACTTGGCCGCCGTGCTGCTGCACGATCTGCTGCACGATGCTCAATCCGAGACCGGTTCCCCCATGTGAGTCTTTGGAACCCGGAGCGCGGCCGCGAGATTTTTCTGCGCGATAAAATCGCTCGAAAAGATGCGGGATATCCGTCTCCGAAATGCCGCAGCCTTGATCCACCACAGAAACCTTAATCAACGATTTTTCTGATTGCGCGCTCAACGTGATCTTGGAATGGGCCGGCGAGTAGCGGACCGCGTTGTCGAGGAGGTTGTCCATCACCTGTCGCAGCCGGCTCGGATCGCCCCGTGCACGCAAGCTTTCGAGAGTGGGCGTCACGTTCAAAACGATTTTTTGTTCCGCGCAAACCGGCTTGAAATCTTCCGATGCTTGCTTGAGCAGCGCGTGGATATCCACCGATTCAAACGAGTCCTGTGCCTCCTTCGACTCCAACTTGGAAAGAAGCAAAAGATCGCGCACAAGGCTTGAGATCCGCTCGGTGTTGCGATGCATGATCTGGATAAATTGCTTTCGTTGCGGAGCATCGAGTCCAGGATTGTCATTCAATGCCTCCAGGTAGCCTTTCACAATGCTGAGCGGAGTCCGAATCTCATGCGATACATTCGCAACAAATTGTTTGCGCGTGTTCTCGAGATGCTTGAGCCTCGTCTGATCATGCAAAACCAGGACGGTGCCATTCGCCTTTCCATCGGATCCAAGCACCGCGGAAGCGTTCACCTCGAGCAACCTCTGCGCGGGCGTGCCAATCTCCATCGTGTGGTGCAATACCTGTCCTTCCTGAAGCGCGCGCTGAAAGAGGTCATAAATCTCCTTGTTGCGAAATGCTTCTGAAAGGGAAAGGCCGACCACATCGGATGTGGCTCCAAAAATGCGTTTCAAGGCCTCGTTCGCCGCGCGAATTTTCCCCTGTGCATCAACCACCGCGACTCCCTCGAACATGCCTTGAAGGAGGGCGGAGAGAACGAATTGCGTGTTCTTCGCGCGAAGCTCAGACTGCTTCTCGGCAACCTGCAACTCCGCGATTTCCACCCAAAGACGGCCCGGCTCCTTCCAGATGGAAAACTCGCCCGACAACGGAGGCAGCCCCAGCTCCTCGCGTCTTCGACCGATCTGGCGATAGATGGTTTCGAGAACTCGCCGGGTCTTCACCAACATCAAGGCCACCGTTGCAACCGCCAATACAAAAACGATGAGCGCGGCCATGTCGATATTCTCAGCAGACTCCGGCGCTTTGAGCAATGCTAGGAATGGGTTTCTGAAAAACGATATCCCACCCCGCGCACTGTTTCGATTTGCCGCGCGATCTTGGCACCCACTTTTTCTCGAAGGCGCCGCACGTGAGTGTCGACGGTTCGAGTGTCGATGCTTGCATCATAATTCCAAACATCGCTGAGCAAACGGTCCCTTGTCTGCACCCGGCCGCGCCGTTCCAAGAGAATCGATAGGAGTTTGAATTCCGTCGCGGTCAAATCGACAGCCTTTCCTTTGATCGTGACCATGTGCCGTCCCAGATCGACCTGCAACTCATCCGCGCGCATGACTTCGTCCCCCGTTTGATGCGGCGTGTGATGCCGACGCAAAATCGACTTGGCCCGCAACACGATTTCACGAGGGCTAAAGGGTTTCGTGATATAATCATCAGCCCCCAACTCCAGCCCCACAATGCGATCCGTTTCTTCAGCCTTTGCCGTCAGCATCATGATGGGAATGGAGGAAAACTTGGAATCACGTTTCAGGGCGCGACAGACATCGGTTCCGTCCATGCCAGGCAGCATGAGATCCAGAATCACGAGCGAGGGGGGCTTTTGCTTGATGAGATTCAGCACCTCGCCTCCATCCCGTGTGGAGACCACCGCGAATCCAGCGCTTTTAAACGTGAAAACGAGCAAGTCGGAAACATCCGGCTCATCCTCCACAATCAATATAAGATCTGGCATGAAACCATCCTGCCGCGAGCAAGTTACAAAAAGGGCGCAACTCTGTTGCGTTCCTGTGACAAATGCCGACTCGGCGGGAACAGTTCAAACTAAAAAAAACGGGCACCGTACGCCAAGGAGGTGAGAGACATGATTCTCTCAAAAACGTCGGTGCCCGAGTAAGGCCATAATTAAGACAAGGGGACCTTGTCTTTTGTTCAAAAAAAACTCACATTTTTTGAATGAGTGTCGATCCGATCAACCCCTCCCACATGCAGACGTGGGTGGAAGCCATCAATCAAGCTCTTCAGCGCTACTCGGAAAAGGATTGGAATTACAGCCGCATCCGGGTTGAAGTTTGCCTGCTGGCTGACTGCCATTCCCCCTACCTGCTAGAGGTCGATTGGCTGGATTTGAAGGGAAAACAAGGTCTGGCTGCCTTTAAAACGCTTCAAGGTGAGATTACCTGGGGAGAACGGCATAGCCACGAGCTTGGCATCCTTGAAATCATAAGTCTGCGGATCAACCGGGCGCTTCTCGAGGTGACCTCCGACGCCCATTGGAATGGCATCCGACCCGTCTTCCGACTTGCCAAACACGACGATCTATCCAAGCAAGGCCGCACCCACGCCTTTTGGTACGGCGTCGAGGAAGTCGCAGGCGAAGCCTTTGAAAACCGTTAGCGGCTGTCCGAAGATGCTAAGGAGTCATCCCAAAACGCCACTCGGCCTGAACTGAGCGCATATATTCCACGAACGACACGAACTTCGCCGGCATCCACTTTTTTCCGGATCAGATTCGAGCGTTTTAATAAATCCTGGGCAACGCCGTCGACTTGGTGCCGGACCGGCTGGCGCAGCAAAGGGTCATCGAGGTGATCGCCGCGGACATTCAGCTGAATCGAATGGACAAGCGAATCCAAATCCGGCGAACCTGCCGAGGCACCCTTCGAAAGAGAGAGCGCCGCTTGAACGGCACCGCATTTTTCGTGCCCGAGAATGAGGATAAGCCGCGAACCCAAGTGGTCGACCGCATATTCGAGGCTCGCAAGAGTGGCTGGATCGAGCACGTTGCCGGCCACACGGACATCGAAAATTTCGCCCAGCCCCTGATCGAAGACAATTTCCGGCGGCACGCGCGAATCACTGCATCCGAGCACGATGGCGAACGGAGACTGGCCGCTGATGAGTTCCTGCCGGCGATGTGCATCCTGCGCCGGATGCTCTGTTTTTCCGCTGGCAAAACGCTCATTGCCCGCCTCCAATCGACGGAGCGCCTCATCGGGTGAGATCGCCGAGGACGCATGATCCGAGGCTCGCACGGAACCCATGACCAGGCACGCGATGGTCAGAACAAGACGCGCCGCGCGTAAAGTCACCGTTTCCATTTGATGCTGCAGCCCATGGATGGTTTTTGATCAGAAGGCGCAGGTTTGCCTTGAAGCATCGCGTCCAGAGCGAGAGCCAGCTCTCGGTGACGGACCGATTTTTCATCCTGCCAAGAGTCGTCAATGCGGCCGTGATATCGCAGAAGAAATTCGGATCCGACGCGCTCGTATACAAAGGGATCCGGAGTGCACACGGCACCATACGCACGCGCGACGTCTTGTGTCTCATCCCAAAGATACGGAAAACGATATCCTTCTTCCCGGGCGCGGGTTTTCATGGCATCAAAACTGTCTTCTTGATAACACATCGAATCATTGGAATTGATTCCCACGATGCGCACACCCCGGGGAGCATATTCTTTCGCGAGCGCATTGATGCGCTTCTGGACCGCGATGACGTACGGACAATGGTTGCACATAAAAATGATCCCAAGCGCCTTCGCGCCGCTGAAATCAGAGAGCGAATACGTCTTGTCATCGGTCCCTTTCAGAGCAAAATCGACCGCCGGTTTCCCGATTTCTTTCCTCGTTGAATAGGTGAGCGCCATGCAGATGAAATGACCCACCCGGGAAAGGTTGTCAACTCAACAGCTATCCTCTGAGGAATAGGCAATTAATACCTGAAATGGAAACGCGGACTGTCCTGCCTTTCCACACCCATGAAACGTGAAATCTTCCTTTTCGAGGATGGCAGCGGAGAATGACAGACTGTCTCACCTGTGATTCCTTGGCATACCTCCTGCTTTACAAGATGATGAACCGTGGTTCCCTCATCCTCCATTTTGCTCATGCCAGCGCTGAGGAAGCGCCTGGAAAAGGAAAGTTCAGTGGGTCATTTGCCCACACTGAAGGGTATTCTGAAAAAACTCGGCGCCTACACGAGCGATCCCAAGGCCACCATTGCGCAGATCGGCCAGGAGATTTCGCGCGATCCATCGCTTTCCGTGCGTCTTTTGCGGATGGCCAACTCCGCTTATTACGCGCGCCCGGAGCCGGTCGTGGACATCGATGAGGCAGTCCTTTTTCTCGGCGTCGAACAGCTTCGCATGCTTAGCATGACGACCCACTGTGTCGAGGTGTTGAGTCCTCAAGATCGGTCAGGTTTCGTCTGGGAGGATTTCTGGCGTCACTGCATCGCCACCGCACAATTTTCATGCTCCCTCGGCAAACGGTTCAAACGCGCCAAAAACAATCCCGAGCTGGATTACATGTCCGGGCTCCTGCACGATGTCGGCAAACTCGTGATCGCGATGCTCTCCCCGGAGGGCTTCGGCTTCGTCATCAGCAAAGCGCGGGCTGAAAACCTCAGTTTCCATCAGGCCGAACGACTCTATTTCGACACCGACCACGGAGCGCTCGGTGGATGGTACCTTGAACGACAAAATGTCCCTCCCGCGGTCTATGAGGCGGTGCGCTGCCATCACAACTGGAAGCTTGCCGTGAAGGACCAGGAAATCGGTGCGATCGTGAATGTCGCTGATTTTCTCGCGCGCCTTCACCAGGTCGGATGCTCCGGGAACATGGAACCGGTGCAGGGCTTTTTCACAGAAACCCCGGCCTGGAATTTTCTCGTCGAAAACTTTGAATTAAAAGAGGATGTGTTGGTGGTTACGAATCAGATCCAAGAGGAAGCGCAGAAAATCGGCACTCTTGTCGACAGCCTCATGCCCCGCAAGCGCGCCGATCCCGCAACCGGCAACGGCGCTGCCTCTCTTGGAGATCCATCATGAGCGCCGAAATTTCTTCAATCAAAAACACGGTCCTGATCGTCGACGACGATGAGCAGCTGCTCGAGCTTCTTGGCGAGATCGTCCAAGACATGGGCTGCATCAGCCTCCAAGCTTCCACAATCGCGGCGGCACGCAAATGCCTCGCCGAAAACAAAAATATCAGCGTGCTTCTCTTCGACCAAGCGCTGCCCGACGGCAACGGGCTCGATTTTTGTCGCGAATTGAAACGTTCCAGGCCTGAGACGCTGCGCATCCTGATCACCGGCTTCCCCGAAACGCAGGTCGCCCTCACAGCCATCAATGACGGGGAAATCTTCCGCTTCATCACGAAGCCCTGCACTGCGGAGAATGTGCAACTCACGCTTCGGGAAGCCATGGAGCGTTTCCGCCTCGTGCAGGAAAACCAGCGCCTCCAGGCGGCGCTCATTGCAGGAAACGAAGAGCTTCAGAAGACAAATATGGCGCTCCAACAGGCGCTTTCGAATTCGGTAAGGCTCTGCTTCGATTTGCTCGATCACTTTGACCACGTCCTTGCCAGCCATTCGTCGCGAGTCGCCAAATGGGCGACCGCCATCGGGAAAACATTTCAACTTTCTCCCGAGGAACTCAACAGCCTCGAAATGGCCGCTGAGATGCACGACATCGGCCTCATCAGCGTCTCCCGCTCCGCGCACTCCTGCCAGCAGCTCGGCTGGAATGATCTCTCTCCCTCGCAGCAGGCAGCCCTTCATGCCCATCCGAAAACAGGCTCCGAGCTCGTGCAATTTCTCCAGCAAAAGGGCGTGCCGGAAATCATTCTCGCGCATCACGAATGGTTCAACGGCAACGGCTATCCCAATGGGCTCGCGGGAGACCGCCTTCCTCTCCTTGCCGCGATCCTCGCGATTCCTGACGCCTATGACGAGGTGCCCATGGAACGCACGGACGCCGCCCGGTTCATCGAGGATAATCTGGGAACGCGATTTCATCCCGAGGTGGGACGCGCCTTTCTGCGCATCCTTCAGGACCGTCCTGAAATGGCCGAGCGCGAACGCGAAGTTCTCATCAGTGAACTCGAAGCCGGCATGAAACTCTCCTGCAACGTCTCGAGCGCCTCCGGCGTTCTCCTCGTGCCGAAAGGTCAAATTCTGACTCCCAAGCTGATCCACTATATCCTACAACACAACGTGTCCGACCCCCTTACCCAACGCCTCTTCATTTCTGTATGAACATTCGAATCTTGATCCCGGCTGTCACCGCTCTCTTGATCTGCGGTTGCGTGAGCACCGAATATATCGAAGTCGATCGCACGATGCCGCCCTACTTTCATCCCAAAAATTTCCGCGTGAGTTCGGAAGGCCGGGACGCCCTTCCACGGCGCGTGATGGTTCTGCCCTCATTTGGCAAGGCGGACGTGATGACGCTGCGGGATATTGACGAACTTCTCGTCCAGGAACTGACAAAAGCCAATGCCTTTGAAGTCGTCCTCCCCTCCCGTGCCGACGTGCAGCCACGCCGCAATGAAGAGGAATTCACGCTCGAGGAAGCACTGCCTTGGGCCGCGAAAGAAGGGGCCGACGGAATTTTGATCTGCCGCATCACGTCATGTTCTCCCCATCGCCCTCTCTTGCTTGGAACAGCCATGAAGCTTTGGAATATTCCGAAACAAACCATGCCTTGGGCCATCGATGAGACACTCGATAGCCAGCTCACCCTGGTGGCCAATGGAGCACGAAACTATTATCTCTCCGAATTTAGGGCAGCTTATCCGAATCGCCGAAGCGAAAGCATCCTGGAATCACCCCGTATGTTTTTCCAATACGTCTTTTCCGAACTCTTTACCACCCTGCCGGGAGCTCCTAAAATCCCAGAAAACCCCTAATTTTTTGAGGAAAAAGCTGGTTTAAGCCAAAAATGGGCAAAAAATGCCTAGTTTTGGTGTATTTTTTTCCTCAAGTTTATCTGGAGGATGCCGATCCGATCAATAGAGGCAGTATTGACATATGATTAATCCCATACAACCGAATGCAGGTGTCGTCCGATCCTCGGATAATACTCCCGCAGCTGGAGCTTCACCGAAAGGTGCCGCCCCGGCATCGGATGTGGCCTCGCAGGACACCGCTCAAGTATCCGCGTTCAGCCAGGAGTACGAGACATTCATGAATATGCTCCGCGGCGTTCCGGATGTGCGACCCGAAACAGTGAGTCAGGCAAAGGCAGCCGTTCATTCCTCGGTTGGCTATCCGCCCCTCGCGATTGTTTCCGGATTCGGCAACCTTGTCGGAAACCTGCCGAAGACCCCCGAAGGTTCGTAAGACGGGCCTGTCCAAGGCCCTCCACCTGCCCCGTTTTGCGGCAGGAAAACGAGAGACGGGAGATTTTGTGTCGTTGGAAAAGTTTACTTCTTAACGGCCGCGATCGAACGCGTAAGTGTCTCAATGGAATCGCCTGGTTGATATTGGAAACGCACCCTTACTGCGTCTCCCTTCTGAACAACAATCGGGCTAAAGAGAGGCAGCACAAGATATTGGCTGAACCAATCCACCGTACAATTCTCCGCAACGAGCGCTGCGAGGACATTTTTTGTGATAAAGCGCAGCGCATTCACCGTCCCTCCCGCATGGATCGGCATTTCCAGTTCGCAGGTGAATTGTTTCGGCAATTCTTGAGCGTAGAAAAACATATTATAATTCACGGGGTCGCCGAGTCCCTGCGTTTCGTCGGAAGCAACCAACGGATCGTAAAACATCGGCACGGGAGCATAATATCCTTGGAACTTGAAATTCTGGTGCACTGGCTGCACAGCCAGAATCACCGCTTCCGGAATGAAAATCGGGAGTTTTTCAAAACGCTGCGCATAGGCTCGCTTGAAGCCGTCAATCACTTCGACCTGCTTCTCGCGCAGGAGCGCGGAATGCAACATCTCACATACCACGGCATCGATCGGTTCGGATGGCAAAAAGGTCATGGCATCCGCTTCGACCACTTCGATTTTTTCCGCAAAGGGATTGAGCGCAAGGAGTCGGCGTGCCGCCTGCACCATCTCTGGATTTTTTTCCACGCACCAAACCTTGGAAGCGCGATGAGCCGCAAAAAAAGAAAGCACGCCCGTGCCGCCTCCTAACTCCACCACTTTTCCACCCTGCGGCACCACCTTCTCAATCGCCTGCTTGAACCCTGTCATGCGCGCATTGTCACGCAACATGTTCGCGTGATAATGCAGCGGAATAAATTGACCCAGTTTGGAAGAATCTTCCTTGGTAGAGGACATCATCACTGCGCATCCTTTAAAGCGACCCCTTGCATCTGTCCATTCGAAAACAGGTGGAACAGCCTTTTCTCAATATAAGATCTTTACATCACTCACGCTGAAGCGCGGGTTTCTTGGCACATGGCTTGCTTTCCTTATGGAGATCCGTCAAGGACTGATTTGTTGAAAGCCAGGCGGAAACCTACATCTCACACATGAGAGTTGCCGTTATAGGCGCTGGCCGCATGGGACGGCGTCACATTCAAATTGTCCGCGATCTTGGCCTCGAGCTGGCGGGTGTCTGCGACAGTGATCCGAAGTCCCTTGAAACCGTGCGTGAAGAGCTCGGTGTTTCCGCGGAACGCTGCTTTTCCGACGCGATGACTCTTCTCGGTAAAGCGCGGCCGGAGTGCGTCATCGTCGCCACGACAGCTCCCTCCCACTGCAATCTCGTATGCCGCTCTGCGGAAAAAGGCGCCCGCTATATTTTATGCGAAAAACCCATGGCCACGTCACTCGACGAATGCGATCAGATGATCCAGGCCTGCCGGGCGCACCAGACCAAACTCGCGATCAATCACCAGATGCGCTTCATGCAGCAATACACCGAAGCAAAACGTCTCGTGAACCTTGACTCCTTCGGAGGCCTTCGCAGCGTTTCGGTGATCGCCGGAAACATCGGCATGGCGATGAATGGAACTCACTTTTTCGAGATGTTCCGTTATCTCACCAACGAAACACCCCTGGAGGTCACAGCGTGGTTTTCGCCGGAAAAAGTTCCCAACTTACGCGGCCCGCAATTTGAAGATCAGGCGGGATGTGTGCGTTTTACGACAAGCAGCGGCAAACGCTTTTACATGGAGGTCGGCGCCGATCTCGGTCATGGAACCAAGGTGATCTATGCCGGCCCATACGGCCAAATGGTCGTGGACGAACTCGCGGGTCTCATGTCCCTCAGTTTGCGAGAGGAGCCGCAACGCGAACTTCCCACCACGCGTTATGCCACACCCTCGGTCGAAAAATCGTTGAAAATTCGGCCGGCGGAAATGCTCGATCCTTCCAAAGCGGTTCTTGAGGCGCTCATCAACGATCGCAACGCGCCCACGGGCGAGGACGGACGCCAGACAGTGTCAATCCTTGTGGCCGCTTACGTTTCCCATGAAAACGGCCATGTGCCGGTGGCCTTCGAACCTACCAAACTCCCCCGCAAACGAGTTTTTCCTTGGGCATAGCCATGGAATTTCACTCCCCCATCACCGTTGTTCGCCCGCCACAAGCGCACAGGCCCGTTGGCGCTTCTATGGATATTCCCGGTATGCGCCCCGCGGAAATCAGCCTATGATCACCACCGTCAGGCTTGGACAACGCGCCATCGGCAGAGGTTATCCCTGTTTTATCATCGCGGAGGCGGGGGTCAATCACAACGGCAACCTGGGAAAGGCGATGCAAATGATCGATGCGGCCGTCCAGGCGGGAGCGGACGCGGTAAAATTTCAAACGTTTCAAACGGACGCCATCGTCACACGCAGCGCTCCCAAGGCAGACTATCAACTCAAGCATTCGCCCCGACTGGAATCCCACTACGATATGCTGAAGCGGCTGGAGCTTTCCGCGCAGGCTCATCACGATCTTGCCCAATATTGCAAACGAAAGGGGATTCTCTTTCTTTCCAGCGCGCTGGACGAGGCGAGTTCCGATCTGCTCGAGAAGATTGGTGTCGAGGCATTCAAGGTTCCTTCCAGTGAAATTACAAATCTGCCGTTTTTGGAACACCTTGCGCGCAAAGGCAGGTTGATGATTCTCTCGACTGGAATGTCCGACCTTAAAGAAATCCGGACGGCGGTGGAAACCATCCTCAACACGCGCCACTGTGAGCTGATTCTTCTGCATTGCGTCAGCAATCATCCTGTCGAACCTGCCGAATCCAATCTCCTCGCCATGAAGACCATGGCATCGGAATTGAATCTTCCTATCGGATTCTCCGATCATGCGCTCGGAATCGAAATCTCGCTCGCCGCAGTCGCGCTTGGTGCTTGCGTGATCGAAAAACATTTCACCTTGAGCCGCAATCTCCCTGGACCTGATCAAAAAGCCTCTCTTGAGCCGAAGGAACTGCAAGCGCTCGTCCGAGGAATTCGTACGGTCGAGCGTTCACTCGGTAACGGCAGAAAGGAACCCGCAAAAAGCGAGTCGCACATGGCCGATGTCATGCGCAAGAGCCTCGTTGCCGCCATCAACCTCCCCGCTGGAACGAAGATCGCAAGGGAACATCTCGTCTGTAAACGCCCGGGCACGGGGCTGCCTCCTTCCCGTCGGGAAGAGGTCATCGGACGCACGGTCACACGCAACGTGCGGGCAGGCTCTATTCTGAAATGGAACATGTTCCGATGAAAAGGATCCTCCTTCATTCACTCGGGAATCACTCGAAATTTTCTCGCAAGCGGCTGTCCGCAGAAACATCATAAAACCGCGGATTCCTATGAAGCTCGGCGCCATCATTCAAGCTCGCATGTCTTCGGTTCGATTTTCCGGCAAGAGCCTCAAGCCGATGAATGGCCGTCCGATGCTTCATTACCTTGTGGAACGGCTTCAACATTGCGATTGTCTCGCGGAAATCGTGCTCGCGACTTCCACGGATCCCACGGATGACGAACTCGCCGCATGGGGCAAATCGCAAGGCATCGCGGTGCATCGGGGCGATTTGAACAACGTCGCCCAACGATTCGTTTCCGCCCTGGAGACGCAGGATTGGGATGCTTTCGTGCGTGTGAATGGCGATAGCCCTCTTCTGGACATTGATCTCATTCAGCAGGCTTGGAAGATTTTTCAAAGCCAGTCTTGCGACCTCGTCACGAACACCTTTCCAAAATCCTTTCCAAAAGGCCAGTCGGTGGAAATTCTTCGACGTGCAGCATTTTTGGAAGCTGCGCCCAAAATGACATCGCCGAACGATCAGGAACACGTCACGTATTATTGCTATCAGAACCCCCACGAGCTTCAGATTTTCAATTTTCATCACAACCCCGATCTCTCGCATTTGCAGTTTTCGGTGGATGACGCGATTGATTTTCAGCAATGCGAAGAGATGCTGAAACATATGATCCGGCCTCACTGGACTTACGGCCTGGAAGAGCTGGTTTCCTTGAAGCAAAAAATGTAGTTCTCTCCATGAAACACCTGAAAATTGGAATCATCGGGCTTGGAGTGGGCGAATCCCTGGCGCGAACGTTCTCAGAGTGTCCTGGCTGTGAAGTGGCGGCGCTCTGTGATTTTTCCGAAGAGAAACTCCAGAAGGTCCATGCCTCCCATCCACAAGCCACGATCACAGCTTCGGCCGATGATCTGTTTCGGATCCCCGATTTGGACGTCGTGGCAATCGCCAGCTATGACGATGCGCATGCATCCCAGGCGGTTCGCGCCCTCGAAGCCGGAAAACACATTTTTCTGGAGAAGCCGCTTTGCCAGAATGAAGCGGACCTTCGACGCATCCACAACGCATGGAAACGTCATGGCGGGAAGATTCAATTGGGATCCAATCTGGTTCTTCGTGGAGCGGAGCTCTATCGTCAGCTGCACCAGAAGATTCAGGAAGGCATTTTCGGCTCGGTTTATGCATGGGACGGAGATTATCTTTACGGACGTGTGCACAAATTAACCGAGGGATGGCGCGGGCAGATTCCCTTCTATTCGGTAATCCAGGGCGGTGGCGTTCACATGATCGATTTGATGATGTGGCTGCTCAACGAACGTCCCAACAGAGCAAGCTGCGTCGGGAATCGCATATGCACAAAAGACAGCGCTTTTCGTCATCCCGATTTCATGGCGGCCACCTTTTCATTTCCGAGCGGAGCAGTCGGACGCGTAACGGCGAATTTTGGTTGCATGCATCGGCACCATCACGTAATCAGGGTTTTCGGAACGCATGCGACGTGTATTTTCGATGACGCCGGCGCGAGACTCCATATGACGCGGGATCCGGATGTTTCCGCCACTCTCCTGCCCTTTGCATCTCTTCCATTATCCAAAGGCGTGCTGATTCCGCGATTTGTTCAGGCCATTCAAACATCCGAAGATATGACGTCAGAGACCATGAGCTTCTTCGATGCCATGAAGGTCTGTTTCGCGGCGGATGAAGCATTTCAGAAGGGCGCCACCGTTCCCATTTCTTATTTGTGAAAACAAAGACCTCCATTCCTTTTGCGCGCCCCACGATTGGCGACTCCGAAAAGCAAGCTGTTCTGGAAGTACTCGACGGAGATGTTTTAACACACGGTCCGCAAAACAAAGCTTTCGAGCAAGAATTTTCCGCATTCATGGGTGGCAGTGCGCATGCGGTGACCACCAGTTCCTGCATGGCAGCTCTGCATCTGGCTTGCTGGCAGCTCGGCTTCGGCCCGGGAGACGAAGTCCTCGTGCCTGCACAAACCCACACGGCCACGGTTCACGCGGTCGAACTTGTGGGCGCCAAACCGGTGTTCGTGGATTGCAACGAGCAGGACGGAAACATGGATGTTTCTGTCCTGAGGAAAAAAATCAGTCCAAAAACCCGGGGATTGATCGTTGTCCATTTTCTCGGAATCCCATGCCCTATGGACGAGGTCATGCAAATCGCGGACAAGCATTCACTCCGTGTGATCGAGGATTGCGCGCTGGCTGTCGGGACATACCATCAAGACAAGCATGCCGGGCTTTGGGGTGACGCCGGATGCTTCTCCTTTTATCCAGCCAAACATATCACTACCGGTGAAGGCGGCATGTTTGTCACGAAACACAAAGATCTCGCTGAGAAAGTGACCAAAGTTCGCGGGTTTGGCGTCGATCGAAAATTTGAGGAACGGAAAATTCCTGGAATCTACGATGTCCCCCAGTTGGGATTAAATTACCGAATGAGTGAGATCAACGCCGCCATCGGACGCAAACAAATCGAACGTCTTCCTGAAATCCTCGCCACGCGGAAAAGGAATTTTTCGCGCCTGAAAGCTCAGATTCTTTCCATTCTGGGGGTGCATGTCCCCGACATCCATTTTAATCATGGGAAGAGCAGCCACTATTGTCTGAGCGCGATCCTGCCCGAAAAAATCCGCTCCCATCGAAACGACCTTGTTTTGGAACTCAACGCTTCAGGCATCGGAACGAGCGTCTACTATCCTCAACCTGTCCCGCGCATGACGTATTATCGCAATAAATATGGATATGAAGCCGCCCATTATCCTATCGCTGAATTGATCAGCGACGCGTCGATCGCGCTTCCGGTTGGTCCTCACCTCGGCGAAGCGGAGATCGATGAGATCGCTGGCACATTCAAGGAAGTTGTAGAAAGGCATTTATGACCGAATTAAAAGGACGCCGCATCATTCTCATCGGAGGCGCAGGATTTATTGGACACAACATGGCCCTGGCCCTGAAGGAATCCGGAGCCGAAGTCTCCATCATGGACAGCCTTCAGGTCAACAACCTCCTCGCCTTCACATCCAACACCTCCGCAATGGTGGGACGCGATCTTTACGTGCAAATCATCCATGAGCGGTTAAATCGGTTGAATGCCGCCGGAATCCCGCTCTTCGTGCAGGACGCGAGGGATTATGGCGCGGTGTCGAAGATCATCGGCATGGTCCAGCCGCAGGTCGTGATCCAGCTCGCCGCAGTCGCCCATGCGAACCGTTCTAACAAGGATCCGTTCAGCACCTTCGATCACAGTCTGCGCACGCTGGAAAATGCGCTCGATGCATCACGGGGCCACGTCGAACATTTCATCTATTTCTCATCAAGCATGGCTTATGGCAATTTCCAGTCCGAGGAAGTGGATGAGGATCATCCGCTCAATCCCATCGGCGTCTACGGCGCCCTCAAGCTGGCCGGGGAAAAACTGGTGATTGCTTATAACCAGGTCTTCGATCTGCCTTATACGATCATCCGACCTTCGGCTCTTTACGGATCGCGTTGTGTCAGCCGTCGGGTGGGCCAGATTTTCATCGAAAACGCGTTTGCCGGCGCCAAGTTGCGAGTTGAAGGCGATGGCGACGAGAAGATCGATTTCACCTACATCGACGACCTGATTGAAGGCATTCGGCTGGTTCTCACCAAGCCCCAGGCAAAGAATCAAATCTTCAATCTCACCATGGGCCACGCCCGCGCGATCAAGGAATTGATCGAAGTCGTCAAAAAGGAATTCCCCGGCGCCGTGGTCGAGCATACTGAACGCGACAAGCTGATTCCATTCCGCGGGACGCTGAGCATCGCGAAAGCGCGCACGCTTCTGGACTACAATCCGCAGAATCCCATTGAAGTCGGATTTCCAAAGTACATCAAATGGTATCGCGAACTGTACAAAAGCCAAACCTCGTAATCGGCTTTCCCCGAAATCCGTTCCTTTATGAAGCACAAACGCAGGTCTTCTCGCAAAATCCTCGGCATCAGCCCGGTGGGCTTCAACACCTCCTGCACCCTGCTTGTCGATGGCAAGGTTGTCTTTGCCGTCGAGGAAGAACGGCTGACGCGAGAGAAACGCACGCGCTCCTTTCCCGTCCAGGGCATCCGCGAAGCGCTTAAAACAGCTTCACTCCGCCTGCAGGACTTGGATGCGATCGCCGTTTCCTGGAACCCCGCGATCAATCTCGAAGCATTCAACCTTGCTCAATCTCAGCGCCCCCGCTACCTGGGCGAGCTTTTCTACAGTGTCCCGAACTATCTGATGGCGCTCAAGGAAGGCAATTTCGCAGCAGCTGCTGAACAAACTCTCCACTTTCTCGACGAAGCCCAGGTGCGCGTCCATTATGTGACACATCACCTTGCCCACGCGGCGGCATTTTTCGTTTCACCCTATGAGGAAGCGGCGATCATGACCGTGGACGCTTTCGGAGAGAAGGACTGCGTCACCTTCAACAAAGGCAAGGCCAACAAAATTCAATCTCTTTGGTCGCAGGAATTCCCGCACAGTCTCGGCTCGTTCTATTCTGCGATCACAGAATATCTCGGCTTTCAGGCTCAAAGCGATGAATGGAAATTGATGGGCGCGAGTTCCTATGGGGATTCAAACCGGTTTTATCCGAAGCTGCGCTCCCTGATTCATTGGAAAAATGACGACGGCTTTGAATTGGATCTCACCCACTTCAACCATTATCAGTTCCACAGGCCTTCAAGATACACTCCAAAGCTCATCCAGCATTTGGGAATACCGCCAAACAGGCGCGATCAACCGCTGAATGCGGAACAATACGATCTTGCAGCCGCAGCACAACGCGTCACAGAAGAAGTCTATTTCCGGCTCCTGCAGCAGCTTCACGCCAGGACTCGTTCCAAAAATCTCGTGCTGGCAGGCGGCGTTGCTTTTAATTCAGTCGCCAATGGGAAAATCTTGGAGCAAACGCCTTTTCGACAGGTTTTCATTCCACCGGTTCCAGATGACGCCGGTGGAAGCCTTGGCGCGGCGTATCATTGTCATCACCAGATTTTTGGACAACCTCGGTGCCATATTTTGCGTTCCAACTATTTCGGACCAGGCTTTTCCAATGAGGAAATCAGGAGTCTGTTGCGCAAATTCAAAATCAACTATTCCACCCACAAGGATATCGCCCGGACGGCTGCAAAACTCGTCGCTTCCGACAAGATCATTGGCTGGTTTCAGGGGCGCCTTGAATTCGGCGACCGTGCGCTCGGAAATCGCAGCATTCTCGCAGATCCCCGGGATGCCTCGATGAAAGACCGGGTCAATGAAACGGTGAAATACCGCGAGCCGTTCCGGCCCTTTGCCCCCTCCATATTGACGGAACACATCAACGACTATTTCGAAAACGCCGTTCCCACGCCTTTCATGGAAAAAGTTTTCATGATCCGCGAAGAAAAACGAAAACTGATTCCAGCAGTGACACACGTGGATGGAACAGGCCGCCTGCAGACAGTGGATCGCAAGCAAAATCCCCTCTACTGGCAGCTGATTGATGAATTCCGAAAGATCACGGGACTTCCTCTTGTTCTCAATACCAGCTTCAACTTGAAGGGGGAGCCCATGGTCTGCTCTCCACAGGATGCCGTGCGCACCTTTTTCTCTTCCGGCCTGGACGCGCTCGTGATGGGGGATTGTTTGCTGCAAAAAGGGCATTGTTAATATCTTCATTTCCCATGCAGATCGGCGACTTTGATGTTCAAAACAGGGTTCTTCTCGTGGCTGAGCTCGGAAACAACCATGAAGGTCGTTTTGATGTGGCTCGAAAGTTGGTGGAAACGGCGGCTGAGTGCGGCGTGCCAGCAGTGAAATTCCAAACCTTTCGCACCGAATATTATGTAAGCAGGTCGGATGCCGCCAGGTTCCAGCGGCTCAAATCGTTTGAATTGACTCAAGACCAATTTCGGCAACTCGCCGACCTTGCCCATTCGAAAGGCATGTTGTTTCTTTCCACTCCATTCGATCTCGAGAGCGCGCGTTTCCTTGAGGAGATCGTCGATGCTTATAAAGTTGCCTCCGGTGACATCGCTTTTTATCCGATGATCCGGCAAATCGCGCGGACTGGAAAACCGGTCATCCTGTCGACCGGCGGCAGCGATTTGAAGCAAGTGCAGCAAACGGTTTCCATTTTGAAACGAGAATGGAAGGATTCCAAAAGAAATGGCGTTTTCGCCCTGCTTCACTGCGTCAGCAGTTATCCAGTGCCTGCGCAGGAAGCAAATCTTCGCTCAATCCATTTTCTCGCAGAACATTTTCAGGTTCCCGTGGGCTATTCCGACCACACTCTCGGAATCGAAGCTTCCCTTTTGGCGGTGGCAATCGGAGCGCGAATCGTGGAAAAGCATTTTACGCTCGACAAGCATTTCTCCGATTTTCGGGATCACCAACTCTCAGCCACCCCTGCCGAAATACGAGAACTCCTCGAAAAAATCCAACGCGCGGAAACGCTTTTGGGCAAAGCCGGCAAAGCCGTTCAAGCATGCGAACAAGCCGTGGTTCCCACCATCCGCCGGTCGATTGTCGCTTGTCGCGATCTTCCTGCCGGCCACCTTCTTGGCTTGGAAGACCTCACATGGATCCGTCCCGCGGGAGGACTTGCTCCGGGAGAGGAAGCTCAACTCATAGGCCGCCATTTGAAGCGAGCCATCCCATTTGGAGAACCGTTATTGCCCTCCGACATCCAGTGAAATCGAATGAACATTGTCTTGCTCACAACCGACACGCCCCATCACACGTATTATGCGTGGAAAATGATCGAAGCATTCCCAGTGTCCGCGATTTTCCTTCAAACAAAGCTGCCTGCTGCCCCTTTCGCCACCTTT